>CAYLIF010000017.1:16410-30170 GCA_964383845.1 uncultured Oscillospiraceae bacterium
AGCTATATCTCTTCCCATTCCAGAGCTTGCTCCAGTGACAATAGCAACTTTATCTTGTAATTTCATAAAGGCCTCCTTTTAATGTGTTAATATATTAACATTTCTATGTTATTAGGATACCCTACACAACATATGTTTGCCAACAATAAAAGCATCTTTAAAGTGGTAGAAGATCTCTTCCACACTCATTATTAATAACTTGAGCTAGACTAGCATAGATAGCTGACAAACCACATATTATACCAACCCAACCAGCTAAAATTTTAATTATATGAATTCCAGTAAAATCCCCTAAGGCTAATAGCAGGAAAAGAATAGTTAAGCTAAGAAATACAGTTTGAAGTGCAGTGTTATGCTTTAAAGTCCCTATAAACATCATAAATGTAAAAATTCCCCAAATCAGAAGATAAAAGCCCATGCTAATATCATCTGCCGCTGCAATACCATCAAATGGGTTAATCCAAATAATAATCAGCGACCACCAAAAGAATCCATAAGCCGTGAATGCTGTAGCACCAAAAACATTGTTCTTTTTAAACTCCATAATCCCAGCAATTATTTGTGCTGCACCACCAAGAGCGAATCCCATAGCAACTATTACTATTGAAAGAGGAATTATTCCTGCGTTATGAAGGTTTAGCAGCAATGTAGTCATGCCAAATCCTAGAAGACCTAATGGTGAAGGGTTAGCTATCTCTGTTTTCATAATCTCCATGATATTTTTCTCCTATGTATACTGTATTAAAATTCTAAAATCATATTAGATTACCACAACATAAGAGATTGTTCAATGTGAACTTTTTAAGAATTAGCAAACTTGATTTCTTCCAGATTCTTTGGCTTGATACATAGCCGCGTCAGCTTTTGCAACTAATTCTACAGAACATAGGCCCCCTCTACTTTCGGCTATACCAAAACTTGCTGTAAGACTTTTAGCACCCGTAAAAACATGGTCGGATATTTTCTTACGTAATTTTTCAGCAAGAACTTTTCCTTTAGAGATGTCTGTTAACGGCATTATAACCATAAATTCTTCTCCGCCCCACCTACCAACTGTATCTATTTTGCGAACTCCTTGTTTAATTATTTCTGCAACTTCCTTAAGAACAGCATCTCCTACAAGGTGCCCATAGGTGTCATTAACGGACTTAAAGTAGTCTATGTCAAGTAGTATTATGCTGCATACAGAATCGCTTCTTGACAGCCTCTCAATCTCCAGGTTCAAAACTGAATCCAATTTCATCCGGTTATTAATCTGTGTCAGACCATCGGTTTCCGACAACCTCCGGATTTCTTCTTCCATTTTCTTCCTTTCAGTAATATCCTTGATAACGCAAAGTATGTGCTTTTTCCCTTCCACTACAATTGTATCCCAAGAAAAAAGGCCATAAATCAAATTGTCCTCTTGGTTTGTAAGTTCAATCAATAAGTTATGACCCTTGCTTCTTTTTCGAACAGCCTTGCAAAATATATTTTCTTGCTTTGAGTTTCTAAATAAGCCTATTCCCTTCATAGCTTGATGTCTTAATGTGTTTTTGGAGTTCCCTATCATGGTTTCAAAAGCACGGTTACAATCTAATATACTTCCATCTTCAACTGAAATAATAATAGTAGCATCTGGTATTGTTTCGAAAAACATTTCAAATTGATCTCTTGCTTCTTCTAACTCCACAATTGCTGATTCCAGTTTTTTAACCATATTATTAAAGGAATCAGAAAACTCGCCTAAAAAGTCAACCCGCTGAGAGAAATCACCTGATGATATAGCTTTGGTTTGCCATGTAAGATTTCTCAATGCGGATTGCAAGTCTTTAATTATTCCAAAAACATATCCTGTTCCTTGGATTTTTTCAGACAAAGCTCCTATTCCTATGGCTCTGATTGATCTTCTAAGCTCTCTCAAAGTACCGTCAATTTCTATCATTCCATCAATGTCACGGAATTCTTCAGGCATTTCATCAGAAATTTTCATATCATAAAGAAGTGTTCTTATATATTCCTTAATCATCTGAACATGGTCTAGCATAACAATTCCTCGCCCTTAATCTATTTTATTATTTCAGCATGAAATCTACAGGTTCTATCTCCCGTACACCAACAATCAACCTCTTTTACTTTAAATGGAACACCTGAAAAACTTTCAAGTAGTGCGCTTATAAACCCTTCGTCATAAACACATATTTCCGTTCCCGTCTCTGGTAATCCAGAACAGTCTAAATCCTCTGAAACCGTAAGGATTAGCTCTCCTGTTTCGATATCTGAATGTTCTACTCGTAAAATCCCTATTCCAAAATCTCTTAACAAAGTTTGGAGTCGTTTTAAAAAATCTGATAAATCTGTTGCGTCTTGCATATTATGATTATAAAACTCTGTGCCCGCCAGTTTGCCTGCTTCATAAAAAATCTTATCAGCTGCATCAGCACCATAAGTAGACTCCACTACATCTCTGAAAGTAAATTGCATTAATCTGTAATTTTCTATTCTCGTAGTATTCCCTAGATTGGGTCTTCCTAGTTCGATATCACCTATCAGATCCCAAGAAAACTTATACTTTCTTTCATTATCGTCCATGGCTTTTCCCTCCACGTTAAAACTGCTTCAACGTATACAATTATGAGTTTTTTGAGCCATAAAGTCAACGGTAAAAGAAGGATCAGCCTAGCAAACAATAATAATTCCTTTTATATTATACGGCAACAACACTTCCTTCAAGTTCGGCATCAACAGTTCCGTGTCTCTCAAGGTATTTCTTGAGAGCATCTATAGCGTGAATCTCCAAGTTTATTTTGTCGTGTCCATATTTCTCAGGCACCCCTTGACTAGTTACATATACCACCCTATATATTTTATCTTTGTCTACAAGTTCGCCGCGAACAAATAGTCTCTGAATCCTCTCACCGTAAGGATTTTCAATTTTAAAATATAAGTTAATACCCATACATCTTTTTAAATATCCGCCCATCTGTTCATATGGGTCTTTTGCAAAAGTTCTTTCAATATTTTCTTCCATCATATCCCATAGTTCTTGACCTGTAAGCTTCCCTCTAGACACAGGAGGGTTTACGGGAATTATATTCCACAAATCATTCACCGTGATATCTCCCTTAGGTATGGGAGCCCCATATCTCCAGCCGTTTGAAAATGCAATCTGATCTCCTGTAAGATCTATCAAACTCTTAAGTAGAAAATTATCCATAGTTGATTCTAATACCGTGTATCTATTTAAATCAGTATTAGTTTTTCCAACCACTTTATTTAGAAACTGTCGATCTGCCTTCATTACCGCTTCTATTTTAGACTTCATCTTTTCATCTTCTTTTATTTCATGGTCTAAAACCACGAGCCTATGATTGTACTCTACAATCTTTTTTTCTTCAATTACAAGATCAATATGCCCCATAAAAGAACCGTGACAGCCAGATTGGAATATAATTGTGTCATTAATTATACTGGGTTCGTATATTCTATTATGAGTATGAGCGCTTAGAAGAATATCAATACCCTCTACTTCACTTGCCAACTTGGCTTCCTGTGGGTACCCAAGATGAGACATTACAAGTATGATATCTGCAGCCTCTTCATTCTTCACTTTTTTAATATATCTTGGGAGTTCCTCATTTCCAAGAGTGAAATAAAGTCCTTCACTAAAGTGGGGAGGCATTACCTTGTCAATTATAGTGGCTGCAATACCTATGATAGCTATTTTCACTCCATTAACTTCTTTTATAAGATAAGGATTATACACTAGCTCATCAGTCTCTTTATAATAACAGTTAATGGCCAACATGGGATAATTGAGTGAATCTAAAAGATTATCAAAAACTTTAGGTCCATATGCAAACTCCCAATGAGCAGTCATAGCATTGATTCCCAAATCATTTAAAAGAGGGACTAGCACCTGCCCTTTTGACTTCACCACTGGTTATGTACCGTGGAAAGTATCTCCCCCGTCTAGCAGAAGCACATTCCCGTTTTTTTCTTTTCTTACCTGGTCTATATATGTTTTCATTCTTGGATAACCACCCGCTCTAATATGTTTAGCATAGGCGCCATCCCAAAAATGTTCCCAGTGCTCTTCCATATAACCATGAGTATCGTTCATTTGTAAGATGGTAATATTTTTTTTCTCGGCCATTTAAAATCATCCTTTCTCTAAAAAACCTCTAATATTAGCTGACTCTATAAGGTCAAAATCAAAGCTTACTTCATAAAAAGTTTTGCGAGTTTTAAGTTCTTATGAGTTGGATACCTTAAAGGAATATCCAAGCGATTAGATTTTTTTAAAATACTCTTTTTGTGGGAAAAGGTTTCATAGCTATATTTACCATGATAACTTCCCATACCACTATTTCCTACTCCCCCAAAAGGAAGGTGGGAATTAACTAAATGCATCACCACATCGTTGATGCATCCTCCTCCAAAAGAAATGTCTTTTAAGATTACATCTTGGGCCTTTTTAGATTTGGTAAAAAGATAAAGAGCTAATGGTTTAGGGTGTTGGTTCACCATAGAAACTACTTGCCTAATGTCTTCAAATTCTAGTATAGGAAGTATAGGGCCAAAGATTTCTTCTTGCATAAGAGGATTTTCCCAGTTCACATTATCTACAAGGGTTGGTTCTATCTTAAGATCTCGGTTATTCTGCTTTCCTCCCAAGATTATTTCCTGATTACTTAGTAGATTAACTAATCTTTGATAATGGTCTTCATTTATAATTTTTGGGTGTTTTTCATCAAGGTGAGGTTCGGGCCCGTAAAACTTAAGGATCACTTTCTTAATTTCTTCTATTAAGGGTTCCTTCACATTTCGGTCTACCAAAAGATAGTCAGGAGCCACACATATCTGGCCTGCATTCATGAATTTCCCCCACACAATTCTTTTAGCAGCCAAGGCCAAGTCTGCGGTTTCATCTATTATACAAGGGCTTTTTCCTCCCAGTTCCAAAGTTACAGGAGTCAAATGCTTAGCGGCAGCAGACATCACAATTTCCCCAACGTTGACACTACCTGTGAAAAAGATATAGCCAAACTTTTCATCAAGAATCTTTTGGGTAAGCTCCTTTTCTCCACATATAACTGCAATATATTCTTCAGGGAAATTGTCTTGGACTAGTTCTTCTATTACACGGGATGTGTGATATGAAAATTCAGAAGGTTTCAATACAGTGCAATTCCCTGCAGCTATAGCTCCTACTAAGGGAGAAAAAGCCAATTGGAAAGGATAGTTCCAAGGAGAAATAATAAGAGCAAGACCATAAGGTTCTCTGTAAATATGGCTTGTGGCTGGGAAATGAATGATTGGAGTTCTTTTCCTCTTTGGCCTGTCCCATTTAGACAAGTTCTTCTTAAATTCTGTTAATTCATTTAAGACAAATCCTATTTCTGTGGTATAGCTGTCAAATGCATCTTTGTTCAAGTCTTTCCTTAATGCCTCCATTATCTGAGTTTCTCTTTCTGTTATTGCTAACCTTAAAATCTCAAGCTGTTTGACACGAAAGTCAAGGTTTTTTGTTTTCCCCGTCTCGAAAAACAGCCGCTGCTTTTCTAGGATTTCTTTTATTTCTTCCATTTCTAAACCTCCTTTGTATTCCCTTGAATACTAACTCTATAATTACCCGCTATTTTCACATTTACACTTTTATGTGTTTTAGTTTTAACTCAAGTCCAAATAAGGTCTTTTTAAATCTTCGACTTTCTCTTGACTGTTTTTTCAGTTGTGGTATGGTATGTCACGGTATCATATAAGACAAATGCTTTAGAAAGGCAAGCATAATGAACAGATCTTTACAAATGGGCGAATCAAAAATCTCTAGACTATTATTAAAATTTTCCCTGCCTGCAATAGTTGGCCTATTAGTTAATGCACTCTATAATATAGTAGACAGCATTTTTGTAGGAAGAGGGGTGGGCGATTTGGGACTTGCTGGAGTTACGGTAAACTTCCCTGTAATAACTACTTTTATAGCATGCGTTATGTTAATTGGCATGGGTGCAACCTCGCTAATATCCATACGTTTAGGTCAAGGCAAAGAAGAAGAAGCTGAAAACATTATTGGTAATGCTTTGATTTTGTTATTAGTTGTTGGCTTTTTAGTTACCGTTTTTGGATTAATATTCGTTGAGCCTATTGTTATTTTCTTTGGTGCTAGCCAAGAATTATTGCCTCTGGCAGCGGGGTATCTACAAATTATTCTGCTTGGTAGCATACCAATGGCAATAGGAACTGGCATGAATAATTTTATTAGAGCTGAAGGTAATCCAAGAACAGCCATGTACACAATGTTAATAGGAACTATTACTAATATAATATTAGATTATGTGTTTATATTTGTCTTCCAATGGGGTATTAAAGGCGCTGCCGCCGCTACAATCATATCCTACTGTGTAACCAGCACATGGGTCCTCTATTATTTCCTTTCCGGAAAAAGCATGCTAAAAATACGACGTGTAAACCTTAAGCTCAAGAAGGTTCTTGTACAAGCAATCCTTGTAATAGGTTTTCCAACATTTATTCTACAAGTAGCCAGCAGTGTTCAACATTTAATCCTCAACCGAAGCTTAGCTTATTACGGTGGGGATTTGGCCTTGGCAGCAATAGGTATAATAATGAGCGTTACGACTTTTCTCGTTATGCCAGCAATGGGCATTGCTCAAGGTGCACAACCTATAATCGGATATAATTATGGAGCTAAGAACTTTGACCGAGTGAAGAGTACCCTTAAGTTGGAGATTGTTGCTGCAACCGCTATCTTGATTTTTGGATGGATTTTTTCCAAACTTTGGCCAACGCAATTAATTGGTTTATTTAACAAAAATCCCCAACTCATTGAATTGGGGACTCATGGAATGGCAATCTTTTTTACTCTCATACCCTTAGTTGGCTTGCAGATGATTAGCTCTGGATACTTTCAAGCTGTAGGCAAGCCAAACCAAGCTACTATTTTAGGTTTGTCTCGACAAATATTTATATTTATACCGCTTCTAATAATTCTTCCTCGCATATGGGGCTTAGAGGGTGTATGGTTATCGGCGCCCTTTTCTGACTTAGGGGCCTTTATCTTAACTGGTATATGGCTAATGGTTGAGTTCAAAAGCTTAAACAAACAGTCTACTCACTAATAAGCGAGGAAAAGCCTGCAATATCGCCGATTATTGCACATAACACTTAATCTTTCTTTCTCTCTTTATAATCTTTGTCAATACTGTCTTTCCAATCATTATTGATACCATCACCACCACGAATACTATACACGGCTTCACCAACTACACTGTAATTTAGCTGTGTACCTAGACCATCAGCATGGTAATTGGATGCACGGTCTGCACCTATTCCAAATCTACCTGCAACTTCTACGGCATCAATGTTAGCACCTAGAAAAATGAATTCCCAGCCGTATTTAGCCTTTTGTCTTTCAATCATCTTCTTGACACGATCATAACTATATTGGCGGCTTGCATTTTCCATGCCGTCAGTAGTAATAACAATAACTGTATTCTCTGGACGATCTTCATCTCGAGCATATTTGTGGATATTTCCAATATGATGGACAGCACCACCTACCGCATCAAGAAGAGCTGTGGTACCACGTACATAGTATTCCTTGTCTGTAATTGGAGCCAACCTCTCTATGTCCAAGCGATCATGGATTATTTCAACACTATCATCAAATAGGACAGTTGAAATAATGGCTTGTCCTGGAGCGTCTTTCTGCTTTTCTAACATGGCATTATAACCACCAATAGTATCTCCCTCAAGACCGCTCATAGAGCCACTTCTATCAAGAATAAAAACGATTTCTGTAAGTTGTTTTTTCATTTTATTTACCTCCCTGTAAGCTATATCTTGACTACAGTATAGGTAATAATCAATTGATTAGGGTCGCATGGTAGGCGACATATTTAAAGGCCTAATAAAACCTGGTCAAATGCAAACAAAACTTCATTTATTTCAAAAACGTTATAATTACTTTGCTCAATAAAATACTCAACTATAACATCGAATTTACTGCTATGGGTAAGAGCAAAGCCAGCTCGCCCAATTAAATCTTTTGTTTCATCAAGGTTAAGCTCTAGAGCCAGAGAAAAAGCAATGGCTGTTACCTTGCTTGGCCTATAGTCCTTGTTGCTACGAATTTTAGAAAAAAGTTTACGGTCCACATTGGCTTTTTTATAGACTTCCACATCGCTTTTGTTTTTTACATCAATGAGACGGAGAAGAGATTCAGAAAAAGTTTCCTCTAATTCATCAATCAAATCAGCAAGGCTTCTCTCAGGCCTGCTGCTATATGCAGAATATTCTTCATTAGCCCGAACCACCGAAACCATAGGCTCATAATGGCTAGCATCGATTGCTTGGCCCCCTCTTAGTTGGGAGCTTCTTATATGATGTTCTTCAATATAATTATCATCTATGTATTCTGTAATCGATTCAAACAATTTCTCAGATAAGGTGTATGCTTTAAGATCATAAACTACTAGAAAAACATTCATATCATTTTGTAGGAGAAACTCACTAATAACTGAGACGGCTATCCCTAATGCCTCAGCTTTGGGAAAGCCATAAGTACCGGTCGAAATTAAGGGGAAGGCTATAGATGAGCATTTTTTTTCAAGTGCTAAATTAAGTGAATTTTTATAACACTCCCTTACTCTTTCTATTTCATCTTCTGTTCCACCCTGCCAGATGGGTCCAACCGTATGAATTACATAGTCTGCCTGCAAATTAAAAGCTGGTGTAGCTACAGCGGATCCAACTGGAATATCACCTATTAATCTTCTTGCTTCAAAGAGTTTAGGGCCTGCTGCTTTATGAATAGCACTATCAACTCCAGCACCAATCATGGCATGGGGATTAGCGGAGTTCACAATAGCATCCACATCCATCTTAGTTATATCATTTCTTACAATTTCGAAAGGCATAATCGCTTCTCCAATATTTAATTTATAGTGTTCAAATTCGTGCTTTCAATTTATCTATAATTATAGCAATTATCGAAACTATTAGTATCAAAGAAGATGCTAATATAGTTATCCATTTAGCAAGTGTCATCAATGGTGTTAGGCTAGCAATCAATCCAGAGGTTAAAGGGTATCTTGCCATCACTATGGTAGCCCCTAAGTTTTCCATAAAATCCAAAATCATCGCCACTAATGGGACAATAAATAAATATCTTGTTCCCCTCTTACTCGGAATATACTCCGAAAGTTTTAGTGTCCATAAGAAGAAAAATAAGGTATAAACAAAAGGCCAAACCAAATCAAAGGTCCACCTTAATTTAATATATGCGGATCTGCCAGCCTCCCCATAGCTTTCGGCCATATCATATAAGTCTGAACCGGAATAAATTAAGGATGTATCTGGGGATTCAAATTCGCCGATTACCCTTACTGAATACTCGGACATTTGGGGAAGAACTACAATTAAAAATAAAATGAATATTATGGTTGAAATCGTAACCCATTTCCACTGAACTTTGTTTTTTGTCATCTTGATCATGCCCTTATTTTGCCAATAAGTTTGTATTGCTTTAAAATTATTATAACATTAAAAAACCTAGAAAGTATTATTTTGCAATATCTACCTAAAAGTTCATTATGCCTTGATCCCTTTCAATAATAACTCAAAATGTTCAAGAGATTGCTTTTTTAAGTCAAATTCTGGATGACGTATGCACCACTCGTAAGATAGTCCCCTAATTGCCATAACAAAATGTTTTGTTAAATCTTCCTGGGAAAGTATTGTTTTAAATTCACCACTTTTTAAACCCTCCTCTAAGACATGAGCAAACATATGATATAAGACTCTATTATATCCTTTAATTACGTCCATGTTAAAAACACCTGTGAGCTGAAATTTATATACCAACCTCATCTTAGTGACTCCTATTGTATGTGTAAGGGTTTCGCTGATTTTCTCAATTAAAGATAGCAGTATTTCCTTAGAGCTTATTCCTATGGCAATATCACTTTTACCTTTGGCTGCATCATCTGCGATAGGACTTGAGTCAGGTACTAAAGATGATCCCATCCGAATTTTCACAGCAAAACAACTCAATTTAGTGAGACATAATTTAAATAAACACTATATTTTAATGGCAGATATCGATTTGTCCTCAATAGAGAATTGGGAACCAATTGGTTCAGCCGGATCACAGTTTTCTGGCACACTTGACGGCAACTGGCATACAATAAAAGATCTCACAATACGTAAAGATGGTAATTATTATACAGGACTATTTGGGTATATATGTAAGCCGGCAATTATCCGCAATCTCAAATTACAGAACGTAGCTATAAATGTTTCCAGCACAGCGGATATTGGCAGCCTAGTTGGAAGTGTTAGAAATGATTTTGGATCAGGTAACAATATAATTATCGAAAACTGCTATGCTGAGGGAGTTGTTACAAATTCTTCAACAGGGAAAACTGGAGGTCTTGTTGGCCTTCTCTACTCATCTGGAGCTAGTGTCAATAATTGCTATGCCAATGTAACTGTATCGGGTATGGATATTGTTGGCGGATTAGTTGGAGGAGCCCAATCCTCCTCAATTAATAACTCATATGCTACTGGAAATCTAAGTGGCGGCGGCTGTACTGGAGGGCTAGTGGGGCAACTTTATTATGGGTCTATTTTCAAGAGCTACGCAACAGGCTTCGTAACTTCTAGTAGTGTTCATATTGGCGGCCTGACGGGAGAGTCAAGCTCATCTAATGTGCAATATTCATATTATGACTCTGATACTACTAGCCAGAACGACTCAGGTAAAGGTGACCGGAAAACCACTGTAGAGATGAAAACTAAGGAAACTTTTTCAAATTGGGAATCCAATATTTGGAATATAATAGACAACCAATATCCTATTCTAAAGAGTTTTAGCAGCGACCTTCACACTGTAACATATTCGCTTAACGAAGGTAGCGGTATTGTGCCAACAGAAAGTTCTAAAGCAGCATTTGAGGTCTTTACGGTAGCCGGATCCGATTCTCTGATTCCACCGACTAATCCAGATGGTGTGATTTTTAAAGAATGGAATACTGAATCTAATGGAAAGGGAATAAAGTATTCCCTAAGTAATCAAGTTGGGATGCCAGCCCATGATTTAACACTATACGCCATATGGTCCAACAAATATATAGTTAGCTATAATGCTAATGGGGGCAGCAATCCACCTGCTAGTGAATCTTTATATGTAGGCGACCTATTCAGAATATCTAGTAAATTAGAAATGATAGCTCCTAATGGAAAACAATTCGTAGAATGGAATACGACAGAGGACGGAACTGGCAATAGTTACAATCCTTATGATGCGCTACAAATGCCAAAGCAAAACCTCACGCTCTATGCTATATGGGAAACATTTCAAGACGGAAGTGAATCTGCACCTTATCTTGTAGGTGACTACAATGACCTTTATAGAGTTATGTATGAACCTAACTCCCATTATATGCAAACTAACAACATTACCCTTCCAGATCCTGAAGAATTAGGTGAAAATAGCAACTGGGGTCCCACTCTGGATGAGCTTTCTTGCAAAGAGTTCACTGGTTCATTTGATGGCTGTGGATTTACTATATCAAAGCTAATAATTAATAATACTAAATTCCCTGCCACTGGCTTTTTTGATTATGTATCCAAAGGTGCAATAGTGAAAAATGTAAACCTTAAAGATATAAACATTTCCTCCACTTATAGTAATGATGACGATTTTGAATATCCTTGTGTTGGTGGTCTTGCAGGATACAACGAAGGAACACTTAAAAACTGTACCGTAAGCGGAACTATATTAGGTAGAAGAGGTACTTCTCTAGGGGGCATTGCAGGTATAAACGCGGGAGAAATAATAAACTGTACCGATAATGCTATTAAAACCCATTTAGAGACCGAAACCCTATGTTTCGACGTAGATGAAGGAAAGTTCTTTCTTGATGATAGTCCTGAGCCCTTAACTAATCTTCAAGGTTGGTCCTATAATAGCCAAGATAAAATCCTTACTCTTGACGATTTTACATGGCCCACCTTGGCCCCCACTGCTCTTATAATTTGCGGGGACGAAGAGAGTCAATTAACAATCCACCTTGCCGATGGAAGTAACAATTATTTTCTTTCATATTTCAACGGGAGCGAGAAATGTTTTGGTTTGAGCGCAGGAATTTACTCTGACATAGGTGCCCTGATAATACAGGGAAACAGCACCTTAGTAGCTAAAGGAGGTTCTATAATTAGTGATGTGGACGAAATGACCCAAAGCTTCGGTATACATTCGCGTGGCGACATTATAATAAACGGCGGATCTATAGATGCCTCAGGTGGTCATACAACTTTAAGTTATGGTATTATTTCGTCTCAAGCTTTCATTATCAACGGTGGTACCATAAAATCAATTGGTGATACTGCTGCCCTAGGAGTCTTAAATCGTGATAGTGACGAAGGCATAATTTATATTACGCCTAGAAAATATCATTATTGGACGAATACAGTTGCTGCTTCAGATGGGGCTAATGGACCTATCGACGGTAAAAATGTACCTTTCGATAACACTGGAGATGGTAGCCCATATAAATATGTAAAGATTGAAACGATGGCGGAAAATAATTATGACGGCGGTAATTCTGCCGCCCCAACAACGGCTACTGACATAAATCATATAATATCTATACCATTACCAAAAGAAGGTAAGGAAATCACTTTTAAGAGCGATCTAGCTACTCTTACCATTCCATCAAATATGCTAGATGGTATTCTTCAAATTAAAGATAATAAATATGATATTACCATAAGCATTGGGGATAAGAGTAATCTAACTGAAAGTTTGAGAGCTGCAATAGGAGACCACCCTTTTATTTCCCTTAATTTAAAAATCGATGGCAAGATAACTAATTGGTACAATCCTGATGCACCGGTAAAGGTTTCTATACCATATAAACCAACTGCCGAAGAACTTTTAAATCCTGAAAGCATAGTTATCTGGTATATTGATGGTAATGGCAATGCAATCACCGTACCCAATGGACACTACAATGCCCTCACAGGAATGGTTACTTTTCAAACAACCCATTTCAGCAATTTTGCAGTAGCCTACAAACAAATAAACTTCAGTGATGTGCCAAAGAGTGCTTGGTATGCCAAGGCCGTGGATTTCATTTCTGCAAGGGAGATTACATTAGGAACTGGTAATAAAAAATTTAGTCCAAAAGAAACACTTACTCGCGGAGACTTCATAGTTATGTTGATGCGCAGTTATGAAATTGCTCCAGCCTCTAGTCCCAAAGATAACTTTGCGGATGGGGGGAATACATATTACACTGACTACCTAAATACAGCAAAAAAATTGGGCATAGCCGAAGGAATTGGCAATAACTATTTTGCCCCAAACAAAGAAATTACACGACAGGAAATGTTCACGATGATGTATAAGGCATTAAAATCCATTAATAAATTACCCCAAGGCAAATCAACCAAACTGCTAAATGATTATTCCGATATCAACCAAATTAAGCCGTGGGCAAAAGATGCTGTTGCATTTTTTGTGGAAAGTGGTTTAATCCAAGGAGATTCAGGGAAATTAAATCCTGAAATTATAACAACTCGAGCAGAGATGGCACAGACTCTTTACAAGACTATGTTAGTTAACCTTTAGCTCCAAATTTCAAAAGAGCCTAACGACAGACAAGTCGCCAAGGCTCTTTTATTTTTTAAATTAGGATAAGTAGTTTTTTCTTCTATTAAAATCACAAAAACTCTATTTCAAACTCTGGCTTACC
>CAYLIF010000018.1:0-29428 GCA_964383845.1 uncultured Oscillospiraceae bacterium
AAGTTTTTTCAGGCCATGCAAAATCAATCTTATTAATCATGTCCAAATAAGATTCTACTGATTCAAGCAAAACATTATAAAAATCTTCGTAATTCATGATTTTTCTCCTAAAAGGTTCTAAAAAGAAGCTCGTAATTAAGCTTCTTCAACATAGTCAACCTTATAAATTCACTTTGAACCCAAGGGAAATATTATATTGTGTCCTCGGGCATTTTAATTTCGTTATCGTGCTGTTCTGCTACTAAAGATCTCAGGTTTACTGTGTCCTTCTCCAAAGACAATAAAAGATTATTCATTTCAGCAACTTTGCTATGATTCATGTCTTTTCCTAGCACTAAATTAGCATCGGCATAAATTCCATTTAAGATATCGTGAACACTATTAACTCTTTTTCGGATGCTATGAACTGTTTCGTGGTCAACAATATCCTTCCAGACCTGCTCCTCATTTGAAAATTCATCAGATTCCAATTTATATTCGCTTTCGCCTTTTACTACTATTGGACTAAAGTTTAATTTTTCATTGGCAAATTTAGCGAATTCTTCCTTCGCCTCTTCTTCTCCATGAACAAGAAATATTTGTTTTGGCTCTTTTTCGAAGGCAGAAAGCCAAGACAATAATCCATTTTTGTCTGCGTGACCTGAAAATCCTTCTAGGTTATAAATTTCCGCATTTACGTGAATCTGCTCACCAAAGAGAGTTACATCTTTTGCACCTTCTAAAATACGTCTTCCTAGTGTGCCCTCGGCTTGATAGCCTACAAAAACCACACTATTTTTACCATCCCATAAATTATGCTTTAGATGATGCCGGATTCTTCCAGCTTCACACATTCCGCTTGCAGAAATAATAACTTTGGCATTTTTATCTCTATTTAAAAATCGGGACTCATCGGCAGAACGTGTGAATTTAAGGTTTTTAAAATCTAAAGGATTATCACCCTTCAGTATATATTCTCTGGTTTCATCATCAAAGTCCTGTGCATTTCTTCTGAACACCTCTGTAGCAGTGGTAGCCATAGGTGAATCTATATATACCATAACTTTGTCCAATTCTTTTTGAGCTTTTGGGTTTTGTTCGTAAAAACGATTGAATTCAAAGATTAGCTCTTGTGTTCTTCCTACAGCGAAAGAAGGAATAATTACATTTCCCCCTCTTTTTATAGTCTTTAATACAATATCCAATAAATTTTCAACACTGTCGGAGTTCTCTGGGTGAAGTCTATTGCCGTATGTTGTTTCCATAATCAAGAAGTCTGCTTTTTTTATTTTTTTCGGATCTCTTAATAGGGGTCTGTTCTCTACACCCAGATCTCCCGAAAAAACGATTTTTGAAATTTTTTCGCCTTTAGGTTCCTGATCATCTACCCATAGTTCAATAATGGCTGACCCCAAAATATGCCCCGCTTCATTGAAAACGATTTTCATTTCATCATTTATCTCAACGAGCTGATCATATAAAATAGGTTTTACTAGCGTTAATGTCGCTAGGGCATCTTCTATATCATACAGAGGTTCTATGCGAAACTCTTTACCTGCCCGCTTTGCTTTTTCGTTTTTCCATTCAGCTTCTTTCGAATGTATATATGCAGAGTCCTTTAACATAACTTCCAGTAGATCTGCTGTGGATGTAGTGCAATATATAGGTCCTGAAAATCCTCTCTTCACCAATAATGGTAATCTTCCACAATGATCAATATGCGCATGACTCAAAACAACGCAATCAATCTCCCTTGTATTAAAACTGAAATCCTCATAGTTCATTGCATCTTCTGCTTTTCCACCTTGAAATTGACCGCAGTCAAGCAATACTTGATGTTTTTCTGTGGAAATTAAATGACATGAACCTGTAACACCCTCAGCCGCTCCGCAAAATTTTATTTTCATATTCTTACCTCCTGCCAAACATTATACTATCTCTTAAGTCTAATAACAATTAGAGATATTAGTCATAATATAAAAGAGAAATAGTGGTATATTATAATATTTCGTAGCAAGAAGTCCTGGTTATAATTGTTTCATCAAAGATTTTTGTGCGGAACAAGGATTTGGCGTTTACTATTACTGTTGCTGTAACCCTAGGATTCTTCTCAGAATTGTTGATAGCATAGCAAGTGGAATCGTCTTCATAATTTAATGTTAATGCATACCCATCTTTTATCCCTATTTTGCGACACACATTCTCTAATACTTTTTCTGAATCATGATTATCCTTAAGGAAAATGATTCTGCCCTTGAAATAATCTTCTTCGCTTAAAAGAAGAGCTGCCTGAGCAGCACATTCTTCAGAAGTATCTTTTATTATGTTTTGAAGCATTAAGTAACGATCCATGTCCTGATTAAAGGTCATAAAGCCCACATTTACTATTAATAATGCCAAGAAAATTATATACACCTTCATCTGTTTTCCTTCTAATCTTCTTTTTCGAGAAACTCGCTGGCGGTATATCCTTCTATGACATAAACATATCGATTATCCTCTTCATCAATAATTGTTCCGCCACCAGCCATTATTTCGGTCATTACAAGTTCTATCCTATAATCAATAAATCTGTTTGAACCCAAGGAGTAACGCTTCTGTGGTGTCTTTTGATTACTTGTCATTGTAGCCCCCTCAACACCTGGTATAGCAAGTAGCTCTTCTATAACTTGCTCCTGATGTTCCCGAGAAAAATAGCCAGCTTGCTTGGCATCTTCTTTTGCTGAATAAACGATAGATTGAATAAGGTTAACCTTAGCAATGTTTTTTTGCTCATAAACAATCTGCATCATAAATAGCAAAAGTATAGGTAGAATTGCTAAAAGCACTATAAACTGTTTCATGGTTTTTCCTGTTCAAAGTTGCTACGCATGTTTATACTGTCTTGCCAGCTTTTTTCAAGAAAGGATTCAATTGTATTATCACCGGGTCCAACAATAATCCCATAAATAAAAACACCTAAAGCTATCATTGCTACTAGTACAATAAACTGTTTCATATGCTTATACTCATAGCTAAGGCGAAACTATGGAAGATGCAGTTACCTCTTCCATAACCGAGGCTGCTAGATCCTGGGCCACTCCACCAAAGCCAGCTATAATAGCTGCAATTGTAACACCCAAAGCAATCATCGCTACTAAGACAATAATTTGTTTCATGGTAAAACCTCCCTTAATTAAAATAATAGCTGAAACATTTCTTGTTGTTTCAAGTAATAAGACGTATAAATAAAATTCACACAAATAACCAACACATTTATTACTACGGGAAGATAAATCAGGTCACTTATTGTTTCATCTCTACGGATTTTCTCAGTCATTCTTATCTCTCCAATTGATTTTTGATGTGATAGAAGAATTTCTGAAAGCGCTAGAGGGTCTAAATCATCCCATTGTAAAAGTACTCCTGCAAATTCTCTAGCTCTTGACGTTCCTGCATAAGATGAAAAAAAGTCCATTGCTTCTTCTCTTTGATTTACCCTCAATCGAGACAGCATTCCTAAAAAAGCGGGTTTAAGATAGCCATCTTTTCTTGAAAGTCTAGTGATAACAAAATCTCTGCTCATTCGTCTGCCTGTACCTAGTAGCAATAAGTTTCTCAGAAAAGATATAGACTCCGCAACTTCTTTATCTATTTCCTGGTTTTTTCTTTTTTTCAATAGGGCTGTTTCGGACAATCTGCTCCCACCTTCTTTTTTCAATCCCTCGACTCTCCGACGTAGATCACCTTTGCTATTATTAAAGAACAGCAAGGCAATGCCGATGATAGCTAAAGAACAATGAAAATATATTATATACTCGTACATTTAAACCTCCTTTTAAAAGTCGAATCGTTGGTGATTTACCATTTCTGTTAGAATTACGTTTAGCAAAAAGAATCCTATAATCATTAAGAAAAGCAAGAAACCTTGGGATGTCATAAATTGATGCCGTAAAAATTCCCTCCAAGAAAGACCAATGAAATGCACTGAAACTAAAGCGGTAGTAATATACATGCCAGGCACTAAAAATAAAACCATTTTTGTTGCTTCTGCGTTAAGTCTTTTTCTATTCTCACCTAAAACTCGTGCTTCTCTAAGTTGAATGAAAATGTCTTCTAATGCTAGGGAAATATCCTCTCCTGTAGTAAGGGCAACTCCCAAGTTATATGTGAACATTTTGCCCCAATTTGAGTTAACTGCGAAAGAGAATTGTTCCTCAGCTATTTTTACGGAGTAGGATGAGGAATCATTTCTTACTTGGTACAACATTTTAGACAAAAGGATAGTTAGTTGGCCTTTTGATTTCTCTGTAGCAGATATTCTGGCCATTGTTTCAAGAACATCACTACTTGTTGCCCGATAATTACTTAGAAATTCACCTAAAAATTCTTCCCCTTCAGAACATACCTTTTTCCTCATGTTTTCTAAACGACTTCGTAAAAACATATAGGGAAAGGATGCCATTAATGATGCACTTAGTAATGCTACTAACCAGCCATAATAATTAAAGGTTGGCAACAATACTAGAAGAAAAATGGTTAGACACAAAAATATAAAAGCACTTGATGACACCCTTTTACCTATAACTGCCAACAGTACATTATCTAAGTGCCTTCGGAATGGACTTGCTTGCTTTTCTTGTTTCCTGCGTGTTTTTAATCTCTTTCTCATTGTGAATTCTAAAAAAATACATCTGAAAGATGGTCCAAAAATAGTAAATATGCCTATTGAAAGTAGGGAGTATAATATAATCTTTATTGTTATAATTATTATTTCAATCAAGTTACCCCTCCTTCTTTTGACCCTAAGTCAGCTAAAATTTCCTCAAATTCCATATATTTGCCGGAATTTTCTTGTATAGCAATTCCTCTTTTGTTTTCACTGATTTTTGGCGAAAACTCCCATTTTTCTGTCAAAAAATTGTACTGACAAATAGGTTTCACCATTATATTTCCTTTTTCTCTATCTACATCAATTTCGTTTATACTCTTTAATCTTTTTTGGTTTTTATCTCTAAGCTGGACAAAATGAAATAGATAATCAAAAGAGCTTGCAACTCTTTTGGCCAAAAAATCTTGATCACCACCAAGAGATTTCACTATTTCTGCTGCAACTTCATAGGGGAAGTCTTCCGGATTACCACAATGATAGGTGATTTTTACTCGTCTCGTCCCTTTACCCGTTATCCTTAATAGGGTGTCTAATGCTATACCTTCCCTTGCTTCTCCCATTATGATATAGTCCGCATCGCTTCTCATAAGATTTTTTGTGATTCCAGATAACTTCTCATTGTCGGCAATCAATTGGACTATTGGAGCATTAGGCATTAATTTGTGCAGGGGGATTTCTGGATCCGTTTCAACTAGAACACCTTCTAAGTCATCTTCTTCATAACTTTGCCAAGTACTAAGAAATGTAGTTTTTGCTGTCCTAACAGCACCTAAAAAGGCAACATTAAAACCTAATGCCACCATAGTTTTAAACAAAGGGATAGCATCCTTTGGTATTGTTCCTCTCTCTCCCTGTTCTTCAAATGTATATGAGGGAATAATATATCTTCTAAAAATAATTACATCTTGATCGTTTTTTACCATATCCCCTTTAAAAATTGTAACTCGAGTACCATCTAAGAGATAAATCTCATGGAAGTCTCTGTTAGATCGTTCTTTGGGTTTTAGTAGCAAAAGTGCACCTATGAGCTGTAATCTTCGCTCCCCAGTCATTCTTTGTTCTTTTAATACCATTCGGCCATTTTCCATGAAATATATGCGTTCCCCAATTACTTTAGCGGATCCAGAGTTCTTATATTCAGGAGAAAACCATTGGGCAAGAGATCCCATCCCCCAGTTCTCATGGTAAATCCCTTCCTCTAAACTGGAATACCAATTAGGGAAGGAGGATTTCCTGATATCTTTTTCCTTTAAATAGTTTCTTATATTATCTTTGAAAAAATTGCTTTCTTTTTCGTAGCCCATAATTGCTTTTTTCTGTATATCTAATAACTCCTCCATATAGTCCCCTGACTCTTCCCATTGCCTTTGGAACTCCAAATGTAGTTCTTGGCATAGATCCGTAAAACTCTCAAAAGATGAATCCGAAATTTTCTCAAATTTTATTTCTTGAATTTGATCTTCTAAATAGAATCGATTCATTTAAGCCATATTTCCTTTCTCAGAAGCAACTATTTCTAATTTCTTTACCATCTGTGAAACCTCATTTTTGTAAGCACTTTTTCCATATTGCATCAAACTTTTCTTTTCCCATTCCGCCCGACAACCATTTGGAGAAATAGGGATCTTATGATAAAGGCCTTCTTTTAAGTTAAGTCTTTCTCTGATGTAAGAGAGAGAGTAGGGATGGAACTTATCATATTTATTAACCACATATTGGTCGAAATTAATAGAGAGTCCCTGGTAAATAGTTTTTTGCTGTTCCCAACGTGTTAATACAGATTCGTTTTGTGTTAAAACAAGTACATTAATGCCTCTCATTGCTAAGCTTCCTAAAACCAACCCATTGTCAATGTCACACCCTCCGTCAACAATAATAAAAACAAATTGTTTTTCAAGAGATTTTATAATTTTCAATGCATCTTCCGGGAAATATTGGCGATGATTCAATTCCTTCTCTAATCCCGATATTCCATATAAGTTCTCTTTAATATGATATCTTCTAAACAAAGGCTCACCTATCACTGTGCCTGACTCCAAACTTTTTCTAAAACCTTCCAGAGATGGTATTGGCTCTTTGATAAAATCGCAAGATCGTCGATTATTCATAGCCAGCCGCAAAACTTTACAGGAAGGATACTTTTTTGCAATTTCTTCAGAAGCCGACTGAGCTAACATCGTTGTTCCAACTTTATAATCACCTCCGTGAAATACCATTAAAATACTCATCTAAAGAAACTCCTCTCTTTGAACCAACAAAAAACCCGTAGTTTTTTCTTTTATATAATCTAGCAAAATACGGTATTCCTCTAGGGTACAATAAAGTTCAATGTGATGAATTATTCCAGTGCTTTCTCTTCTCTCTAATATGTTTTTTTGTATATATGAACCTTCTGGATTTTCGATTTCTACTTCGTTTTGGTCTTTTACAAAAGCAATCTCATATTTCCCAAAACTTAAAAGCTCTTCTTCTCCGTAGATTTCAATCCAGTCTCCTTTTCTCAGTGTGCTGCTCTTAGAAAATATCCAAGAGGATGGAATAGAAAACACGGACCTGTTATCTGTAAGGCTACTATTTACAGTTTCAAAATATCTAGCTACCACTTGAGAGTTGGCTGGTATAAATTGCGTGGCTTGGCTGTTAATTATATTTTGAATATCTTGTCCCATAATAGCTCCACCTACTATTGTTTCCTTATCAACGTATGCTTTTTTAAACATTTGGTTGGTGAGGAGTTCTCCCTTTTTAATATCTACAGCGGTTACTGGTATTTCTATTTGTTGGTAACTCTGTCGGCCTTGGGTTTCCCAGTAATAGCCCCCTGCTAAGGCCAGTATAATAAGAATTATTCCAACTGTTGGTTTTATATATCTCATATTATCCCTTTCATCCATATTTTACCATGTTTTTATTATACTCTTTTGCCATTATATGTCAATAGCAAATAATAGTATCTATAAAAAAACCTGCTTGCTTTTATAGCTTGCAGGTTAAGGTATACGAATCTCTGTAAATTTTTAATTACATTTTTTTATTCCATTGCATTTACAAACTTTTTTGTTGTTTCTATAATATGGGGGCTTTTAAAAATGGCAGATCCCGCCACAACAATATCAACTCCAGCATCAACAACTTGCTTCAAGTTTTCCAAGGAAATACCACCATCCATCTGAATAAGAAAAGAGTATCCTCTTTCTCTTCTTATCTCTCTTAACATCCTTGATTTTTCCAAAGAATCTTCAATAAAGGATTGGCCTCCAAATCCAGGGTTAACTGACATTATCAGTACCAGATCAACATAGGGCAATATGTTTTTAAGTGTATCCACAGGAGTCGCTGGATTTACTGACACTCCTGCTTTAATTCCCAAAGAATGAATTAGTTGAATTGTCCTGTTAAGGTGTCTACAGGCTTCTTGATGGACGGTAATGTATGCAGTCTGAGGAGTTACAAAATCTTCAATATATAAATCAGGGTTTTCAATCATCAAATGTACATCATAAGGAAGGGCTGTTTTGCCATTAAGAGACTTCATAACTGTTGCCCCATAACTAATATTTGGAACAAAATGGCCATCCATAACATCTACGTGAATTAGATGGGCTCCACCCTTTTCAATTAGAGATACCTCTTCCCCCAATTTCGAGAAATCTGCCGATAATATTGATGGTGCTAGCTGAGCCATTTTTCGTCTCCTTTGTTTTCCTTCTTCTTTAATGGTCTATCCAATGTAGATATTATCCCTAATATCTGTCTTTTTCTTTTTGAAGTATTTCTTTCATCTGATCCTTATATGAATCGTACCTGCTAAATTTTATATTTCCCGACTGTGAGGCTTTTTGAACTGCACACCCGGGCTCATCTATATGTCTACAATTATCAAATCTACATTTTCCTATAAACTCTGCCATCTCTGGATAATAGAATTGTAGTTGATCAGGCTCTGCCTCAAGAATATCAAAATTTGTAAAGCCAGGTGTGTCAAACAAAAAGGTATTGGGGCTTAGTTCAAATATTTCCACGTGTCTTGTTGTATGCTTACCACGGGAGGTTTTTCTGCTTAGACTCCCCACTTCCGCCTGTGCCTGGGGCTTTAAATCATTTAACAAGGTGGATTTGCCCACTCCGCTTGGGCCTGCAAGTGCAGTGGATTTGCCAAAAAGAGCTTTCCTTAAGGGTTCCAGTCCTTCTTCAGTTAGTCCATTCACATAAAATATTGGGTATAATTCATTATAAATATCATAAATTTTATCTCTTTCTTCTTTTGTAGATAAGTCAAGCTTGTTCATTACAAGCATCCCTTGGGTATGACTTTTCTCAGCCATTACAAGAAGTCTATCAATAATCCTAAAGCTGGGCTCTGGATCACGAAAAGCCATAACAACTAGGAGTTGATCAACATTAGAAATAGCTGGCCTTATAAATTCATTGGATCTCTTATGGATTTTATTAATAACACCGTCTCCATCATCCAATAATTCCATATCCACCCAATCCCCTACTATGGGAATGATACCATCTTTTTTGAAAATCCCTCTTGCTCTGCACTGGTAGACGGTATCAGTTTCTATAGAATGCACATAGTAAAATCCTCCAATACCCTTTACTATTCGCCCTCGCATCTAGTTTAATTCTCCTGTACTGAAGTTTACTTGATATCTTGCAACTTCAGTGGTATCAAAAATTACAGACACTGATCCTTTCCCTTTGCCAGTGAGAGTTATTGTTCCTCCCCCATCTGCTCTTGATCTTTGAGCATTACTTACCACATTATGGGTTCCGCTTTCATCAGAGATAACAACGGTCAAATAAAACACTTCATTTGATGCCTGGGTGAAATCCACATACAAAGGAATCGAGTAAGAAGTATCTTGATCCACAGGGGCTCCACTTACCTTTACTTGTATGGCCGTTCCAGCTTGAACTACGGTTTCAGCGCCTTGGCTTTGCCAGAAGATACGGCCTTCTTCGTAATTATCGTTCTTTTCTGGGGTAACTGTTCCCAAAGTGAGCTTTGCCGCTTTCAGGAGATCAGAAGCCTCTTTTTCAGTTAGTCCAATTAATAATGGAACCATTGCTTGAGAATCACTTACCCCAAGGCTTACAACAAAGCTGACATAAGTGCCCGCTGCTGCTTCTTCACCAGCTTGTGGACTTTGGCGCAAAACAAGGCCTTCTGGCTGATTGGAATTTTCATATGTAGCCTCCACCTTATAACCATATTTTTCAAGAAAAAACACAGCATCTTGATAGGTTTTACCTACAATGTTTGGTACATTACCCTCCCTACTACCTCTTGAAAGGTTTACGGTAATAGTATGCCCTTCTTTTACCATACTTTCTGCTAAAGGACTTTGAGAAACTATTTCACCTTCATCATATAGGTCACTGTATACAATGTCTCCAGTTTCCAAGGATAAGCCATTTTTTTCAGCCAAGGCTTCAGCTTCTTCGAAAATCATTCCCGTGAAATCAGGGACTTCAAAAGTTTTTCCTCCAAAACCACCATTTGTCGCTAGATTGTAAATCCCTAAACTTACAGGTAAAGCAATTATAAGCGCTAGTATAATTGCAAAGGTTTTGCTTCTATACCATAGCTTCTTCTTACCTTTGGGTTTGCCGGAATTTTTTCCCTGGTTCTTATTATCCTTACTGTCGTCTTCATTGTCAGTACTATTTGCAGTGGCTTTTGCTTCTTCTGCCGTCCCAGTATATACAAGCTTTCCTAAGATACTGTGAATATGTTCAACATTTTCAAGAGCTTCCAACATTTCGTCTGCATTTGAATATCTTTCAGTTTGGTATTTTCTGGTTGCCTTCATAATAACCTGCTCTAACTGAGGAGGTATTCCAGAAACTATTTTACTAGGAGGGGTTATCTCATCGTTTATGTGCATTAAGGCTACATTTACAGGATTATCTCCGTCAAAAGGAACTCTCCCCGTTAAGAGTTCATATAGGACAATTCCCAGAGAGTAAATGTCAGACTTCTCATCAACATACCCTCCCCTAGCTTGCTCTGGAGAAAAATAGTGAACTGATCCCATAACGGTGCCAGTTGCTCCTACCAAGGTGGATGCATTAATAGCCTTAGCAATTCCAAAGTCTGCCAATTTGGGTATTCCGTCTTCAGTAATAAGTATATTTTGTGGCTTAACATCTCTATGAATTATATGATTTTTATGAGCTAAACTTAAAGCAGAGGCCATTTGTTTGACGATGCCTACTGCCTGCCGCCATTCCAAAGGACCATTCTTCTTGATAAGCTCACTAAGCACCATCCCTTCAACTAGCTCCATAACAATGTAATGGATGTTTCCTTCTCTTCCCACATCATAGATATTTACTATGTTGGGATGAGATAAACTAGCTGCTGCCTGAGATTCTCGCTTGAAATTTTCTATGAATTTGAGGTCCTTGGTAAATTCCGGTTTGAGAATTTTTATTGCAACATGGCGGTTTAATAAACGGCATCTGGCTTTGTAAACCACAGCCATTCCTCCGTCTCCAATCCTTTCCAGCAATTCATATCTTCCGGCAAGAATTCTACTACCCATAAAACACGATCCCCCTTAAACTTTTACACAGATAACTGTAATATTGTCTCGGCCACCTCTTTGATTAGCCTTTTTTACTAATTCTGACGCTACATCCGTCATGGTTTCAGTTTCCGAAAAAATCTTAATTATGGCCTCTTCTTCTACTTCACTATAAAGGCCATCGCTACACAAAAGAATAACATCATCCTTCTCAATATTTGCCTGGTAAAAATCTGGCTCGCAAATTTCATCGCCACCAAGTGCTTTTGTTATCATATTCTTATTCTCATGAGTTTGTGCATCTTTTTCTGTAATCACACCAGTTTTAACTAAGTCATTAACGTAACTGTGATCCTCAGTAATTTGTTTGAGTTTACCTTTTCTAAGAATATAAGCTCTGCTATCGCCTATGTTTGCAAAGTATGCTCTTTTACCATTTATGTGACACACTACCAAGGTAGTCGCCATTCCAAAATTTTCTATATGTTTCTTTGCCATAGCAAATAATTTGCTATTTACCTCTTGAATGTAAGGCAAAAAATATTTTTCAGCAGCTCCAACATCTGAAATGCCTTTTGGAGGATTGTTTCTTACATATTCAGCAATCATAGACACGGTAGTTCTTGAAGCAATTTCTCCTGACGCACCGCCACCTACTCCGTCTGCTAATATAAAGACCTCTTCTTTTGGCATAATAAAACAAGCATCTTCATTATTGCGCCTCTTTAATCCTTTGTCGCTTTTAAATCCAACTTGCTTCATAATCGCCTTTCTCACTTTCATTGTCTCTGATTCTGCTTTCGCTTAATTAAAATTCTCTTTGGCCTACCATATTCTCTTTTTTTACCATTTTACAAATAAAGAATCCATTTGTTCCATGTACATTAGGAAAAAGTTCAACCATTTCCTGTTGTTCAAAATCACTATTCTTTCTCAAAAAATCTAAAACAATTTTTTGGTTTTCTTCAGGATTAATAGTACAAGTACAGTACATCAATATTCCGCCTATCTTGACATATTTTGAAGATGCGGCTAAAATCTCAGCTTGCTTTCTTGGTAGCTGGTCTATCTCAGTACTTCTTTTTTTGTATTTTATCTCGGGCTTACGTCTAATAACACCAAGCCCTGTACAGGGAGCATCTACTATTACACGATCTGCCTTGCCTATTAAATCAGAATCAACTTTCGTAGCATCCCAAGTTCTGGTTTTTATATTAGTTAGTCCTAATCTTTTCGCTTCTTTATCAATGATACGAACTTTCCTTGTATAAACATCTGAAGCTAAGACGGTCCCTGTATTGTTCATTCTTTCTGCAATTGCTAAGGTTTTCCCACCAGGAGCCGCGCACACATCCATAACAAAATCCCCATGCTGGGGATCAAGCATCACAGTGGCTAGTTGTGAGCTTTCATCTTGGATGGAAAACATGCCCAGTTTATACTCTTGAGTTTCCAATATGTTTGGACCTTCAACATGTAGTGCGTTTGGAGAATGTTCGCCTTCACGTACTTTGAAGCCTTGACCTTCAAGCTGCGAAATCAAATCCTTTTTCATAATTTTTAGCCAATTTAATCGAATAACCATGTCGGGAGTTTCATTTCCGGCTTGTAGTAATTCTTCAACAAATTCTGTTTCAAACTGGTCCATCCACAATTCTATAATCCAAGGCTCATAGGAGTACTTTATGGACAAGTATCTAATTTCATCTTCTCCACGATCTGGTAGGTTCACTTTAAATTTTTCTCTTATATATGTTCGTAAAACTCCATTTATAAAGGCACTTCGTCCCCTAGCAAATTTTTTGGCCATATCAACACTTTCGTTTACAGCGGCATATTCAGGAACAGAATCCATGTAGCCAATTTGATATATGCCCATACGAAGTATTGTTAGATCCTGATTCTTTAGCTTTGCCGCTCCTGATGGAACGAAGTAGTCTATTATATAATCCAAAAGATATTTGTTTTCCAAAACCCCATATACCAGTTCTCTAACAAAAGCCGGGCTGTCTGGATTCCCTCTTTTAATATGGTGATTAAGAGCAATGTTAGAGTAGGATTTTTTAGTTTCAACGGCCATTAAAGCAAAATACGCAGTTTTACGGTTACTTCCCATGTTAGTCCCTCCCTCGAATAATTAATATCCTGATAAGGTTTGCTACCGCCGTCGCTAAAGCAGCCAAGTATGTTAATGCCGCGGCTGATAGAACCTTTTTTACACCAACTTGTTCTTCTATATATATGATATCTAAATCAACCAGCTGATTAATTGCTCTTTTTGAAGCATTTAACTCTACCGGCAACGTAACTAAATGAAAAACTACAACACCGAAGAAAAAGAAAACGCCTATGTTAAAAAGCAAATTGCCAGTTGTGATTTGACCTGTCGATGTTAAAAGCAAACCGATTAATAGAAGTGGCCAAGCCAAATTAGAAACTATTCCAACTATAGGAGCAAGGCCGTTCCTAATCTTCAATGGGCCATAAGATTTCTGGTCTTGTAAGGCGTGGCCTGCTTCATGAGCTGCAATAGCTACTGATGCAATTGTTGCCTGGCTACTAACGTCCGGCGATAATCTTAGTATATCCTTTCTGGGGTCGTAATGGTCTGACAATTTTCCAGGAGTAACTTCTACCGGAATATGTTGGTATCCATTAGAATCCAGAATAATTCGAGCTGCTTCTTTACCAGTTATTCCCTTTTTATTGCGCACCTGTAAGTAGGTGCTGTATGCTCTTGAAACTTTCATTTGAGCATAAAGGGTGAATAGAATAGCTGGTATTAATAAAATCATTGTTGGGTCTAGATAATAAAACATATTTTCTCCTCTTAACAAACGATTAATTTGCCTAGCTACTTATTTTACACTAATACGCTACCAATTTCAATTGAATTGCCTAGTATGAAATCCTTAACCCGCATTCGCTTTTTCCCTGGGGTCTGAATAACTTTGGCTAAGAGATATCCATCTTTACAGGCAATTTTGATTCCTTCATTTGATACATCCATTATTGTTCCAGGAGCAGCATCAACTGCTTCAGAAACAGGCAAGGCCTCCCATATTTTTAATGGTTCACCTTTATAATAACAAGTAGCGCCAGGCCATGAATCCATGGCACGGATTAATCTCTCAATAGTTTCTGGAGTTTCATCAAAGCTGATACGCCCTGTTTCTTTGAATATCATAGGCGCATAAGTAGAGAGTTCATCATCCTGCTTGGCTCTAATTGCGGTACCATCTTTGATGCTAGGAAGTACTTCAACTAAAAGCTCGGCACCCTTTACCATAAGTTCATCATGTAATTGGTCTGCTGTGTAACCGCCAATAAATGATTTAACCGTTGCAATCATGTCTCCAGAATCTAAGCCCTCATCCATTTGCATTATTGTTACGCCGCCATATTCGTCTCCAGCTAAGATGGCATGTTGGATAGGAGCAGCGCCTCTATGTCTTGGTAGAACAGAGGCATGAACATTAATACATCCATACCTTGGAATCTCAAGAATTTTCTTCGAGAGAATCTTTCCGTATGCAACAACAACTATAAGGTCAGGTGAGAGATTTTCTAACTTTGAAAGGAATTCATCATTGTTTTTTAAGGTTTCTGGTTGGATAACAGGGATGCCTAGCTCTAAAGCTTTTTCTTTTACAGGGGTAAAGTGTATTTTTTTACCTCTGTCTTTTGCCTTATCAGGTTGTGTTACCACTGAAAGGACTCTATGTCCAGCTTTAACAATCCCCTCTAAGGTGGGGACTGCAAACTGGGGAGTGCCCATAAATACAATATTCATCCCTTTTCTCCTTCCTTTAATCCAATTGCTCTTCTAACTCTTCAATATCTGTAGCTTTATCAGTAAATAGCACACCATTTAGGTGGTCTATTTCGTGACACAAAGCTACAGCTAAAAAACCATCAGCTTGGATTTCAACAGAATTCCCCTCATAATCAAGGGCCTTTATATGAATAGTTTCAGGCCTTTCAACATTTCCTATAAATCCAGGTACACTAAGGCAGCCTTCTTCACCAACTTGTGAACCAGACATACTAACAACCTCTGGATTAGCCAATTGGTAAACAATAAACTTTCTTTCAGGCTCCAGCTCATCTTTCGACAATTCCTCTTTAACTAAATCCTCGTCATTGGCTAGCCCTTCCTGGTGAAAGCCTTGCTCACACTGGGGGTCTGGAACCTCTACCACGATCATTCGCTTTAGAAGTCCAACTTGAGGTGCAGCAAGGCCGCAGCCGTTGGATGCCCTCATGGTTTCCACCATATCGTCAAAAATCATCCGTTCCTTATTATTTATTTTTTCAACTTCTCGAGCCCTCTTTCTTAAGACTGGGTCTCCTTCAGTAACTATTTTTCTAAGCGCCATAAAACTTTCTCCTTATAAAAAACTGTAGGGGTTTATATCAATAGAGATGGTAACATCTCGTTGTTTACTTTTTACAAAATTCGATTTCATCGTCTCTAGTATTACGGTATATTTTTTACGTCTATTCTTAGGACATCTAATCAATATGTGGTATCTATAAGCGGCTCCCACTCGCTGTAAAACTGAAGGGGCGGCAGGATAAAGGTTTGCCAATTCTTCAGGGCCAATAGACTCTTCTATAGCTTTTTTCAAATATTCTTCGCTAAGATTGGCCTGGCTCTTTGCCAACTCTTCTTCCTTTGATACAAATAAGATTTCAATTAAATCGCTAAAAGGAGGATAACCCAGAGCTTTTCTAATACCTAATTCGTTTCTATAAAAACCAGCATAATCTAAATTGGCTGCACTTTGTATTGAATAGTGGTCTGGGGTGTAGGATTGAATCACAACTTGTCCTTGTTCATCTCCACGGCCTGCTCTCCCAGCAGCTTGAGTAATTAGTTGAAAAGTTTTTTCTGCAGACCGGTAATCAGGTATATTTAATGATACATCTGCAGCTACAATTCCTACTAATCCAACGTTATGGAAATCTAGACCCTTAGCTACCAATTGTGTACCTACAAGGATTTGAGTTTCTCCTTTTCGGAAATCATTCAAAATTTTTTCAATGCTTCCTCGACTCTTTATAGTGTCTAGGTCTAACCTGGCAACATTGGCTCCAGTAAAAGTTTTCTTGGCCATTTCTTCAACTTTTTCCGTGCCAACACCAAAATACTTGATGTATTTGCTATTGCAAGAAGGGCAGTTTTTTGGGACTTCCTCGCCATAACCACAATAATGACAAATCGCAAGATTTTTGCCCCTATGATATGTAAGTGAAATCCCACAGTGATGACATTTCATTATATAGCCGCATTCTCTACATGAAACGAAATTGGCATAGCCACGGCGATTTAGGAACAATATTATTTGTTTGCCTTCTTCTAAACATATCTGGCTGTGAGAAATAAGAGCCCTAGAAAAAATACTTCGGTTTCCTTGTTTTAGTTCTTCTCTCATATCTACTACAGACATTGTAGGCATCTCGACCTTGTTATATCTTTCTTTTAGTTCAACAAGCTGATGCAGGCCATCGTCAGCTCTGGACATAGAAATAACGCTGGGTGTGGCGCTACCCAAAACAAGAACTGCTTCATGAGACATAGCCCGTTTTTTCGCGACTTCAGAGCTTTCATACTTTGGTGTCATATCAGATTTATATGTTGTTTCATGTTCCTCATCTAATATAATGGCGCCAATATTATCTACAGGGGCAAAGACTCCTGAACGAGCACCAATAACTATCTTCGCGGCTCCCGTTCTAATTCTATTCCACTCATCGTATCTTTGTCCTGGGGTTAACTTGCTATGAAGAACCGCCACTTGCTTTGCTCCAAAACGCCCAACAAATCGTTCTATTATTTGTTTTGTAAGGGATATTTCAGGCACTAATAGTATAGCCCCTTTCCCTTTCAGCAAACACTCAGCAATAATTCTCATATATATTTCTGTTTTGCCGCTACTGGTTACTCCAAAAATTAAAAAGGAATCATGGGTCTCCTTGTTAATGCTTGGCAGAATTTTTCCCAAAGCATTCTCTTGCTCTAATGTGAGAGATGCTATAACTTGCTCTTCTCCAAACTCATCTTGGTAGGGTATTTTTGTTGATCGCCTTTTAGCAGGTGATCCCGATGGAAGCATAAGTTTCACCACATCATTCATTCTACACAAGTATCTTTTTTTCATCCAAACACAAGTATCTAACATTTCTTGTGTTAATGAAACTTCTTCGTCAACCTCAGCTATATATTTAAGTGATGGGATTGGTGTCTTTAACTCACTATATACCCTAAAAACCATTGCGGAAACTAAGCGATTGCCACGGGCAAAGGGAACCTTCACTAAGGCACCTACCGAGAGAGTTTCACCCTCATATCCATAAGTATAAAAGGTGTCTGTTTGGTCGCTATCATTGTCAATTACTACATCCGCATACCTCATAGTTTGTTGGCCCCTTTTGGTGACTGATTGTTTATAGCAAAAATATATTATTGTCTGTACAATCATTGATCATACTTTTCGGCCATACAGAAACCTGAACCTCTCCTATGTGAGCCTTTCTAAGAAAAAACATGCAAAGACGACTTTGCCCTATACCTCCACCTATACTGTAGGGCAGATTGTTTTCCAAAATAGCCTTGTGGAAATCCATATCCCTTCGATCTTCAGCATCTGCAAGTTTAAGTTGACGTTCCATTGCTTCTTCGTCTACCCTTATCCCCATTGAGGAAATCTCAAATGCTATTCCCAACACTTCATTCCAAAGAAGAATATCTCCGTTTAAGGACCAGTCATCGTAATCTGGTGCACGACCATCATGGGGTTTACCTGATCTTAAAGTTCCGCCGATGTTCTTTAAGAAAACAGCACGCTTTTCTTTGCAAATTTCATGTTCTCTTTCTTTAGGAGACAAGTCTGGATATAGATCCTCCAATTCTTGTGCAGTAATAAAGAAAATTTCGTTTGGCATTTCTGTTTTTATATTTCGGTAAAGGCGATTAACATAATCACCAAGGTTTTTCAAAGCATTGTAGATAATAGAAACAGTATATTCTAAGTATTCCTCTGTCCTATCTTCTTTTAATATAACTTTTTCCCAATCCCATTGATCTACATAGATGGAATGAATATTATCTAAGTCTTCATCCCTTCTTATAGCATTCATGTCGGTGTAAATACCATGGCCTGGAGCTATTCCATATTTGCCAAGAGCCATACGCTTCCACTTTGCAAGGGATTGAACAATTTCAACATTGCATTCATCCATATCTTTAAGAGAAAAAGCAACGGTTCTCTCTATTCCACTTAGGTTATCGTTTAATCCACTTTCAGGAATTACAAATAATGGAGCACTTACCCGCCTTAAGTTCAGGCCGTATGCTAATTCCTGCTGGAAAAAGTCCTTTATCTTTTTTATAGCTCTTTGGGTCTCCATATGATCCAAAGGAGAATGGTACCCTTCTGGTATAATTAATCTTGTTATCATTTGATCTCCTTTGCTAACTTTGAAAAAATACATCCACAGTATCGTTGGCGGTATAGATTGTAGGCTTTTGACAATTCTATGCTTCTCAAATAGCCGTCATTCTTTTTGAAATCTTCAGCAAGGTACTCGAGATTGTACTTAGCTCCCAGATACCTGCCAATTTCAGTTATAAGATCATAGTTTTTGTAAGGACTTACTGTTAGAGTGGTGGCAAATATATGAAAACCAGTTCTTTCAGCAATCTGTGCTGTTTTCTCAAGCCTTAGCCTAAAGCATTCCACGCAACGCTGTCCGCCTTCTGGCTCTTTTTCTAATCCTTTAATAACATTATAGAATTCTTCTGGCTTGTAGTCACCTAATAGCAATTCTACTTTATGGAAAGTAAGAACTCCTTTTTCCGTTTCTCCAGTTTTTCTACTTTGATTAAAGCGCCGGATAAAGCGGATCTGAGATTCCAGGCGTCTCTCATATTCTTCACTATCAGAAATATTCGGATTATAGAAGAAAACCGTAACATCGTAACGACTTACCAAACGCTCAATAACAGAAGTACTACAAGGACCGCAACAGCTATGAAGGAGTACAGCTTCTCTTCTTACTTTTTTGTCCACATAGTCTTCTATGCCTTCTTGATATCCATTGTTTTCGGTATTTGTTCTATTTATACCTATCCATGGGTCTAATTCTTTGTTTTTCATAATCTAAATCCTTTATTCTCGAAATGTAATTCCTTTTCACAACAAATTATTATATCATATGAGGTGTGTTTTTCAAATGGAGAACAGACAATCTTCACGGAATTAGCTAAAAGTAAAAGCGAGGGAGTTTTATCAATGGCAGATGTAGGATATCTTTCAATAGGGTCATATTTAAAGAAGGAATTTGGCCATCGTGTGGTTAAATTGTCTATAGATGGTGGCTTCACCTGTCCAAATAGAGATGGGACTAAGGGTACTGGAGGCTGCTCATTTTGTAGTGAAGAAGGCTCTGGAGAGTTCGCTTCCACTTTTAAAAAAATTAATGATCAAATTCAACGCTTATCAGAAAAATGGCCCGATAGCCAATATCTCGCATATTTTCAATCTCACACCAACACATATGCCCCCGTAGATATTCTAGAAGAAAGATATTTAAAGGCCCTAGAATATCCTGGTGTTATAGGTCTTGCCATAGCAACGCGGCCAGATTGTCTTGCCTTAGAAATCGTAGAACTCCTAAGCAAACTTAACCATCGAACATTTTTATGGGTTGAACTTGGTCTGCAAACAATCCACAAGGCAACTTCTGAGGACATGAATTTAGGATATACTTTACAAGACTTTAACAGTTCAATGGAACTGTTAAGGAGCAAAAACATTAAAACCGTTGTCCACCTTATACTAGGCTTGCCAGGTGAAACCCGAGAAATGATGGAAGCATCTTTGGATTACGTCTGCAGCCAAAATCCCTTTGGGATTAAGCTTCATATGTTGAATATCATAAAAGGGTCTCCTATGGAAACCCAATACCCAAATTACGAGCCCTTCCCATCAATGGAAGAATATGTGGAGCTTGTAACACACCTTTTAAAAAGAGTCCCTAAGAATATAACCATACATAGACTAACTGGAGATGTTCCAAGGGAACTACTAATCGCACCTTCTTGGAGCTATAAAAAAATGACTATTCTCAACCAGATCAACCAAAAAATGAGAATATAAAAACATTTTACTCGGGTCCTATGCGCCCATCGTTATAATGCTTTCTGCAAAGAGAAACATACATTTCGCTGCCTCCCAGAACAATTTGTTCACCTTGTTTAACAAATTTTCCGTCAACTACACGGGCTACCATAGTAGCCTTTCTTCCACACCAACAAATCGTTTTAATCTCCTCAATTTTGTCAGCATAAGCTAACATATAATATGAACCCTCAAAAAGCTCATTTCTAAAATCGTTCTTAAGTCCATATGCCAAAACAGGGATTTCTAAGCTGTCCACGATTTCTACCAATTCCTGAACATGATGCTTCTTTAAGAATTGACACTCATCCACAAGAACACAATCGATTTTTCCGTGAGCATTTTCTCTTAAAAATAAATCCAATATATCAGTTTCATTATCTACCACCAAAGCTTCTCTTTGTATACCTACCCGAGATGTTATAAGTCCAACGCCGTAACGACTATCAACCCCTGGCATTAAAGTTAAGACTTTTTTCCCACGTTCTTCATAATTATAAGCCACCTTTATGAGTTCAATGGATTTCCCTGCATTCATTGTTGAGTATCGGTAATATAGTTGAGCCATTCTTAATCGTTCCTTTCTCTAAATATGAAAATGTTATTTAATCCCATTCTTTCTTTGATTAATTTCTCTAAGTTTTTGAGGGCTTAGACCGTCTTCCCTCTTCTTGCCTCTTGCTGCCGCTGTGTATTTTTTAGTTATTTCCCTAAGCTGTCTTTTTGATAAACGAAGGCCTTTTAAAGAAAGTAGCAGGGGATCCTGCTGATTTTTTATAGGTTTTCGTTCATTTTCTATAAACAAAAATAGGGCTCTTTTAGTGTTGCTGTCAAAATTTAGCCATTCATCTTCTCCACTTTTACCGGGAAGTCTTAGGCACATCCTTTCTAAATCTATATCTATTATATCTAAATGGTAAACTTCTTGAGGCAACATACCCAATCGACCAAACAATTCAAGGATTAAGTAATCCCTATGCTTAGTTTTTTCCCAATAGTGCTTTTCCTTATCTGTTAAAGACAAGCCTTCTTTAATGCCTAGGAGTGTTTTATCTAAATCCTGCCATGGTTCTTTAATTGTTGTAAAGCTATGAGCTTTTATTGGTATTTTACCAACACCCTCTGATACTTCTTTATTAGCCAGGCCTTCATTTGAAAGCTTTTTGAAAAGACAGTTTATAATAGATCTTTTTCTTAATAGAGCTTTTGCTCCATTTTCTTTATTGCTACTTGAACTTAGATAACCCTCTATTTGACCTATACTTACATTGCAGAAACTTATGAGTTCTTTTGTTTCTAACCCATGTTCATTATATAAATAATCCATGAATCTCTTTACTTCTCTTAAGTAAGCCAATCTGCTTCTAGGCTCATAGGAATCAACTAAATGCTGAAAGAAATGCATCATGAAAGATGGCAATTCACTCTCTATCAATTGACATTTGTTATCTAGGTTTTCTTTTTCAAGTAAAATGCTCTGAGATCGCATCTCAATTCCTGCTGAATCTTCCATTTTTGTTTGCTCTTTTTTATTATAATACTGAATATTGAACTTTGAAATACTCTTCCAAAGTAGTTTCGCCACTATTAACTAATGCCCTTGCATTTGCTTCCAGTGGCTGGAAACCTTGGCTTTTATTTAGATATACAGAAATCTCTTCCATAGAATAATCTTTTAGAATCATTTCTCTTACTCCACTATCCACTTTTACAACCTCATGGACACCGATACGCCCTAGATAGCCAGTTTGGTTGCATTTTTTGCAGCCTTCACCAGTGTAAAGTATACCAAATCCTTTTCCCTGGATAATGATCTGTTCCCCAGAAGTAGGGGTATAAATAGTTCGGCACTCTGGACAAATTTTACGCATCAAACGCTGTGCAACAACCCCAACTAGGGCGCTAGACAAAAGATATCTTTCTACTCCCATATCCTCAAGGCGAACAATTGCCGATATTGCGTCATTTGTATGTAGTGTGGATAAAACCAAATGACCTGTTATAGCAGCTCTTACAGAAATATTAGCAGTTTCAGTGTCTCTTGTTTCTCCAACCATAATAATATCTGGGTCTTGACGCAATAATGATCTCAGACCAGCACCAAATGTAAGACCAGCAGTGACATTTGTCTGGGTTTGATTTAGCCCATAAATAGTTCTTTCAACTGGATCCTCAATTGTGGAAATGTTTACATGTCTCTCTAAAAGTCGTTCCATTATCATATATAGGGTGGTGGTTTTTCCTGAGCCTGTTGGACCAGTTACATAGATTATTCCATGAGGGCTTTTTAACATTTCGGTAACCATTTTATAGTGATCTTGTCTCATCCCGAATGTGTCTTCTTTAGTTATTGAAGCGTTTGTGTCTAGGTATCTAATTACAACTTTTTCCCCAAAAACAGTAGGCATAGTTGAGACTCTTGCATTAATAACCATATCATCAATCTTCACCTTAAAATGGCCATCTTGAGGGACGCGTTTTTCCGCAATATCCATTCGAGATATAATCTTTATTCGTGCCACAACGTTAGGATGAAGAGCCGAATCTAAGACGGTATAATCAATTAATGTACCATCAACTCTGATTCTAATTCTAGTTTCCTTTTCATAAGGTTCGATATGAATATCACTACACTTTGTTGTATAACCGCGAACCAACAAACTATTTAGTAACTTTACTATCATTGCTTCGCTTTCAGTTTCTTCTTCGGGATGCTCTATTTCATGTATGGCCTTAGCCACACTTTTGTTAGCTTCTAGAACGAATTCTTTGGCGGAATAATCAGAGTAGTTCAAGTCAATTGCACTCTCAATTTTGGCTTTTTCTGCAATAGATATAATAGGATAGAGTTCTGTTATCTCCCTAAGCTCTTGAATCCCCTTAAAATTGAGAGGGTCATTAATGGCAATATGAATTTTATCTTCACTCACAGATAATGGTATGATTAAATGATTCTCAGCTATCCTTCTAGGCACCATATGTATAGCAGCAGGATCAACTTCCTGCTGATTCATATCAATGAAAGGACAACCGACACGTACTGCCAGAGCCTGTAGCATTTCGATTTCTTTAATATATCCAAGGTCTTGAAGAACTTCACCAAGCCGCTTCTTGGAGCCCTGTTCCTTTTGAACTTTAACTGCATAATCTATCTGATCTTGGGTTATATGACCAGCACTGACAAGAACATCTCCTAGTTTAATACTCATAAATACATTCTCCATTTTTTGACAGGGAAATAATAGATCGTAATTTTAGGGTTCTAAGGAATAGTGAGGCACAAGCCACCACATATCAGATGGTGCTGCTGCTGCATAGTCTTTTTCCCATCGTGGTTGTCTAGGGAAAAATACGTATAGTTTTATATTCTTTCCACTTCCAATTTTTCTTAAATCTCCTGGCTGCGTATTAGAGCTAGGCTCTGGCAAAAAATCAGGATCTACACTTAAATTTATTTTCACCCCATATGGGGGATTACCCCCTATTAAATAATCGTAAATCTGTTCCTTGGTCATGGGCGGAGGATTTTTTAAATACTGAGTGTTTCGTGTCAAATAATATCCCCCCTCAAGGATTTCTCCCGGTCTGACTTCGTAGTCTTCTAATTCGAAATGTATGGAATTATCGGGAATAATTGCACCAGGGTCTCCAGGTTTTTTATTTTCAAGAATATAATTGTTTATGCCATTCCATGCTGAGACCACATACTTAGGATTGCCGCCAATTGCAAACTGAGTTGGAGAATTTTTAAAGCCTTCTGGATTAGTAATTACAATCTCTACATCATTTGAATAAAGAATTACGGGGTAACTTGCCACGGAATCTCCTTGAACATTTAAATCAATTTCATTTGGGAAATCCATTATTTTATTGACCCTATGAATAACTTCATTGTTACCATTTTGTACTTCCACATTTAAAGACAACCGGTCATAGGAATTAGGCTCAACATCTAGCAAAACCTTAAAGTTTTCATAAAATCCCCAAGTAAAGACCTCTTCCCACTGGCTCCCTGTATGCCTAAGCAAATGGCCTTCTCCGGTTCCATTACTTCCAATTCTTATGGCCTTTACCCCCGAATCTATACCTTGAGGAACATTACTGGTAACTGAGATTGTTGTAGCAAATGTCAATTCATTTTCCAACCAATCTATAGTATATTGACTTATTCTAGATGCATGGCTCATGTCGGCGTTCTTACGAAAAACGTCACTTCCCGACAAAATCAAAGAAGCACTACTCCCAATGATTATTGCGAAAATGGCTAGCGCTACAATTATTTCAACTAATGTAAATCCATTGCTTTTTTTTGTCAATTTGCTCTCCCCGCTAATTAACAACCGATGTGTATTTGAGTTTTACCCAGTTATCTTCATCCCCAAGTACTTCATGCCATTCTTTTTTCCAATCTTTTTTATCTGCCCAATCGCTCCAATCTTCTGGTAAAAATACATAAAGATTATTACCATTTTTCTTTATATCTCCAGGCTTTGTGTTCACACTTAATGCTGGCAAATTGTCTGGGTCATCTGCAATATTTATTTTAACTGCATTGGGCTCTTTGCCTTTCTTGTTATTAAGGTAATTTTCAAAAACCCCCTGGGGCAAGGGAGGTCCATTCCCTTTAAATTTAAGGTCCTCATCGTCATCTTTACTTATATAGTAAGCCCCACGCTCATAAAATATCGTTCTTGCTTTTATTTCTATTTCACCATCATCTCTATTTGTAAAGAAATAGTCACTTAATGTATATTTTGGGTAAATAACATATTTTGTGTTGCCTCCTATAACAGCTTGACTTGGAGTATTCTCAAAACCACCTGGTGGTATGATTATTTCATCTGAGATAGGAACAAACATAGTAAATCCAACCCCCGTGTAGTCATCTTTACTTGTGATCAAATATCCACTTACTACACTGTTTTGCCCCTTAGCAGATATTGTAACATCATAATTGTCACCAGCTAATTGATTTTTGTATTGCTCTTCAAGTTCTGCGGCTTGGTTGTATCCTTGATTTGTTAAATCCGTAGATTTAGCATTTATTGCTGCCGCTGCCATTACACCAGTAAGCAACATTGTTGCAACAACAACAAGAAGCGTCATGCTTACAATTACTTCTACTAGGCTAAATCCACTCTTATTTATCCTTTTCAAAACAGGGTTGTTATCTTTCATAGCGCCAAATCTCCCATCTCTCATTGTCCTTGTAAAGACGAAGGCTTACACTATTATTAACTCCAAGATAATTTCCAGATGCCTTGATTAATATACAGTCTCTAGATTCATAGACTAGACGTTTGATAGATACATCCGCGGATCCCATGGACTGTGGTAATACTATATTCGGGTTTATAATAACTCCTGGAGGTGTAGGCGTTAGGGATTCATTTCCTTGCTTTATTCCTGCTTCAATAATTCTTACAGCAGACATGGCAGTAAAGTAGGCCTGTTGCTTATAATTGTTATGTAGGGCACTTCGATGACTACTTCCAACCATGGCCATGATTGCCGCCACTAATATAATGAAAATAAGTAATGTGCTTACAACCCAGATTATAGCCGAGCCATTTTTATTCATCTGAAACTCCTTGAGAGCTGCCTAGCAACATTTCTAAAGATAAACTCATATAAAGTGAATCACCTTCAGAATCCCCAAGTGTAAATGATCGTAATCTAAGTCCTTTATCATTATCTATCTTTGTAAGGAGTGACAACAGACTATCTAAAGATCCCAAAGTATCGAAATTTATACCAATACGGGAAGCATTTACACTTACGTCACTTTCTTCGCTGGCCCCATATGGTATGAAAGGCTCGTTTATTAGAGACTCTATATTTACAAATAATGGATTTAAGCCTTCTTGGCTAACCAACGCAGTTATTTTTTGTTCGGCCATGTGATTGGTGTAGTCAAGATAATATCCGACAGCCAACTTTTCGGCTTCTACTTTTAATCCAGCCACATCTTTCTCTCGTTGCTCTAACTCCTCATCACTTTGATTCATAGAATCTACAATAACTTTAATCCCTTCATAATTGTCTTTTTGGTTGCTCCACTTTTCCAATTGTGGATTAAAGAAGAATGTATATGCAAGGGAAATAATTATTAGGAGTACAAGTATGTAAATCAATATCTTCTCTCTTTTGCTCAAAGTTATATTCATGATTATTCACCCTCCTCGCTTTCTTTAACTAGCCGAACAGAAAAGCCAGAAAAGTAAGTCCCCGATGCTATATCCCTTTGATATCCAGAATAATTAAAGTCTGATATAAACGAACTGTTTTCCATCTTGTTTACAAAATTGGTCCAGCCCCCATAGCCCGCTGACCTAACTTCAAAGTTTAATTGACCTGAATTTCCATCGTAACTGATGTTTGATATGGCGAGGCCAGGATCATTTTCTAATAACAAGTGATTAAAAAGATGTCTGTCAACATTAGGGTAGGTAGCAGTTATTACATCTAAATTGGCAAGGCTATCTTTGATGGACAGATACATTCTTTCTTTCTGTTTTAGTGACTCTACGTCTTGGTAAAATTGAAGAAGTTCAGGATCTTGAAGCATAGCTTCCCCCTCTACAATTTTTCTCTCCATCCGAGCAGTGTCTAGAACTAGAAAAGCTGCAAAAGATAAAAACAAAATCAATATTATTATAGATATGGTGGTGAATGTGCCGTACCTATAAGTTCGGTTGTCTCTTTTGTTTTGTTGTTTTCGAACAAAAAAATCTATTCTCTTGTTTTTAATGTTCTTATTTTTCATAAGATTCTCCTACTCCACTGTGGCGCCAATATTGTGCACAAATTGAGCCATTTCAAAAGCCATTTTATTTTTTGGAACAATTCCAGAGTACTCGGGACTCATCTTAACTGTTGGTATGCCTACAGCTTGACCAAAGAATTCATTTAATTCGTCAACAGCTTCTATTTCTGCATCATTTATTGAAATCATATAGATCCTTTTTAAGGGTTCCCCTTGGGTTTCAGCATAACTATATTGAGTCATTGTTGAAATTGCATTGGTAACCTCTTCATAAAAATCTGGGCTTCCACGCTTGGCGCTGGCTTTCTTAGATGACAAGTAATAATACTCACCTTTAATGAATAGGTACACCGAAATGTATTCTGCATCTAAGCTAACCATCAAGCAATTTTCTCGTGTTGGAGTTATCTTAACCATGGCAAAAACTATAACTGATGACACGTCAAAATCTATAGACGCAACTTTTATTTTCAAGCTGTCAAATAATTCAAGATAACTGTCAATATATGATTCTGAAACTGCAGTAGCTAAAATGCTTTGCCCCTTACCTTGTGAATCTAAAACCATATAATCGTAAAGCATATTTTCTTCTGATTTAAACCTGTTGCTAAACTCTCCCTTAATGTATTTTCTGATTTTTCTTTCAGATAGTTTGGGCACTGTCAATCGACTCAAAGGGAAGTGGTGGGTATCAACTACTAGCTTTACATCTTTAAGACGGCTTTTGCAATCAGCTGGCAAGTTTTTTAATACTTCCTTAAGTGTTTGGGGTTGTAATATTTCGCCATCATCTATGCACCCCTGTGGCAAAGGGAAAAGGCCTGTATAGGCCACTCTTAACTTACCATGATTGTAAACTGCATCCATTACTTTAATGGCTTCATTAGTCATATAAATTGTTACCATTGTGTTGCTCCTTTAGAGGTTATATTCCCCACCAATCCCTTGGTACATATTAAGGATGGGCATCAAAACTGAAATCATAATCATACCTATTAACACCGCTAGAATTATAATCATAACTGGTCCTAAAAATGAGGTTAATTTATCAGCTGCTCTTTCGGATTCATGGGTCAATGATTCCGAAGCTGAAAGGAGCATGTTGGCCAAGTCTCCAGATTCTTCACCTATTTTAATAGGCCATTTAATACTATTCTGAAGACCCTCTACATGGAGTATGGCTTCTGATAGCATACGGCCTGAAGTCACTTCATTTATTAAGTCATCAAATTGTGAGACAACATATGAGTTCCCAATAGCATATTTTGTGTTTCTAAGAGCGTCTACAATAGACACATCGCTCATATATAAATATGCCATAGTCTGTGAGAATCTAGCCGTATAAATAACTTCTAATAATTCTCCTATCTTGGGAATCGAAATGATTGCCTGATCAATTTTCAATCTAATTGGAGGTTTTTGTACTAAACTTACTGTCAAGGCAACAAGAAATACGGATCCCAAGGATATAAATACGATATTTTCACGGAGTAGGTTGCTTATAATCATAAAGAATGCTGTAAGCCCAGTTATTGATGATGCACCAACTATATCAGCAAAGTAGGGAATAATAAAAGTGAAGATACCAACCATAATTAATATTGATAACACCAATAGAAAAACCGGGTACGCAAGAGAACCTCTAACCTTGGATTGAAGCTGATACTGTTTTTCGTAATACTCGCTTGCTTGCATCATAGACTCCCCCAATTTCCCAGTTTCTTCTGCTGCAGCAACCATATTAATTAAAAGCGGAGGGAAGACATCTTTTTGAATTCTCATAGCATCTGAGAACAATACACCTTCATTGACGTACTGAAACATTTTGTCATAGATTCTTCTTAGCTTAGCATTTCTGTTTTCACCACGCAAAGCTTCCAAAGTCTGGGCTAGGGGGATACCTGCAGTAAGAAGTGTTCCCATATTCCTTGCAAACTCCGGAACTTCTTTTCCTAATAAACGCTCTGATCTTTTTACAGTAGCTAATATCTCTCTGCACTCCACTAAATATAAGCCCTTTTCTTTCATATCTTCTCGAAAAGTTTCTTCATCGGAAGCAGATTGCTTTCCTGCAAACTTTTTGCCATCCATATTATATGCTATGTATTTATATACTTTCATCCATTAACCTTTTCTGTCTCTTTAGGGTTCTAGAAAATTAAACTTAGATACCAGTTGATTATTGGGTCACCAAATGTTAGAGAAACTGCAATTCCAATAGAGAGTGCCGGCCCAAAGGCAAAAAGAGTTTCTTTGCCTTGTTTTTTAACAGTTAGGATATAAACCCCTTGAGCGCCACCTATAAGGA
>CAYLIF010000019.1:0-29359 GCA_964383845.1 uncultured Oscillospiraceae bacterium
GAAAGTATGTTGGAACAGGTGGCCTTTTATCATGGTGGAGGCTTAGATGGTGAACTAACAGAAAGCTACGCACTTGGATATACTTTATATACCTATTTGCAAAATGTTGGTGAAATAACAGGAATAGATGAGACATAACAAAACATAAAGAAGACGAATATAAGATGTGTCCCCATTTTGATTATCCCTTTTTTGTCCCATTGATGTTAAGGGCTCTTTTACAATATCCTCCTTTAGGTCGTAGCATTTGCGAAGACCTCCTTCTTTCTTTTATAGCAAAAATGGGTATAACGATAAAATAAAAATTCCCCATAAATTTCCGAATAGCCTTCAAGCACCACAACCTTGATAAAGAGGCATTATCCATGGTATAATTGTTTGTTGTATCACAGAAAACATATAACACTTTATGGGGGGCGGGAGTAAAAATGATGGTGCTTAAAATTATATTTGTTGCTTTGCTTTGTATCCCAGTTGTATATGTTTCCGTTATTTTATTAAATAAGTTAATAGATCAAGTACTTGGAAAGAAATAGATAAATTATGATAAATAAAAGAAATGATAGTGGCATTTTTATTTCTATGGAAGGTCCAGATGGGTCAGGTAAATCCACCCAAACCAAACTTCTTTATGATTATCTAAAACTATCAGGTTATGACGTGGTACTTACAAGAGAACCTGGGGGGACTTTTGTTGGCGAAAAAATAAGAGCTATTATCCTAGACAAGGACCACCATGAGATGGGTGACAGAACAGAGTCTTTACTCTTTGCTGCATCAAGAGCCCAACATGTAGATCAAGTAATTAAACCAGCATTGGAAGCAGGCCGAATAGTAGTTTGTGATAGATTCATAGATTCCAGTATAGTTTACCAAGGGTATGGAAGAGGACTTGGAGATTCGGTCCGAATTATTAATGAATACGCTATAGATGGCTGCTTACCTGACAAAACCTTACTATTACTGATTGATCCTAAGACGGGCATAGATCGTATCGCAAAGAAAGATCAGGACAGGCTGGAGCTTATGGATATATCTTTTCATGAAAGGGTATACCAAGCTTACCTTGAACTTATGAAGCTTTATCCAGAGCGGATTGTTGCAGTAGATGGAAAAGACAGCGTTGATGAAATTGCAATGGAAATACGAAAACAGGTTGACCTCTTGCTAGTTGGGCTAGGTAAATAATATGTTGCTAATGGATTTTACCCTTAACCAAAAAGCTCTTTTGAAATTATCTACATGGGCAGCAAAGGACGATGTTTCTCATGCATATATATTTCAAGGGGATAAAAGGATAGACAAAATGCTTCTTGGCAAAGCTTTTGCTAAAGCGGTTTTATGTGAAAAACATCCTGGAAAAGGGTGTTTGGAATGCCAAACATGTAGAAAGATTGATGGTGACAATTACGAAGACCTGCACTTTGTTGAGGTTGGAGGCCCTTCTCTTCGAGATAGCGAAATAAGTGAGTTATTGGTAAACCTAAAAACAAAACCTATCGGAGGAGATAGAAATATAGCTCTTATTGATAGAGCAGATACCATGACGGTATTTGCTCAAAACAGATTGCTAAAAATACTGGAAGAGCCAAATCCTGGTACTATTATAATTCTACTGTCGGAAAATGCGGAACGGCTAGTTTCTACTATTAGATCCCGTTGTATCTTAGTTAATTTTGAAAGTGGTGACAGGTCATTTGATTCCGAAATAGGTGCTATAGCATCAGAACTAGCTAGTACCTTTGATGAGGGGGGCACATTCAAAGAAGCAAGGAACGTAATAGAGATATTGTTAAAAGATAAAAATAATGGAAGAATGAGAACCTTAGAACTTCTCGATTATCTTCAAGGATATTATGCTGATAGACTAAGAGCAGATGGAGCCAATCAAACAGGGATGTCTCTTGAAAACATAGTAATGGCCATAGAGAAAATAGAACAAGCAAGAAGGTCAATAGAAAAAAATGGTAGTTTTACCTACGCCTTAAAAAATATGTTGTTGGAAATTGGAGGATAAAGGATGGTTAATGTAGCAGGGATTAAATTTAAAAACGCTGGAAAAGTATATTATTTCGATCCCAATGGTATGGTGGTTGAACACGGGTCCTTAGTTATAGTAGAGACTGCAAGGGGTTTAGAACTTGGGACTGTTCATGGAATGGCAGATGTGGAAGAGTCGGAAATCATCTCTCCCCTTAAGCCCATAGTTAGGTTGGCCAACGAAGGTGATATAAAAAGGCACCAAGAGAATTTAGAAAAGAAGGAAAAAACTCTACGCCAATGTCAAGAAAAAGTTGACAAACATTCCTTAGAAATGAAGTTAATTGATGTTGAGTACACCTTCGATAACAGTAAAGTTATATTTTACTTTACTTCAGAAGGCAGAGTAGACTTTAGAGAGTTAGTTAAAGATTTGGCGTCCATCTTTAAAATGAGGATAGAGCTTAGGCAAATCGGTGTAAGAGACGAAGCAAAGATGATGGGCGGAATCGGAACCTGTGGAAAAAGCCTTTGCTGTAGCACATGGCTTTCGGAATTTGAACCGGTTTCAATTAAGATGGCAAAAGTCCAGAACCTATCCTTAAACCCTGCTAAAATATCAGGGATTTGTGGAAGGCTTATGTGCTGCCTAAAATATGAGAATGATATATACTTGAGATTAAGAAAAGGAATGCCAGAAGCTGGTGAATATATAAAGACAAAAGAGGGAATGGCCAAGGTTATGGATGTAAACTTATTTGAAGAGAATATAAAAGCCAGACTTTTGTTGGATGAAAAAGATGAAAGAGGAGAACAAAAATTAGCTCAAGATGCTAATTATTATAAGAAAGAAGAGATCGAGAGACTTCCAAAAAATAAAGACAAACAAAGACAGAAAGCTACCATAGACGATATTCACGAAGAACTAGATAAGGATTTAGCAAAAGTACTAAAGGACTAAGCAAGTGGTAAAAGAAAAGAAAAACATTATAGAATATTCAGGTGAAAGGATAGACCAAATTGGTTTTGGTCATCTTAAAATCATACAAATGCCTAAGGAATTCTGCTATGGAATAGACGCTGTGATTTTAGCAGATTTTGCTGCAAAGGTAGCTGTTGGAAAGGGTCCTAGACAGAAGAATCGAGTAAGTCGAGTTATAGACCTTGGAACTGGCACTGGAATAATTCCATTGATATTAAGTCATAAGACGGATATTCCTCAAATTTACGGGCTGGAGATTCAAGAGGCTTCTCTTAATAGAGGGTTGAGAAATATTGAGTTAAATGGTCTTAGTGAAAGGGTGGAAATAATTCATGGTGACGTATCCAACCTATTACAAGGGGATAAGGCAAAACTGAAAGGCACCTTCGACATGGTTGTCAGCAATCCACCCTATGTGGCGGCTGATAGTGGAATTAAGAATACTAACGTTCCTAAAAACGTTGCCAGACAGGAAAGCACAGCAACATTAGATGATTTTGTGAAAACAGCTTCTCAATTATTAAGAGATAGGGGTCATTTTGTTATGGTTCATAGACCTTCTCGACTTGGGGAACTTATATATTCCATGAAAACTCACGGAATAGAACCAAAAGCCCTGAGGTTTGTAAATCCTATGGTAGACAAAGCTCCCAACATTCTTCTTATTCATGGTATCAAAAATGGGGGAAGTGAAATGGAAATAATGGTGCCTTTAACAGTCTATGAATCCCCGTCAGAATATTCAAAAGAAATTCAAAATATCTACGAACGACAAAAAGGTGTTGAATTATCCTATGTCTTGGGAGATAATGAAAGAGAGTGTACTTAACTGTTACCCTTATGGAGGTGTTCTTATGTCGCTAGAAATTACGCTGACGCTAAAAGATATTATGTGGTTTTTGATTGGTCTCGGAGCTATAATTTTAATTATTTACTTAGTGGTTTTGCTGAAAAATCTTCTGCAAACAGTCAAAAAAACCAACCAAATTCTGGATGATGCCAATGTGGTCACTAATATTACGGCAACCAGAGCAATGGAAGTAAATAGTGTAGTATCTGATTTTGCTGGATCCTTAGGAGCTGTTGCAAATAGCTTCAAAGGAAATCAGAGTTTTATGTCAGCCATCTCCACTTTGGTTAATGCTATAGGGTCTTTGAAAAGCCTGTTGAGAGATAAGTAAGAGGTATTTAATAATTGTCGAAATATATAGTTGAGGGAAGCGGACCCTTAGTTGGTGACGTTGAAATTAGTGGATCAAAAAATGCGGTGTTGCCCATTATGGCCGCCGCTATTTTAAGCCAAGGGAAATGTGAGATTTTAGAGGTTCCCATGTTAAAAGACGTGCAGGTAATGTGCAAGCTTTTAAGAAGCGTGGGGGCTGTGGTAACTGAAGACTACGAACATAATAGAGTTGTAATTGAGCCAGCTTTGATTCCAAATAGTGAAGCACCTTTGGAATTAGTAAATAAGATGAGAGCCTCTGTGCTCATTATGGGGCCACTTCTCGCTAGAACGGGAAGAGCAAAAATGCCTTTACCGGGTGGTTGTGCAATAGGAGAGAGACCTATCAACCTGCATTTAAAGGGGTTTGAGGCATTGGGAGCGGATGTAGTTAGAGGCTTCGATTTCGTTGAAGCTTCGGCCACAAAACTTATTGGAACCACTATATATTTGGATTTTCCAAGCGTAGGTGCCACAGAGAATATTATGATGGCGGCATCCCTTTGCGAAGGTGTTACCATAATAGAAAATGTGGCAGAAGAGCCAGAGATTGTTGATCTTGCAAATTTCCTTAATAAAATGGGGGCCAAAATAAAAGGAGCTGGAACGGACACCATTAAGATTGAGGGAGTAGAAAGCCTAACAGGAGCAGTCCATCAAGTTATTCCAGATCGTGTTGAAGCTGGAACATTTATGGTGGCAGCCGCAGTAACCCGAGGTAATCTTACAATCAAGAATGCTGTTTCTAGTCACGTTAAGCCTATTATTGCAAAGCTAAAAGAGTGTGGGGTTGAAGTGGAGGTAATAGAGGATGAAGACATTATTGTAGTTCGAGCTGATGTCTTGCCTTTAGTTCCTTCAGACATAAAGACTCTACCCTATCCAGGGTTCCCTACAGACATGCAACCTCAATTTATGGCATTACTTGCAACTATTTCAGGGACTTCAGAAGTGGTTGAAACAGTGTTTGAAAATCGATTTATGCATGTGCGTGAAATGAATAGGATGGGTGCAGATATACAAACTGATGGAAGAACGGCAATTCTAAAAGGCGGAAGGCCTATGGTTGGAACAAGTGTTATGGCTACAGATCTAAGAGCAGGAGCAGCAATGGTTTTAGCTGCATTAGCTTCAGAAGGAACAACTACAATCAACGAAATTTATCATATTGAACGAGGGTACTCCAACTTCACAGAGAAATTGACTCGATTGGGAGCTATTATTAAACGGGTGGAGGACTAGCAAAGGCGAGGAGGCTTGAAATGGAAGACGAAAAATTTTTAAGGCTGTTGGCTAAAGATTATCCCAATAAAAAAAAGGCTTCGGCTGAAATTATTAATCTTAGAGCAATATTAGCATTGCCCAAAGGAACAGAATATTTCCTTTCTGATTTACATGGAGAGCATGAAGCTTTCGTACACATGATAAAAAGCGCCTCTGGAGTAATTCGCGCTAAGATTGACGAGATGTTTTCTAAAGAGCTTTCCGAAGAAGAGAGAGATAGGCTTTCAGCTTTAGTGTATAATGCAGAGGCCGAGATTAATAGGGTTGAGAAAAGCGAAATAGATTACGATATATGGTGCAAGCAAAATATTTTTCATTTAACAGAAGTACTAAGATCTGTGTCCACAAAATACACTCGATCCAAAGTTAGGAAAAGAATGCCAAAGCATGCAGATTATATTATGGACGAGCTTCTTCATGCTGAAGACGAAGCCAACAAGGCTCATTATTATGGGGAAATAATTAATTCCTTGATCGAAACGGGTATGGCAACGGAATTTATCATTAATATGACGGACACCATTAGCAGACTAGCCGTAGACCAACTGCATATAATTGGGGATATTTACGATAGAGGACCTCACCCAGACGAAATAATGGATTTTCTCATGGATTTTCATAATGTAGATGTACAATGGGGCAACCATGATATTGTATGGATGGGAGCAGCAACTGGTAACTGGGCTTGCATAACCAATGTTATAAGAATGAATATAAGCTATAATAACTTTGATATGCTAGAGACTGGATATGGTATCAACTTAAGGCCCTTAGCAGTCTTTGCTCAAGAAACATATAGGGATGATCCATGTATTTCATTTAAACCCCATATATTTGAAACCAACCAGTTTGATCCTGTTACAGAAGAACTGGCAGCAAAGATGCACAAGGCTATTACGATTTGCCAATTCAAGGTTGAAGGCCAAAGAATAATGGCTCATCCTGAATATGAGCTTGATGGACGGCTTCTTTTGGACAAAATGGATTTGGAAAAAGGAACTATAAATGTTAGAGGTAAAGAGTATCCTTTACGTGATACATATTTTCCTACAGTTAATCCTGAGGACCCATATAGGCTATCTGATGAAGAACGAGTACTCTTAAATACCTTGGAAGCATCTTTCCTTAGAAGCGAAAGACTTCAAAAGCATATTAAATTTTTATATAGTCATGGATCTATGTATAAGGTTGTTAATGGTAATCTTTTGTATCACGGTTGTATCCCCATGACAGAAAATGGCGAATTCCAAAAGTGTACAATTAATGGTGTTACTACGTCTGGTAAGGAATGCTTAGACTATATAGACGATCAAGTAAGAAAAGCATATTTCAACCCTGATGAATCCGAGGAGATTGGTAGATCAGGAGATCTTATGTGGTATCTCTGGTTGGGACAAAAATCTCCTTTGTTTGGCAAGGATCAAATGACGACATTTGAAAGATGTTTTGTTGAAGACAAAGCCACCCATAAGGAAATAACAGTTCCCTATTATTCCCTAATAGATAGACGAGATATCTGTGACATGATTTTAGCGGAATTTGGACTTACTTCAGAGCATTCGCATATACTAAATGGCCATGTTCCCGTAAAGGTCAAGGATGGTGGAACTCCGGTACGTGGTCAAGGACGAATGTTTATTATTGATGGAGGAATATCAAAAGCCTACCAAAAAACTACGGGGATCGCAGGATATACATTTATATTTAACTCCCGATTCATGGCGTTAGCAGAACATCAACCCTATTCTCCCCTTATGCCTGATGGAACTCAGGAATTTACTGCCCCTGCATTAAGAACAGTTGAAATGCTTTATAAAAGAATGACGGTTAAGGATACAGACATTGGGAAGGACCTCCTAAGACAAGTTGATGAGCTACAAGCCTTGGTTGTAGCCTATAAAAATGGAATTATTAAAGAAAGTTAATAAGGTGATTTATGGCAGGTGAAAATAAGTTTGCAGTTTTAATTGATGCAGACAATATATCGGAAAAATATATAAAATTTATTATGGATGAAATCTCAAATGAGGGAGTGGCAACATACAAGAGAATTTATGGAGATTGGACCAAGCCTTCTTTTGCAGCTTGGAAGAATGTTCTCCTGGATTATTCTATTACTCCTATACAGCAGTATGGTTATACACAAGGAAAGAACGCAACAGACTCCGCAATGATTATTGATGCTATGGATATCCTCTACTCTGATAATGTGGATGGTTTCTGTTTGGTTACAAGCGATAGCGATTTTACACGTTTAGCTGCAAGACTTAGAGAATCCGGCATGGATGTAGTTGGTATGGGTGAAAAGAAAACACCCAAGGCCTTCATATCTGCCTGTAACAAATTTAAATATTTGGACATCTTAATGGAACAGAGCCAAAAAGACGCTGAAAGAATAAGAAAAGAAATAGAAGACAGACTGAAAAACACAAAACAGGAGAAAGAGAAAAGGCAAAGATTGCAAATTCCATTGCCCGAAGGTTTTGATGATGAGGCAAAAGAAGAGCAGGAAATGACCTCCTTGAAAACCATTGCTAATTCTGTGACAAATATCATCAGAGAAAAATCTGATGAAGATGGATGGGTGTTTGTTGGAGATATTGGGGGGATGCTAGTGAAAAGACATCCTGATTTTGATGTTAGAAACTTTGGTTTTAAGAAGCTTACTCCTTTTATAAAATCTCTTGAAGGAGTAGAGATTCGTTCTGAACGCCACGGGAATGCTAATCTCATATATGTTAAAGAGACCCAAACAAATGGAGATGAAGAAGGTGACTGTAAAACCGTAAAAGCTAGTACATCTCGAAAGAAAAAATAATGTATCTATGCAATTATAAAATCCCCTTCAATTTTAAGCTGAAGGGGATTTTATATGTTTCCTCGTTTTTTTAGAAAACCTATTATAGGTCTTCTCTCTTTAGCTTTATAGCCCCAACTGTTAAGGCACCTACGACTGCAATCTGCCCAATGGTCTTTGCTCCATTTTTAATGGCATCTTTATCTCTATGAATTATGCCCTTGGCTATTGATCCGCTTTCCCCAAGAACAAGTTTTGCATTGTGAATCCAATTCCCTACTAACATTTTGCCGCCGTCCTTAAGATCTTCAATACCTTCATCTACTATGGTATTGCTTTTTATCATATTACCCAATGCCACATCGGCTGCTCCAGAAGCAACAGTGCCAGCAATACCACCAAAATATATTAGAGAGTCTGTAACACTTTCACCCACATTGTCTACTAATTTTTTGTCTCCTACTTTTCCGATAACTGAGATGGTTCCTCCAATAACTCCTCCTACAACAGCACCGGCAATTATTCCCGTTTTCTTTAGTATTCTCATTAATTTTTACCTCCAAAATAAACTACTTTCTAAATTATACCCCAGAAACACAGTCTTTACAATAAGAGGGGTTATGTGTATAATGTTATGGTAAGTTGACTACGCGGATGTAGCTCAATGGATAGAGTACCGCACTACGAATGCGTCGGTTGGGAGTTCGAATCTCTCCATCCGCACCAAGTATTTAAGGAGTAGCCAACTTTGTTTTATAGAAGTTGGTTTTTTCTTTACATACATAGCCTTTTCTTTAAAGAAAGGAGCTATATGATGTTAACAACACATATAGTTTTGTATATGTTAGATATATTTGCTCTGGTTTTTCTCTTCGGATTACTGCATGGCTATAATTTGTTGGGGAATCAACGTAAGAGCCCTTTTTCTTATGGAGTTATTTTAATAATTATAGTTATTATTTCTGAGGTTGGGACTGTATTAGTTTGCAATGGGGATGTTGAGTTACGTAGTCTTAGCATAACTTTTAATGTTATTGGATTTGCCTTAACTCCAGTTATTCCTCTTGTGCTTATGGCAATATTCGATATAAGGATTTTACTTAGGAACAAGATTTTACTGCTACCAACTACTATCAACACACTTGCAGTTACGCTATCCCCATTTTTAGGTCTAATCTTTTTTGTGGATGCCAACAACAATTATGAAAGAGGAGTAATCTTCAACTTGTTCGTTGGCGTTTACATTTTCAACATAATTATATTAGCTGTTGGAATATGGTATATTGGGCGCAAATATCTTTACCCCATTAAGTATAAAATAGCCATTCTCACTTTCTTTACCGTTGCAGCAACATTTATTCAACTGCTAGTTCCTTCAGTATATACATCATGGCATTGTGTAACCCTATCTTTACTACTCCTTTATATTGTACTCTCGGATTTTGATAGCAGTTTTGACACCTTAACCAAACTCTACAATAGAGCTGCTTTTGAGAAGCGAACAAAACAATTGAACGGGAAAAAATCATTTTACATTATAGTTATGGATATAAATAATTTCAAAGATGTCAATGACACCCACGGTCATGAATATGGAGACACAGTTTTAAAGGAATTGGGAATTATAATCAGTGATTCTTTTAATAACAAATGCAGCAGCTATCGGATTGGTGGAGATGAGTTTTGCGTTCTTTGTTGGGGGGATAATGAAGAGATGATCAAGGACCAGCTAAAGTCCATGACGGATAAACTTACCAGTAAACGTGAAGCAGATAGTTGGATGCCCACAGTAGCATATGGTTATAGCATTTTTTCCCAAGGAGAAAAGCTAAATTTTGAGAAAATAATGAAAGAAGCCGATGAGCAGATGTATCATTACAAACATTTAGAGCGAGAAAGCAAACCTTAAAAGCAGAAAACCCTAGGTTGTCCGGTTTTATTGTTGTATATATGAAGTTAACTGCAGGAGGTTATTTAATGAAAAGACAAGACTTATTTACCATACTATTAACACTTATGGTAGTAGCAACTATTTTTGTTGCATCGGAATTCATTCAAGATGATCTTGAGTCGTCTCTTGGTACGGGAGTAGAGGAAGAGGAAGCTATAAGAGCTACTGTAGTTCGAGTGCTACAGGAGCCAGAAGAAGTCAATCAGAGTGAGGAGGTTTCCAATGAAACAGCTTGGGAAACCCAGCTTACTGATGTTAAAATAAAAGAAGGTCCCTATAAAAATGAAACTATAAGGGCCAAGAATATCGTTGATCCTAGATTGCCCCATAGCATAGTTGTGGAAAAAGATGATAGAGTTTTAGTATATATTAATCAAGACAGTAGGGGAAATGCTCTGGATGCAAACATTATAGGACATTCCAGAGAAATTTATCTTTACTTATTAATAGGTGCCTTTGCCTTACTTTTAATAGTAGTAGGCGCACTAAAGGGAGTTAAAGCTATCGTCACATTAGCTATTACCATCGCAATAATAATCAAAATACTTTTACCTATGATTTTAATGGGGTACAATCCATTGTGGCTGTCAATAATTAGTTGTGCAGTCATAATCACTATAACATTGGTTATAGTAAGCGGGCCCAATAAAAAAACCTTGTCAGCAATTATAGGAACTTCAGGTGGGGTTATTGCGGCAGGAGGAATTGCCCTTTTCGTGGGAACTCTTTCAAAGCTTACTGGTCTTGGTGATGAAGAGGCCCAAATGCTTGTTTTCATTCCTCAACAAATAGAGCTAGATTTCAAAGGACTTCTCTTTGCGGCTATTTTGATTGGTACTCTTGGTGCAGTAATGGACGTGGGTATGTCGATCGCCTCATCAATGAATGAAATAGAAAATGCCAAACCAGATATAAGCTCTAGGCAGTTAATCAAATCGGGCATGAATATAGGTAGAGACATTATGGGAACAATGTCAAACACCCTTATTTTAGCCTATACAGGAGGGTCACTACACCTCATGCTCTTATTAATGGCCTACGATATACCCTTTATAGAAATCATTAATAAAGATATAATCGCTACAGAAGTAGTTCGTGCTATATCTGGTAGTATTGGCCTAGTTCTGTCTATCCCATTAACCGCTGTAATTGCAGGAACCTTCGGAAGACAACACAGATAGTGGTTCTTAATTAAATTTATTTACGATGGTAGTTAATATTAGGAGGCAAGGTCATGAGTATTAAAAGAGTAGACCTAATAGGCGTACAAGTTGACTTAGGAGCTTCAAAGAGAGGGGTTGATATGGGCCCTGCTGCTATTCGTCATGGCGGCTTGTGTGAAGGACTAACCGAGCTTGAGATTCCCTGGAAAGACAAAGGAGACTTAATACCAAAAAAAGATGGGAAATCATCAGATAAGCTTCGTAATTATGAGCAAGTTATTGGAATAAACGCAGAACTTTTCCAAGGAGTAACAGAATCCTTAAGCCAAGATGCCTTTCCTGTAGTTTTGGGGGGAGATCATAGTATTGCTGCAGGCAGTGTAATGGCAGTAGCGCAAAAACATAAAAAGATAGGATTGATTTGGATTGATGCTCATGGCGACTGGAATGATGAGAAAAGCTCTTTAAGTGGGAATATGCACGGGATGCCATTTTCAGCAGTATGTGGGTGGGGGCCTGCGGAAATGGTGAGCTATGTAAAAGACCCTATATTTGTAGACCCGAAAAAATCTGTTCAAATTGGTGGAAGAGATATTGACTATAAAGAAAGAGAGAGAATGAAAGAAGCAGGTATAACAGTTTTTTCAATTGCTGATATCGACAAGATGGGTATTTTGGAGGTAACAAACAGGGCAATGGCAATCGCAGGTAAAGGCACGACAGGATTTCATGTGAGTTACGATGTGGATGCTATAACCCCAGAGGCTGCACCAGGAACAGGAACCCCCGTTCATAGCGGCTTGACTGTAAGGGAGGCCTTTCTCCTAGTAGAAATAATGCATCAAAGCGGTAAGATGTTAGGGTTGGATATGGTAGAGGTAAATCCTATACTTGACTTTCAAAATCGAACAGGGATACTAGCAGCAGAGTTGATTTTAGCAGCAATGGGCAAAACAGTTTTCTGAGTCAATTAATAGAGAGTTTCTTGCATTAGCCTATTATTTCAGCATATGCTTTTATTTAAATAAAGGGTTATGCCACAGCGAGGAAGTGATATTTTGAAGAAAACAATGTATATGGACCAGTTTGAAGAATACAAAGAATTTATGGACCCAAGTGTTTGTCAGTATATATGTGAAGGAGAAATCTCCACATTTGAAAGCTTCGAAGGATTTAGCTTATTTGCATTCGACTGGTATGACAATTTAGATCCTGAGGCAGAAATTTCTAAAATACTCATATATATGGATCGGGAGGATTTATTTTTTATATGCGAGGATGAAAAAGCCTTTTTAAAAGCGAATAAGCTAATCAACCATGAACAAAGTAACGGGAAGGCTCTCTATCAATTCTTCACAGGATTATTGAAAAATGAAATGAACTTTTTAGAGAATTTCGAGCAAGAGGTAACTGATGTTGAGGATGATGCCCTTATGCTTTCTCCAAAGGATTATATTCAAGAGATTGTTAATTTCCGCAAAGAACTACAACAGTTGAAACGCTATTATGAACAGTTAAATTCGATTTTTGATAACCTGGTGGCAAATGATAATGGATTACTGTCTAAAGATGAAGTCCGACATTTGGCCATTTTAGAGAATAGAACTGAACGCTTCCATCGAAGTGTTTTAAACATCCGAGATTATATAACTCAAATGAGAGAAGCCTACCAGGCGCAGATTGACATTGAGCAAAATAAATTAATGAAGATATTCACTTTAATAGCAGCCATATTTCTGCCTTTAGGGCTGGTAGTGGGTTGGTACGGAATGAATTTTAAATATATGCCTGAACTAACATGGCGATACGGGTACCCAGCAGTTATAGTGGTCAGTATCGTTTTGTGTGCGGTGCTACTAATTAGTTTTAAAAGAAAGAAATGGTTTTAGAATAAGTTTTGTTAGGAAGGATTGATGTCTATGAATATATATGGCTTGCAAAAAGTTACATTATTAGACTATCCGGGAAAAGTTGCCTGCACTGTGTTTACCGGCGGCTGCAATTTTCGATGTCCTTTTTGCCACAACAAAAGCCTCGTAACTGAGATACCACAGAATTCGTCAGTCTCTGAGGAATACTTCTTTAGCTTTCTTGAAAAAAGAAAAGCGGTGCTAGACGGTGTCTGTATTACTGGGGGTGAACCTCTTCTTCAGCCAGATCTTGAGCAGTTCTTGAAAAAAATTAAGAGCAAAGGGTATTTGGTTAAACTAGATACTAACGGCAGCCTCGCCAGCTCCTTAAAAAATCTTGTCTCAAAAAATCTCGTAGACTATGTTGCCATGGATATAAAAAACTCTCCGGAAAGATATGCCGAGACTGTTGGTATGGATATTTATCCGATGAAGGACATTGAAGAGTCCGTAAATTTTTTATTAGCTGGCTCTATACCCTATGAGTTCCGAACAACGGTGATCCAAGAGTTTCATGAAAAGGAAGACTTTATTAAAATAGTCAAGTGGATAAAAAACCCTGAAAAATATTTTCTTCAAGGATTTGTTGACTCTGGAGACGTTCTAAGAGATGGGTTGAGTGGTTATAGCCCAGAGGAGATGGAAGAATTCGCAGAAATACTTCGAAAGGAAATGCCTTTTGTTGAAATTCGTGGGTTTTAAAGAAAACACTATATGTAGTGGAGGCGATCAAATAAATACATATATATAGGGGAAATCCCTTGACGACACCTGAATGCGATGGTATCATATACCTACAAATCGGAAGTATTTTTTGAGGTTTGAATAGGAGGAGATGTCATGTATCAGGTTACGAAACGCGACGGAAATATAGTGAGTTTTGATATTTCCAAAATCAGTGTCGCCATTCAAAAAGCATTTGAAGCTGAGAACAAGGAGTACAATCAGGATATTATAGATTTTTTAGCATTAAAAGTTACAGCGGATTATGAGGGGAAAGTAAAGGATTCTCTTGTTGGTGTAGAGGACATTCAAGACAGTGTTGAAGGCGTACTGATTAAAGCTGGATACACAGACGTTGCCAAATGCTATATTCTTTACAGAAAGCAAAGAGAAAAAATTCGTAACATGAAGTCTACAATTTTGGACTACAAGGAGATTGTTGATAACTATGTTCATTTAAATGACTGGCGAGTGAAAGAAAATTCTACCGTTACTTATTCTGTAGGTGGTTTGATCCTAAGCAATTCAGGGGCAATCACAGCAAACTATTGGCTTTCCGAGATATACGACGAAGAAATTTCTCGCGCTCATAGAAATGCGGACATTCATATTCACGACCTTTCAATGCTTACGGGTTATTGTGCGGGATGGTCTTTGCGTCAATTAATTGAAGAAGGTTTAGGTGGAATTCCTGGAAAAATAACTTCATCTCCAGCCAGCCATTTGGCAACATTATGTAATCAAATGGTTAATTTTTTAGGGATTATGCAAAACGAATGGGCAGGAGCACAAGCCTTTTCTTCTTTTGACACATATTTAGCGCCTTTCGTTAAGGTGGACAATTTAACCTTAGAAGAAACAAAAAAGTGCATTGAATCTTTTATATTTGGTGTAAATACCCCATCGAGATGGGGGACACAGGCACCTTTTTCTAATATAACCTTGGACTGGACTGTTCCAAATGATTTAGCGGCATTACCTGCTATCGTTGGTGGTAAAAAAATGGACTTTACCTACGGAGATTGTAAAAAAGAAATGGACATGGTTAACAAGGCGTTTTTAGAGGTGATGCTTGGTGGAGATGCTAATGGACGTGGCTTTCAATATCCAATTCCTACATACTCATTAACAAAGGATTTTGATTGGGGAGATACTGAAAACAATAGACTTTTATTTGAAATGACAGCAAAATATGGAACACCATATTTCTCCAACTACATAAATAGTGACATGGAACCTAATGATGTAAGAAGTATGTGTTGTAGGCTTCGTCTTGACCTAAGAGAACTGCGAAAGAAATCTGGAGGTTTTTTTGGAAGCGGTGAAAGCACAGGTTCTATTGGGGTAGTTACTATTAACATGCCTAAGATTGCATATCAATCAAAAGATTCTCAAGACTTTTACAATCAACTGAATAAAAGAATGGATACCGCAGCTCGTTCATTGCATATAAAAAGAACTATTATTAATAGATTGCTAGAAGAGGGGCTTTATCCATATACCAAACGTTACCTTGGTAGCTTCGAAAATCATTTTTCAACCATAGGATTAATTGGTATGAATGAGGCTTGCCTTAATGCAAATTGGGTTAAACAGGATATGACCCACAAGGAAGCACAAGAATTTACAAAAGAAGTTTTAAATCATATGAGAAATCGATTGGCAGATTATCAAGAGCTTTATGGAGACTTATATAACCTTGAGGCCACACCTGCAGAATCTACCACATATAGATTGGCTAAACACGATTTAGAACTATATCCTGATATTATTACGGCGTCAGAAAAAGGAAACACTCCCTATTACACTAATAGCTCTCATCTTCCTGTAAGCTACACTGAGGATGTTTTTGAAGCCTTGGACATACAAGATGAGCTCCAATCGCTTTATACATCAGGAACTGTATTTCATGCCTTCTTAGGAGAGAAGCTTCCATCAGCTCAGGCAGCCTCAAACCTGGTTCGCAAGATTGCAGAAAATTACAAACTACCATATTACACCATGTCACCAACATATTCTATTTGCAAGAACCATGGTTACATAGCAGGAGAATCATTTACTTGTCCAGATTGTGGAGAAGATACAGAGGTATATAGCAGAATTACTGGTTATTACCGACCGGTTAAAAACTGGAATGAAGGGAAGTCTCAAGAATATAAAGAGAGACGGCTATATGAACCCGATCATTCTCAACTAAAAAGAGGAAGAGAAAAATCAGAAGGAAATGTTGAAAAAAGACAAGAAAAAATTGAGTTGATTGATGATTTTCTAGCAAATGATAAAGAAGAAATCTACTTTTTCACAACCAAAACTTGCCCTAATTGCAAGATGGCAAAAACATTTTTAGAAAAGTCAGGACTAACTTTCAAGACTATTGATGCTGAAGAGGATCTAAACCTAGCAAAGGAAATGAAGGTTAAACAGGCCCCTACAGTAGTTGTTGTGAACAAAGAGAAAGTTGACCGTTTTGTAAATGCATCAAATATTAAGATTTTTGCAGAAGCAAGATAAGAAGGAGACCTTTAATGATTGATATTCTGGTAATCGGCGGAGGATGCGCAGGACTAACAGCCTCCATATATGGGGCAAGAGCCGGTAAAAGTGTCCTTGTGTTGGAGCAAGAGAATATTGGTGGTCAAATAAGTTATTCTCCCCGGGTAGAAAATTATCCGGGGATTTCCTCTATTAGTGGTGCAGAATTTGCAGACAATTTATATGAGCAGGCCGTTGCTCTTGGTGTAGAAATTGACTTGATTAAAGTGACAGGATTAGAAAGAAAAGCCGATTATTTCATTGTAAAAGAAAAAGAAACAACAATAAAGGCTAAAAGCATTATACTGGCCACGGGAGTCTGTCATAGAAAATTGTCTCTAGATAGAGAACAAGAGCTTTCGGGTAAGGGAATTTCTTACTGTACTCTTTGTGATGGTGCTTTTTATAAAGATGAACATGTAGTTGTAGTTGGAGGAGGGAATACTGCTTTACAAGGAGCGGAGTTTCTAGCTTCAATTTGTGAAAAAGTTTATCTGGTTCATAGGAGAGATGAATTTAGAGGGGAAGAAAAATCTTTACTTAGGGTTCAAGAAAAAAACAATGTGGAGCTTATTACTTCTTCGGTGATATGCTGTCTACATGGTTCGGAAGAGCTTGAAAGAGTAACAATTGAGAATCTTAAAAACAATGGGAAACGAGACTTATCAGTGGCTGGTCTTTTTGTCTTAGTGGGAAAAGTTCCAAACAACAAATCTTTTGAAGGATTCATAAAATTGGACCAAGAGGGTTTTGTTGAAGCAGGAGAAGACTGTAAGACTTCTCAAGAAGGAATTTTTGTGGCAGGAGATTGCCGAAAAAAAGAAGTAAGACAACTAACAACTGCCGCATCTGATGGAACAGTTGCGGCAGTTGAAGCTTTGAGATATTTAGATGAGTTGTCCAAATAAAAAATGTTTTCTATGATTCACATTCTTCATGGTGCTGGTGGTCGTGGCATATGGATCCTGTAGTCTTTAATTCACCTTTTAGATATTCTTCTACTGTATCTTTGGCTAAACCCTTTGCTCCCAATATCACTTCAATGCCTTTTTGATTGAAGATATCAACAGCACCACCGCCCATTCCTCCAGAAATGATTGTATTTACGCCTTGTTCATGTAAAAACACAGGTAGAAAGCCAGGCTTATGCCCAGGGTTCATTATAGATTCTGAATTTACAATCTTGTCATTTTCAACCTCAAAAATGTTAAAGTTTATGCAGTGGCCGAAATGTTCAGTCACCATGTCTTGTTCACTAGCTACAGCAATTTTCATAATTGTTCCTCCTAAATTGTGAGTTGGGAACCTGTAGATAAATAGTTGATCTGATCACCTAACTGTTCCTTTAATAAATTATAGCTCTTAGTTCCTGTACAATGACAGGTGTAGTAAATGGTCGCTTTTGATTTTAGATATTCACCTAGAGCAAATACTTGTTCCGGCAATTCGTCCTTGTCTTTTGAGCGATTGTATAAATGAAATCCTCCAACTACGTGGGTCGGATAAGATTTATTTAACAAATAAAAGTGTTCCATTATATTTGCAATTCCTTTATGAGCACATCCAGCCATAAGGACTGTTTTGTCTTTTTCATGAATAACCAGGTTCTGTTCATGGCTGAAGACGTCTTCCTTAAGTTGCCCGTCTTTTTTGGCGAAAAGCTGCTTGTTCCCTGATGGTTTAAATTTGGAACCTTTTACATTAGAAAAGAGTTCCAGTTGATCATCTATTATATGGTGATTTTGTGTAAATTGAATTTGTGGGTTATTTAAGATGCTCTTATCTAAACCGATATATTTCTCCCCACCTTCTGATGAAATTGAATAGTGATCACCAAAGGCCTCTTCCTTTATATAAACCTTAGCGGTAGAATTCTTACCCAAAAAGCCAATAAGACCACCCCCGTGGTCGTAGTGACCGTGAGATATAACAGCTATGTCAATATCAGAAATCGGAACCCCCATTTTTTGAGAATTTCTTAAAAAGTTATTACTAGAACCTGTATCAAAAAGAATTTTATGTTTAGGGGTTTCAATATATACAGAAAGTCCGTGCTCCGAATCAAGAGTTGGTGAGCATGATGTGTTTTCCATAAGCATTTTTATAATCATAGACCTTTTCCTTAGCTTATCTAAAATCTTAACTGTAAACTTAATATATAGAGAGATTTATGCATTTAAAAATTCTAAAGTATTAGCGAAAAGAATCTTTACTGCATCCCCAGAAGGGCAGGGCTGGTCAACAATTGTCTTGCCCTGGTTAACTGCCTCTACTGCCATTGGGTCATAAGGGATGACTCCTAAAAAAGGCAATTTGTTTGATTTGCAGTAATCTTTAATTTCTTGCGTCTTCTCTAAGTTGGTATTATATTTGTTTATAGATACACCTATTTTTATCCCAAATCGTTGAGTGGTAGCAACTATCCTCTCCATATCTTGGATTCCGGAAATTGAAGGTTCAGCAACAATTAAGACCATATCTACACCAGTTATGGAAGCGATTACTGGACATCCTATTCCAGGAGAACCATCAATAATAGCAACATCAACAGGAGGTGCAAACTCTTTCAACTGTTTTTTTACTTCTGTAACCAAAAGACCTGAAGTCCCATTGCCCATTTTCAATTGAGCTGTAGAGAATACATCCCCTTCTTCTTTGTAAAGCATAAGGTCCCCCGCCTTGTTTGGCGACAGTGTAACAGCGCCAGAGGGGCATACAAATTTACATACTCCACAACCCTCGCAACTATAGTAATTTACTACATAAGTATCCTCGAAATCGATAGCATTAAACTGGCAATGTTGGCGGCACAGATCGCATTTGATGCATTTTTCTGGATCAATTGTAGCTTTTGGTAGACCAAAATAATCTTTTACCTGAGGCTTTTTTTGGTGATTCATTATTAGGTGGAGATTTGGTGCGTCCACATCACAATCTGCGTATGCTTTGGAATTTGCTATGCGTATGAAGGCTCCAGCCACTGTTGTTTTTCCTGTTCCGCCTTTACCGCTTAATATTAGAAGCTGTTTCATTCTTTACCTCCCTTTGAATCTTTCTGAGAATTCTAAGGAACATTTTTTCGTAGAATTTATGTTCAAGAACAAGTATTTTGCCTTGGGAGTTAAGTTTACCAAGGTCTTGGTCAAAGGGGATTCTTCCTAATATGGGAATATCTCGTTGTTTGCAAAAAGCCTCAGATGGATTATCTCCAGGCAAGCACTTATTCAAAACTACACCAAAGGGTTTTTCTAAAAGCATTACTAACTCAACGACCATAGCTAGGTTATGAACACCAAATATTGTGGGCTCAGCTACTAGAACACAGTAATCCGTATCTTTTACACTTTCCATAACTGGGCAGGCGCTACCTGGGGGACAATCAATAAATGTGCAATCCTTATAAGTATATGAGTTTTCAAGAAGATGATCTATAATTGGAATGCCGGAGGCCTCTCCGATGTTCATTTCGCCTGAGATAACAGTTACATAATCAGAAACCCCAATGGTGACCTCCCCTACCTCTTTCTTCTTTTCACTTAAAGCGTCTTCTGGACAAACCAAAAAACACCCTCCACAAGAGTGACAGACATCTTCAAAGATCAAAAGCTTATCTCCAGTATGAGCAAGAGCGTTGAACTCACAAAAATCAACACACTTTCTACAGCCTGTACATTTATCTGGATCTACTTTCGGAATAATGGAATAAATTTTATCTGTTGAAATGTTTAAAGGCTTAAAATAGAGGGCACCATTTGGTTCCTCAACATCGCAATCCACGTAAACAGATTCTTTAGCAGCCGCAGCTAAATTTACAGAAAGAAGAGTTTTACCTGTTCCACCTTTTCCACTTAAAATAGCTATGCGCATTTTACCTTTCTTACTTGCCATGGTGTCCAGGATGAATTTCATCTAACAATTTCAATTCATCTTTCTTAAAAGATTCTATTGTTTTAACAAGAGACTCATCGGTTGATTTATAGATTGCGATATTAGCTCCCTTTAAAACATCGGCTGCATTTTGCCCACAACTAGGCGTGATAACTACAGTAGCATTATTTTTAGCTATAGATTCTGCTGCTTTTATACCTGCTCCACCGGGACTCATTGCGGCTTCGTTTTCCATGAAGATAGGCATACTATCGATTGTGTCATAAAAAAGAAAATAAGGTGCTCTTCCAAAAGATGGACTTACAGCAGTTTCCATTGTTTTGTCTAATACTGGTATTGCGATTTTCATAGGTACCTCCATAAAATTTCTAGTAGTCGATAACAATTAGTGTTACCTATAGTATAAACTATTGATGGCATATGTCAATTAGATGAAGAGTTGAAATACTCTGGAATCCATGATTTTTTAGGTGTCGAATGTGGTATAATATTCAGACAGTAATCTCCGTTAATCTATGAGGAGAAATCAACAGAAAGAGGAATTGAGATGAGAAGAAGTAGCTACCTAAACTTTAAAAAATCTTCAGGCATTTTGCCAGCAGTTTTTTTAGTTGTAATTCTTATCTTTATGTTTTTTTCTGCCTTCTCATTTAAAGAAGAACCACCTATAGTAAATACCGAAAAAATATATTCATCTAACCCATTTTATCATGCTATTAATAATACTATGGAGCAGTTAAATGACCGCTACGGAGAGATAACGGAGATACGGGAAATAGGGAAATCTGTTGATGGCACTCCAATTCTAGCCCTTTCTATTGGTAAAGGTAATGATAGCGCTTTGATATTAGCTGGTATGCACGGAAGAGAAGCTATAACTTCAGTGCTTTTGCTAGACCAAATAGAAAAGATACTTATTGCATACAACTCAGAGGATCCATATAGCTATGGAGGCTACCAGACTAAAAAGATTTTAGACGATGTTTCTCTTTGGTTTGTACCACTTTTAAACCCAGATGGCGCAGAAATTTCACTAAACAAAGGAAGCTCTTTAAATAATCAAAGGCTATTTAAATCTATAACATCAGGTGATAGCAATTTAGGAAGATGGAAGGCTAACCTTAACGGTGTCGATTTAAATCGAAACTTTACTAGCGATAAAAGGGGTACCGTAGAAAAAGCTGGCTTTGCTTATTTCCCCGGTATCAAACCTATTTCTGAGCCAGAGACTAAAGCGATTGTAGATTTTTCTAATGCCGAAAATTTTTCGGGGGTATTGAACTATCATGCAGCGGGAGAAATAATTTACTGGGATATGCCATACCAGGAGCTAGCGAGTAAACTTTCAAATGCCACAGGCTACTCCTTGGTTCCTCCATCAAAGAACTCTCCAATGGGATCCTATGATACTTGGTTTTTAAGGCAGACAGGCAATCCAGTTCTTACAATTGAGATTGGAAAAGGGTTTTTACGAGCGCCAATGGCATTTGAGAAATATAGCGGTATTTGGGAAAAGAACTGGCTAATACCTATTATATTTGCAAGAGAACTGCAAAAAGCACAAGATGTTGCAATTTATTTCCAAGGTGCTGAATTACAATTGGCAATTCCACCAATACGTGAAACTTCTGGTCAGGTGCTGATGCCCTTAAGGGAGGTTATGGAAAAAATAGGTGGAGAAGTAACCTGGGACAAGGAAAACCAAAGAGTATTGATTACCATGGATGAAGTAACTACGACAGTATCACAAAAACCACCAACAAGAATGCTAGGTGGAACAACTTATTTGCCCCTTAGAGATGTTATAGAAACTTTTGAGTATGATTTAGAGTGGGATAACTACACAAAATCCGCCTTCATTATTAAAAAGGATAAGGAGTAATTGTGACATGAATAGAAAAAAAATATTCAGCTTAATTATGGCAGCCTTAATGACTTTTACATTTGCTGGTATAGGAAAACCCTTAATTTCGTATGCTGCTACTCCTAGCCTAAATGCTTCTCAATGGGCCTTAGAAGAAGTGAAAGATGCTTTATTTTATGGATTTATACCAGATGAATTATCAAATGTAACATTACAAGATTCGATAACAAGAGAAGAGTTTGCTTCCTTAGTTGTTAGTGTTTGGGAAAAAGAAACAAACATAATTGTTAAGCTAAAAGGGGACAATCCCTTTTTAGACACAAAAAATGCTAACATTTTGAAGGCTTTTCAACTTGGCGTAGTGAATGGTATGGGTAATGGAAAGTATGAGCCTAAAAGTACATTGACCCGTGAAGCGGCGGCTACTATGTTAACCCGCTTATATTTAAAACTCACAGACAAAGAGCTGGTGAATAGCAACTCTTTAGCCTTTAAAGACGACCATAAAATTCATGATTGGGCTAAAAAATCCGTTTATTATATGTCAGAAAAAGAATTGTTAAAAGGAGTCGGTGCTAATGAGTTCCACCCTCAAGGACTTATTTCTAGGGAACAAGCTCTGGCGATCGCAGTTAGAATGGCCAAGGAAATATTTTCTGAAAGATTGAATTATCTTCCAAAAACCGAATATAAGGCTGGCACAAGAGTATCTACAATAGCTGAAGTGGAAAATGCTTTTAAATATGCGCAGTATCACTTGCTTCCAATCATCAGCTTGAGAATGGATGCTGGACTTGCAGAATCTTTGAAAGCAGAGTATTCAGGTATTATGACTCGTTGGGAAATAGAAAACCTCTCTTACTCCCATAGTGGCTCAACACAAATATATACAGCATCAATGAAATATTCCCTTATGGCTCAGGTATTAGCCCTAATAGTCAATGAACAGGTTAACCTATCTCGGATTTCTGATAGAGCCAAAGAGGTGCAGTCACAACTTTTAGAGATTAGAGATAATTTGATTTCGCCAAAAATGGATTACTACCAAAGAGAGAAAGCAATACATGATTATATTGTTAAGAACTATTATTATGATGTAGGAGATAATATAGGAGCTGCAAAGTGCCAAGATTCTTACTCCTTGTCTGGACTTTTGAAAAACCAAAAGGGCGTCTGCCAAGGTTATGCTCAGTTATTCTGGGCTCTCTGCTTAAATGCCAAAATACCAAGCAGTATAGTTTATGGGACTGCAGGTGGCGGACCCCACGCATGGAATATTGTGAACATTTACGGAGAGTGCTATCATGTGGATGTAACATGGAACGATCCAATTCCTGATCAAGGACAAAAAGTAAGATATGATTATTTCAACCTTTCAGAAAAAGCTATGAGTCGGGATCATTCATGGGATTATATATACAATTCCCCGTGTGACTTTGTAACATACAAACATTAAAAAATGGGTTATAATTGCTATATTAACTTGTAAACATTGTAATCTAAAATCTAGGAGAAAAAATAAATGAGAAAAAAAATAATACCATTCCTTATTATATTTTCAATAGCGATAATAATGTTAACTTTAACTGCTTGCGGAGATGGAAAGCAAAAGGTAGAGGATCCCAGCTCATATGATGCTACTTGGATTGACAACAGCATTGTTCCTGAAGAAACAGGTAGTGCAAAAGGACTTGAAAATTTTAACAGCTTGGATTTATATGGAAATCCTGTTGATCAGACTATCTTTGCAGATTACAAAATAACTGTAGTTGATGTTTGGGGGACGTATTGCAATCCATGTATTAAGGCCATGCCTACCCTTGGAAAGATTTATAACGAATATGAATCAAAAGGCGTAAATTTTATTGGCTTGATAATTGATGTTCAAAATACGGAATTTATTCCTCAGAAAGATCTTATAATCAAAGCTATGGAGATAACAGAAATGACGGGAGCAGATTTTCAACATATTTTATTGTCCCAAAATATTACATATTCAGTGTTAACAGACATTAGCGCAATTCCTGCTAGCTTCATTGTTGATAGTGAGGGAAACATGTTAACAGGCATTACATATGGCGGTCATGAGGAAGACCAGTGGAGAGAATTATTAGATGGCTACATTAAAGAAGACCAATAGACATTTTTATAATAAAAATAAAACTATACCCTTGTTGCTAGCTGGGACTGGGGTTGTTTTTATTGTTTTAGGAATCTATAGAGGAGAAGCAGCTATAGTTTTCACCAAGGCTGTAAGAATCTGTTTGGAATGCATAGGAATTGGGTAGATGAATAACAAGATTAAAAGTCTTAAACTAAAAAAACATGAAAAGAAGAGAAATCTCATTCAATTTGGATTTGTAGCAATCACAAACGGATACTTTCAGGGGTTTTTGAAGGCAACAATCTATCAAGGGCCTAGTAAAAATGTATGTGTTCCAGGACTTAATTGTTATTCTTGCCCAGGTGCTTTTGGCTCATGTCCTATAGGATCTTTTCAGGCGGTTGTTTCTGATAGAGACTACAGCATGACCTTTTATATACTAGGTTTTCTAACATTGTTCGGAGCATTAATGGGGCGTTTTGTTTGTGGATTCTTGTGTCCTTTTGGACTATTTCAGGATTTGATTCACAAAATTCCCAGCAAATTAAAAGTGCGGATTGTTCCTGGGGATAAGTATTTAAAGTATTTGAAGTATCTGATATTAGCACTTTTTGTGGTAATTTTACCCATGTTTGTTGTAAATGATTTTGGCCAAGGAGATCCGTGGTTTTGCAAATACATTTGTCCTTCGGGAACATTTATGGCTGGCTGGCCCTTAGGGGCTTTAAATGAAGGGATTCGTGGGGCCATTGGATGGTTGTTTGCCTGGAAATCATTTTTATTGATTGGAACAATAATACTTTCTATTTTTATCTATCGTCCATTTTGTAGATATCTTTGTCCATTGGGGGCTGTATACGGATTTTTTAACAAGTTTTCTCTTTATAGATTCCAAGTTGACTCAAATACCTGTATTAATTGTGGGAAGTGCCAGTCTGTTTGTCCTATAAATATACCGGTTTATCAAACACCTAATAGTGGGGAATGTATTCGGTGTGGTCGATGTTTAAATGTATGTCCTACTAAGGCATTAACACGTATTCCTTATTTAAGAACAACAAAGGAAAAAGGAGGCGAATCCGATGGTCTACAAGCAGATTTATAAAAAAATAATTATCTTTAGCATTATATTTATTATGACGCTTACATTTGGAATATCGCCAGTTTTTGGTACAGTTGTTACAGGGCAAGTTTCAAGCTGGGCCTCACAAAGCGTTATTAAAGGATCATCTTATGGAATTTTACCTCCTTCATTTATGGGAAAGAATATGACTAAACCTTCAACACGTCTAGAGTTTGCTCAGATAACTGTTCTTCTTTATGAAAAAATTAAAGGGGTTTCTGTGAAAGTCCCTAAATCTAACCCCTTCGTAGACACTAGGGACCCTAGTGTGCTAAAGGCATATTCTTTAGGTATTGTTAGAGGTCAAGGTAATGGTGTATTTAATCCTAAGGGATTATTGACTAGGGAGCAGGCGGCTACAATGCTTACTAGAACCTATACTAAAGCGACAGGAAATCGTTTAAAAGCTACAGGAGCTAGTGAATTTGCAGATGATTATAGAATAAGCACTTATGCTAGACCTTCTATATATTACATGACTCACAAAAAATTTGTTCAGGGGACGGGTAATAATAGATTTACACCCAAAGGGAAAACCACTAGCCAAGAACTTGTAACCATGACAGTTAGAATTCTAGATGAAGTATGGGCCAATGAAGAGAAAACCCCTGAGATTGACTATGCACCTGGTATGAAGGCAAGTACATTGAAAGAAGCTCAAGATATCATACTTGATGCAAGGAAGAGTCTTATTCCAGAGATTTCAATAGAAATGACTAAGAATATGTATGACCAACTTTTAACTAGTCAATTCACTCAAAACAAGGGTATTCAAAATCTGCATTATGTTTACGATAGTAAAAACAATAAGTTGCAGGTTAAACTAACATATAGTAACTACACTCAAATCCTTGCCTTAATTGAAAATCCGTCTGCGGCAACCTTATACGCCACTCGTATGGCTAAAGAATTAAATTTATCCTTAAATGATATTTTAAAACAACAAATATCATCGGATATGGGAGATTATGAAAAAGAAAAAGCAATCCACGACTACATGGTAACAAACTATAAATTCGATACATCCGTAACTGTTTATGATCTAGAGCACCCAAGTCAATCCGTAGAAGGCCTTATTTTATACAACAAGGCTATTTGCCAGGGATATTCAGAAGTATTTGATTTGCTTATGAAAAAGATTGGCATACCTTCCCATATGGTCTGGGGCCAAGCTGCTGGAGAAAATCATGTTTGGAATATGGTCAAGCTTAGTGGGGATTGGTATATGGTGGATGTAACTTGGGATGATCCTACACCTGACCAAGGATCAAGAGTTTCTTATGATTATTTCAATCTTACTGGAGAACAGTTATCACTAACTCATTCTTGGAATAAAGACCAGTACCCTCAGGCTTTGGGCACTCAGTTCGGTAAATAATCAAGGATATAATTAATCTCTATCAATAAGTAAAAGAAGGCTCAATCATAAAGGTTGAGCCTTCTTTTTACCAGTCTTTAAAATTGAAATTCTTTCGACCTTCTGAATAATCACTTACTATATGACCATTACCCACTAAACGATATTTATAAGTTACAATTCCATCCAGGCCAACAGGCCCACGTGCGTGAAGCTTACCTGTTGAGATCCCAACTTCAGCACCAAAACCATATCTAAAGCCGTCTGCAAAGCGGGTAGAGCAGTTTTGGTAAACGCCAGCAGAGTCTACTAAAGATAGGAAAGAATTTGCCACGGAAGGGTCTTCTGTAACCACACAATCCGTATGATGAGATCCGTATTTGTTGATATGTTCTATAGCCTCATGATAAGATGAAACAATTTTAATTGAAAGTATATAATCTAGATATTCTGTTGCGAAGTCTTCTTCTGTAGCTTTTTCAACAGAAATAATTTTCTGGGTTCTCTCACACCCTTTTAGCAGAACCTGACCCTTAAAACCCTCCACAAGCAAGGGGAGAAAATCCTCAGCGATATTTTGGTGAACCAAAAGTGTTTCTAAAGTATTACAAGCAGCCACATATTGGATCTTACTGTCAACAGATACCTTTACAGCTTTTGATATTTCAGCGGATTTATCTATATATACATGACAGACTCCATCAGAATGGCCCATAACAGGAATCTTTGAGTTATCCTGGATATATCTGACGAATTCATTGCTGCCTCTTGGGATTATTAAATCAATGGATTTATGGCATTGCAGCATTTCTTTTATGTCTTCTCGGCTCTCTAGCAGGACCACAAAATTATCTGCTAGTCCTAAATCATCTCCAGCTTGACGAATTAACTCAAATAAGATTCTGTTTGTATTAAAAGCTTCGCTGCCACCTTTTAATAAAATGCAATTACCACTTTTAATACAAAGTGCTGATATTTGAACCAAAGCATCGGGACGAGATTCGAAAATAACCCCGATAACTCCAATAGGGCAAGTGATTTTTTCCAATAGTAGACCTTCGTCTAAATTTCTTTTCAATAGAATATTATTTAATGGATCATCCATTTTTGTTAAGGTCCGTATTCCTTCAATTACATCTTGCAATTTCTGATCATCAAACTTTAATCTGCTTAAAATAGGCCCAGACATTTGATCTTTGCTTGCTTTTTCTAAGTCGATCTTATTAGCCGAAAATATTTCTTCTTTATTATCCTCCAGCAGTTGGGCAACCCTTAATAAGGCGCTGTTCCTTATTTCGTGAGAAGTTGCTGCAAGACGGAAGCTGCTTTCTTTAACGGCTTGCGTTAGCTCTAACATATTCATTTTTTGTTTCCCGTTTCCTTTCCAATCTTTTTTAATAGAAGTCTTGTAAATTCATTGAGGCTTTTATAATTAAACTGTCCTTGCTCTTCAACAATAAGAAATCCGCTTTCGTAAGAGGAATCCTGTTTTAGTGGGTTATCATTGAGTCCTAGCAGAACTAAATCCAAAAAGTAAGAGCCTTCCTTATGGAAGATGGGTATCATTATTTGAAATTTCCTTGATGCTTCGTCAAAAGCAATTTGTAGGGATTCTCCAAAGTCACCAAAGGAATAGTAGCTTATCGCTTCATGCCTCTGGATTCCTTGAATTTCAAGGTAATTCAAAGCTCTTTTTGTTTGGGTGACATGCAAGTTGGAGGTTCCAGGAAAACCAAGGTGGTGAAAACCCTTGTCCATATCACATAAATCAACAACTGCAAGTAGTTTGAAAAGTTGATATAGGTCATCTCGATTATGAAGTAAGATTTTTTCTTTAGACTTGTGATTAGCGGTTAAAATGTAATCATTATAAAGCGCTATACTTTCTAAACCCGAAATAGTGTCACGCCTTTGATTACTTAAGCCTAGATGCTTTTCTATTGTCTTTTGCTTAAGGTTAGGTAATTTGTTTTTTAAATCTGATGCCTTTCTAATTAATAGATAAAGATCCAAGTTGTATGGAAATTGTGAGGATGCTACACCCAATTTTTCCCCACGAGCTGCTAAGAAATTCATGTCAAAAGATTTTCCATTATAGGTTATTAAAATATCACACTTATTGATTTCTTCAAAGTATAGATATAGCAAGTCTTTTTCATCATCTGGATCCTCAGAAAAATATTGAAGGAGGCTGCCATTCTTGTATTCATCAAAAATCAGCAGACCACCAATGATAACTCGATGTTGAGTTGGACTCAATCCTGTGGTTTCAATATCCAGTATTCCAACTCTTCCATTAGGAAAATAGTTCTCAATGGATTTTGGTAGTATGAGGCTTTCATTTAATATTTCTGTCACTATTTTCATGACGTTATTATAACATGTAGTTTGTGAAAACAAAATAGACCGCAGGGGTGCGATCCATTTTGTTCAAAAGGGGTATTGGGATTAGAGATTAATGAGGTTATCAGGGGGATAA
>CAYLIF010000020.1:0-28372 GCA_964383845.1 uncultured Oscillospiraceae bacterium
GAAAAGAGACATCTTAGTATTTATTTATAACAGCTTAATAAGAATTTGTGAGATTAAAGGTAATTAAGAGGATGAGAGGATAATGCCGTTGTTATCAAGTAAAAAACTGTGGTATAATGTTTGAGAAATAATTGAAAATTATTCATAAAAATGCTTACACATTATATAGGATTTAAGGGGGAAATATATGGAACCAAAATACAAACGTATTGTGCTAAAAATTAGCGGGGAAGCTCTTGCAGGTGCAAATAAGTTTGGGCTAAATGAAGAAGTCCTTGAAAAGGTAGCAAATGAGATAAAGACAATTCATGAAATGGGCGTAGAGACGGCGATAGTAGTTGGAGGCGGAAATTTTTGGAGAGGTAGAACTTCAAAAAGCATGGATAGAGCCACAGCAGACTACATGGGCATGTTGGCCACAGTCATAAATGCTTTAGCTCTTAAGGATGCATTCGAAGCAGCAGGTCTTGACGCTCGGGTTCATACAGCTATTGAAATGAGAGAAATCGCCGAACCATACATTCGTCAAAGAGCTATCAAACAGCTAGAGAATGGTGATATAGTTATATTTGGTGCAGGAACAGGAAATCCGTTTTTCTCAACAGATACCACAGCTGCATTAAGAGCGGCTGAAGTTGAGGCTGATGTTATACTTTTAGCAAAAAAGGTGGATGCTGTATATTCAGAAGATCCGGAAATCAACCCCAAGGCAAAAAAGTATGATGAAATAACCCACAAAGAAATCTTGGAATTGAATCTAGGAGTTATGGATTCTACTGCAGCGAGTTTATGTATGGATAACAATATACCCGTTCACGTTTTTGGTATAGCAGAAGAGGGCAACATGATTAAAGCAGTATGTGGCGAAAAAATTGGTACGTTAATTAAGTAAGAGTCAAGGACAAAAAATAAAAGGAGGCTGTTTACCATGAGTAAAGATGCAATTAGATCCATTGAAGATAAGGCAGAAAAATGTGTTTTGTTTTTAAAGGAAGAACTGAATACTGTAAGGGCAGGAAGGGCAAATCCTGCTTTGTTAGATAAGGTTATGGTGGATTATTATGGAACACCTTCACCTTTAAAAAACATTGCAAACATATCAGCACCAGACCCTAGAACACTTCAAATCACACCATTTGATCCTTCTTCTATAAAAGAAATCGAAAAGGCTCTAAATATGGCGGATTTAGGAATTAACCCCAATAATGACGGTAAAACCATTAGGCTTGTAATCCCACAAGTAACGGAAGATCGTAGAAAAGATCTGACAAAAATTGTGAAAAAAATGGGTGAAGATGCAAAAATAGCCGTTAGAAACCTAAGAAGAGACTCCAACGAAATTCTAAAAAAACAAGAAAAAGAGGGGGAATTAACTGAGGACGATTTAAGAACCGACCTTGATGAAGTTCAGAAGTTGACGGATAAAGAAATCAAAGCCATTGATGATATCGTTGCAGCTAAAGAAAAGGAAATCATGGAAGTCTAAAGAGATTTTTTTGATAAAGGTTTTATAGATGGATCAAAATAGAATCCCAAATCATGTGGCCATAATTATGGACGGAAATGGTCGTTGGGCAGAAGCTAAAAATCTTCCTAAGATGGCGGGACATCATGCAGGCATGAAGGCCATGAAGGAGATAGTAAAAAGATCCTCTGAGTGGGGGATAAAACACTTAACTGTTTATGCTTTTTCTACAGAAAACTGGAAGCGAAGTGTAGACGAGGTTGGTGGAATTTTCAAACTTTTGGTTTATTTTGTTGATAATGAGTTAAAAGAACTACATGAGAACAATGTGAAAGTTAACATTTTAGGGGATTACGAAGCTTTACCCCATGATGCAGTTTCTAGAGTTGAGAAGACTATAGATACCACCAAAAAGAATACAGGTTTAACATTTAATATTGCTCTAAATTATGGGTCTCGAAATGAGATTGTCAAAGGAATTCAAAGAATCTTGGGAAAAATTTCATCTGGTGAGTTAGATAAGAATTCTATTAAAGAAGAAGATTTTTCTGAAGTGCTTAATACTGGGCTGAATTTTATTCCAGACCCAGATTTAATTATAAGAACCAGCGGTGAAAAGCGATTATCCAACTTTCTCCTATGGGAAGCTGCTTATAGTGAATTTGTTTTTTCTGACGTCCTCTGGCCAGACTTTACTCCAAAAATATATGAAGACTGCATTTTAGAATTCCAACAGAGGGAAAGGCGTCTTGGAGGACGGTTAGATAAGAAATAAGAAGGAGAAAATTAGTTGAAAACTAGAATTTTATCGGCCCTTATTATGCTTCCTCTTTTACTAGTAGTTTATTTAGGAGGCTATGTCTTAATGGGCTTTTGTTTGTTAGTTGGAATAATTGGCTTGCTAGAGTTCTATAATGCCTTTGAAAAAATCGATTTGAAGGCTTCTAAAATATTTGGAATATCTATCTTGCTGGGTCTATATATCATAAACCTGCTAAGTGGATTTTTTGTTGGAGATAATTTACAACAAGGTATATCATTGTGGTTTTTCTTAGTTATAATTGGTAGCCTTCTATATATGTTTGTTGGGTTTGATAATAGAAAACCGGAGGAAGCTTTTTTGACGGCCTTTGGAGTGCTATATGTTGGGTATTTTAGTTTCCACATTATCTTAATTGATCAAACAGCTTATCCTACGTTGATATGGCTCGTAATCCTTACAGCTTTTGGAACGGATATATTTGCATATTTTACTGGTTATTTTTTTGGAAAACATAAACTATCTCCATCTATTAGTCCGAAGAAGACCATTGAGGGGGCAGTAGGCGGCGTTGTTGGAAGTGTCATATTATCTGTTACTTTTATTTTGATAGTGCAAGCAAATCTAATTTTTCATGGTCTGGTAATGGGAATATTAGGAAGCGTTATTTCACAATTCGGAGACTTGACCGCATCAATAATAAAACGAAAAATTGGCATAAAAGATTACGGCAACTTGATACCTGGTCATGGAGGGGTGCTAGACCGTTTTGATAGTGTTTTATTTACCGCCCCTTTTATTTACTATTATATCACTTGGATTATTTAGCGAGGACTAAAATGAAAAAAATCTGTATATTAGGAAGCACTGGTTCAATTGGAACCCAAGCCCTTGATATAATAGCAAATAATCCGGACCTCTTTTGTGCCTCCGTTTTATCTTGTGGTTCAAGAGTGGAAAGACTCATAGAACAAATAAAAGTACACCATCCTGACCTTGTAGTTGTTAAAACTCCAGAACAAGCACAAGATGTCCAAAGCCATTTCCCTAAACTAAACATTTTTTATGGGGAAAAAGGTTTGGTTGAAGCCACTTCAATGAAGTGGGATATTGTTCTTAATTCACTTGTAGGGATGCAAGGCCTTGCTCCTACTTATTCGGGGATTCTAGCAGGTAATCAAATAGCCCTAGCCAACAAAGAAACATTAGTTGTTGGAGGGGAAATTATTATGAACTTAGCGGCTGAAAGAGGGGTCAAAATAATTCCTGTGGATAGCGAGCATAGTGCTATATTTCAATGCTTAATGGGTAACCATAAGGAAGAAGTTAAAGGTATTATTCTCACTGCCTCTGGAGGACCATTTCGAGGCTATAAAATAGAAGATTTACGAAATGTAACATTAAGGCAAACACTAAAGCACCCCAATTGGGAGATGGGGGAAAAAATAACTGTTGATTCTGCAACCATGATGAATAAAGGGCTTGAAGTAATTGAAGCTAAATGGCTTTTCGATTTGGGTTTTGAAAAGATAGAAGTGCTGGTTCATCCACAAAGCATCATACACAGTATGGTTGAGTTTAAGGATACTTCTATAATGGCCCAGTTAGGATGCCCGGATATGAAGATTCCAATCGGACTATCTTTTTCTTATCCTAAAAGACTGAAAGCAGACTACCCATCACTAAACTTTTTAAAAGATGCTCGACAACTTACTTTTGAAGCTCCTGATTATGATACTTTCTCTTGTTTGAGGCTTGCAAAAGAAGCGGGAGAAAAAGGAGGTAGTTTTCCAATAGTTTTAAATGCTGCTAATGAAGTTTTGGTGGATAGATTTCTCCAAGGGGAAATACCATTTTTGAGTATTCAAGAAGGGGTAGAGGAAGCTCTCCTAAAGCATAACCCTTGTTTTAAATTAGATTTAGAAAAAATCATAAAGATAGATCAGGAAGTGAGAAATAGCTTATGACAATAGTATATTCCATAATAGTTTTTGCAGTATTAATCCTTGTCCATGAATTGGGACACTTTGCTACGGCCAAAATGTTTGGAGTTAAAGTAAATGAATTTGCTTTGGGCATGGGCCCTGTGCTTCTAAAAAAGCAAAAAGGAGAAACACAATATTCCTTACGTGCAGTTCCAATCGGCGGCTTTTGCGCCATGGAAGGCGAGGATGAAGACTCAGATGATGAAAGAGCCTTTAACCGAAAACCAGCCTGGCAAAGAGCTATTATTTTAGCGGCTGGATCAACCATGAACGTTATTTTAACCATTATTATCCTAGGTGGGATTCTTTTTTCTATTGGGCAACCTTCTACAGTTGTGGACCAGGTTTTCCCTGGAAGTCCCGCAGAATCTTCTGGATTAATACAGGGAGACCGAATTGTTGCCATTGAAAATATTAAAATCAACGAATGGGAGGATATTACTCTAGCAATTGGAGAGATAGAGGCAGATCAGAAAATTGAAATCGACCTTGTACGAGAGGGGGAAGAGTTAACAATTGCTAGTAGCACTTACCTATCAGAAGATGGTAGAACTGTTGTAGGTATTACCCCTAAGTTTGTGAAAAACCCTGGCCAAGCTATAAGTGGAGGTTTTAAATCTACTTGGACTATGTTTGTATCCATGATTGATATCTTGAAACAACTATTTACAGGTAACATACCTGCTACTGATTTAACGGGTCCTGTAGGTATAGTATATATGGTAGGAGATTCAGCTAAAATGGGAGTCTCTTACGTAGCTTATTTAGCAGCTTTAATTAGTTTGAACCTGGCTATCATAAACATGCTACCCCTTCCTGCACTTGATGGTGGTAGGCTAGTTTTTCTCGCAATCCGTAAAATATCAGGGAAACGTGTTACGGACAGTATGGAAGCAAAAGTCCATATGATAGGGATTTTCTTACTATTAGCCCTAATGGTCTTTGTAACATGGCAAGATATTATAAGATTTATAGTGCCTGGGTTTGGAGGCTAAATGACTAAAAAGATTAGATGTGGGGATTTATTTATTGGTGGGAATTCTCCAGTTACCATACAATCTATGGTAACAAAAAATACTCATGATATACACGCGTCGGTGGAGCAGATAAAAGCATTAGTCCATGCAGGATGCGAAATAATTAGGCTTGCAGTAGCTGATGAAGAATCAGCGATTAGTTTTGGGAAAATCAAAAAAGAAGTTCGGGTGTTTTCACAAGTGCCAATGGTTGCTGATATTCATTTTGACTATCGCTTAGCTATTGCTTCAATTAATAATGGAGCAGATAAAATAAGGATTAACCCAGGTAATATTGGGAGCAAAGACCAACTAGCTCAAGTTGTAAAGGCTGCAAAGAATGCGGATGTTCCCATAAGGGTAGGAGTAAACAGCGGATCCCTTCAAAAGGATTTATTAGCAAAATACGGTGGGCCAACCTATGAAGCCTTAGTAGAAAGCGCATTAATAAATATTCGGATGATTGAAGAAATGGATTATCAAGAGATTGTTGTGTCGGTTAAGGCCTCAGATGTTAAAAAATCCTTTGAAGCGAATAGGCTTCTGGCACAGCAGACAGATTACCCTCTTCATATAGGAATAACAGAAGCAGGTACAATCGAGAATGGCAAAATAAAATCTGCAGCTGGTATTGGTGGCTTATTATTATTGGGTATTGGAGATACCATAAGAGTTTCATTAACTGGAGACCCCATTTACGAGGTGGAATTTGCAAAAAAACTCTTAGTGGACCTTGGCCTTCGAAAAGGCATTCAAGTTATATCCTGCCCAACATGTGGGCGTACGAAGGTTGATTTAGAAAAGATAGCTCTAAGTGTAGAATCTGCTTTGTTAAATAGTGACCTAGCAAAGTTGGACATTGCTGTTGCTGTAATGGGATGTGCTGTAAACGGTCCTGGAGAAGCAAAGGAAGCAGACTTCGGAGTAGCTTGCGGGGAAGGAAAGGGCGTTCTCTTCTCTCGAGGCAAAATAATAAAAACTGTTTTAGAAGAAGATATTACAAAAGAATTAATAAAACTAATATATATGTCAAAGGGGTAGAAATAGAATGCTTAATCTCATACAGAATTCGATTTCATGGGACCAAGTTGGTGAAGATAGAGATGTTTATAAAATCGAAGTTTGTAAGGGAACTCTTAATAAAAAAGGAAATACCCTTACTTTGTTAATTAAAACAAACATTATTTTCCCTTTTAAGAACCTATCAGAGATAAGAAATAAAATAATAGAAACCATTCCAACTCTTCAAGATGTAATCTTTGAATTCCATTACGAGAACTTGGCGATTTCGAAAACAAAGGCTATTTTGCTGTATTTGCCATTCATGGTCCACAATGAGAAAGGTGGTCTCCGGGTTATCACGAATACACTTTTTTTAGATGAAGTAGAAATAGAAGAAATTCACGGAGAGGGCCTCAATGTAAATATTCCTGTGCTGGGAGAAAACGCAACGCTAAAATTAAATGAAACCCTTGCAAATAAATTCGAAGGTCTACTTAATTCAGTTCTAAACATTGAGGCCATGGTGTCTTTTTCTAATCACGAAGAAAGATATAAAGAGTCAGAATTAAAGAGTGAAGAAAGAAATACACAAGAACTAAAAGATGTTGAAGAAAAAAGAAGGTTCGCAGAGAGAAATAATCAAGGGAAAACATCTTCAGGTATATCTAGAAGAAAAAGCCAAATTATTGGGATGCCAATTAAACAAACTCCTGTGTCTATAGAAGATGTACATTTGGATATGAAAAAAGTTGCTGTAGTGGGAAAATTGTTTAAGAAGGATTCTCGTACCATCAAAAACAATAAGAAACTAGTTACCTTACTTATCTATGATAAAAGCGCAGCATTGTGTTGCAAGGTTTTTTGCCAAGAAGATAAATGGGATGCCATCGATGGGAGTTTTGAAATAGGGGACACTATAAAAGTATTAGGTCAACCTGAATTAGATATTTATGAAAACACTATGGTTATGAAAATCATAGCCATACAAGAGGATGCTGAAATTGGTAGGCAAGATACAGCTATTGAAAAAAGAGTGGAGCTTCATTGCCATACCAAAATGAGTGAGAATGATGGGTTATATGATGTAAAAGATATGTTGCTAACAGCAGAAAGATGGGGACATGAAGCTATCGCCATCACAGACCATGGGGTAGTTCAGGCATTCCCAGAAGCAGCTCAGATCCGAAACAATAAAAAGAATCCTTTAAATGTGAAAGTCATATATGGAATGGAAGGATATTTAATAGATGACAAAGATCAAGAAGGTGATTTAAAAATCTCTAAAGATAATAGTTATCATGTTGTATTGCTTGCTTGCAATGAAATAGGATTACGTAATTTATACGAGTTAGTTTCTATATCGCATTTAAATCATTTAAACAAACGAAGACCTCGAATACCAAAATCAGTATTAGCAGAGAAAAGAGAAGGAATTCTTGTTGGCTCAGCATGTGAAGCGGGAGAGCTATTTGGTGCTATATTAAAGAATAAAGCCCAAGAAGAGATTAATGAGATAGGTAAATTTTATGACTATTTTGAAATAATGCCTTTGATTAACAATCAATTTCTGATTGATAAAGGTATGGTAAATGATCAAGATGATTTGATAAAAATCAATAAGAAAATTTGTGAGTTGGGAAAAACTTTAGACAAGCCTGTGGTTGCAACAACAGATGCTCACTATGGTGAGCCAGAGGATTCTATATATAGAACAATTATACAAGCAGGACGAGGTTATAAAGACGCTGACTCTAGTAAAGGCCTATATATGAGAACAACAGATGAGATGTTAGAAGAATTCTCATATCTAGGGGCTGAAGAAGCATATAGGGTGGTTGTTAGTAATAGTAGAGAATTGGCTAGCAGAGTAGAAGTCATTGAACCATTACGCTCAGGCAAATTCCCCCCCAAGATTGAGAATTCTGAAGAAATCTTGAAAGAGGCATGCTATACAACCGCAAGAAATATTTATGGTGACGAACTGCCCAAAGAAATAGAAAACAGATTAAATGAAGAACTGGACTCTATAATTGGCAACGGATATGCTGTAATGTATGTATCTGCAAAAATGGTTGTTGAGAAATCCTTGGAAGATGGGTACTTAGTTGGCTCCAGAGGTTCAGTAGGGTCTTCATTTGCAGCGACAATGGCAGGGATTACTGAGGTTAACCCATTGCCGCCCCATTACTTATGTAATGCCTGTAAGAATTTTGAATGGGGAGACCCTTTGAAATACGGCTGTGGCATAGATATGCCTCCCAAGGCTTGTTCATCTTGTGGATCTATGATGGATCGTTTAGGGTTTTCAATTCCATTCGAAACATTCTTGGGCTTTGGCGGCAACAAAGAGCCTGACATTGATTTAAACTTTGCGGGAGAATACCAAGCCACTGCACATAAATATGTGGAGGAAATATTCGGCGCAAACAATGTTTTTAAAGCAGGGACTATTGGGACTATTGGAGAAAGGACTGCCTTTGGATATGTAAAAAAATATCATGAAGAAAGAGGGAAGTCTGCTAGTAAATGGGAGCTAGAGCGTTTAGCCATGGGTTGTACTGGAATTAGAAGAACCACTGGTCAACATCCTGGGGGAATTATAATAGTCCCAAGAGGCCATGACATTCATGAGTTTTGTCCAGTACAACACCCTGCAAATGATGCAAACACTGATATTATAACAACTCACTTTGATTATCATTCCATTGATCACAACTTGCTTAAATTAGACTTATTGGGCCATGATGCACCCTCGCAAATAAGACAGTTGCAAGACATGACAGGAGTAGATCCTTTGACACTCCCGCTAAATGACCCTAAAGTCACCCTACTATTTAAAAGTATAGAGCCCTTAGAGATTATCAATAAAGATTACAAGTTCATTCACGGTACCTACGGCATACCTGAATTTGGAACAGAGTTTGTACGAAGAATGCTTGACGATATTGAACCTTCAAGTTTTGCTGATTTAGTGAGGATTTCTGGATTTTCCCACGGTGAAAATGTTTGGAACAATAACGCTAGAGAGTTTATAAAGTCAGGTCAGGCCAAACTCGAAGAAGCGCTTTCAACTCGAGATGATATAATGAATGACTTAATCGTAAAAGGGCTTGATCCAAAAATGGCTTTTAAGATAATGGAGAGCGTGCGAAAAGGCAAGGGAATAACTGATGAAGAAGAAAAAAGCATGAAAAGTAATAGAGTTCAAGATTGGTACATTGAATCCTGTAAACGTATTAAATATCTTTTTCCAAGAGCACATGCCGTAGCTTATGTTATGATGTCTTATAGAATAGCATATTTCAAGGTTTATCATCCTGCGGAATTTTACGCTGCTTTCTTCACAGCAAAGCGAGATGATTTCGACTCCAGCGGGATTTATAATGACGCAACAAAAATATATGGAGCCCTTAGCGAAATATACAATAAAGGTAAAGGAGCAACAGATAAAGAAAAGAACGAAGGTGTTGTATTAGAATTAGTCTATGAAATGGTATCTCGAGGTTTGGAGTTTTTACCTCCAAGATTAGGAGTTTCTGACCCCTTGAAATTCACAGTGGAAGATGGAAAAGTAAGAGTTCCTTTAGGTGCAATTAGTGGGTTCGGTGCTAGCGCAGCAAAGCTTCTCGACCAAGAATACCGTGAAAGACCTTATGATACAATAGAAGATGTTAGAAGCCGAGGCAAAGCCAACAATACGACTATTGAAGCTTTGAAAAACCTAGGAGTGTTAGATGGTATACCTGAGTCAAACCAAATGTCACTTTTCGAATAAATAATAGTAAAGGTTAGGAAATAAAAATGATTTCAGAAAAAGATATTGCCCACAGAATTTGGAACAATGATGAAACTCTGTTAAGAGATGAGATGAGAACTTTACAGCTAGAACGTCTACAAAGTACTGTTCAGAGAGTATATGAAAATGTGCCTTTTTATCGCGAAAAATTTGATGCGATGGGGATTTCTCCCGATGATATAAAAAGCTTAGACGATTTACAAAGACTTCCATTTACAGTAAAAGATGATTTTAGATCCAACTATCCTTTTGGATTATTTTCTTCGGGAAAGAGAGACATTGTCCGATTTCATGCATCTTCTGGAACTACGGGAAAGCCGACAGTTGTTGGCTATACTAAAAGAGATATGACTACATGGAAAGAATTAATTGCTCGTGTAGTAACACAAGCTGGCGTTACTCAAGATGATACAGCACAAATCTCTTTCGGCTACGGATTATTCACAGGAGCCTTCGGGCTGCATCAGGGCTTAGAAAAGGTTGGTGCTGCTGTAATACCTATGTCTAGTGGCAACACTGAAAAACAAATAATGGTCATGCGTGATTTTCAAACAACTGCCCTTATTAGTACCCCTTCTTATGCTCTTCATATGGCGGAAGTTGCTAAGTCTTTAGGTGTTGATCCCAAAAAAGACATTCCTCTAAAATGGGGATTATTTGGCGGCGAAGGATCAACAGAGGCTATGCGTAAAGAACTAGAGCAGACATGGGGAATATTTGCTACTGAAAACTATGGTATGAGTGAACTTATGGGCCCCGGAATATCTGGTGAGTGTCTAGCTTTAAAAGGTATGCATATAAATGAAGATCATTTTTTGCCAGAGATAATTAACCCTGATACTGGAGAGGTCCTAGGTCCAGGAGAAAAGGGGGAACTAGTAATTACTACGATAACAAAAGAAGCTCTGCCTATAATTAGGTATAGAACAAAAGATATTACTTCTCTTCACTATGAAAAATGTGAATGTGGACGAACCACAGTCCGTATGGCAAAAATTCAAGGGAGATCGGACGACATGTTGATTTTAGGCGGTGTCAATGTTTTCCCTTCTCAAATTGAAGAAGTACTTATCAATGCACCGGGCATTGGACCACACTATCAAATCAGGGTGTTTAAAAAAGAATACTTGGATAAGATAGAAGTAGATGTTGAGCTAACTGATGCAACTTATTTGGATTCATTTTCAAAACTTGAGAACCTTAGTAATGAAATACGAGGCAGGCTGCGAACTGTACTGGGGATTGATGCTAAAGTTAATTTAGTTCAACCTGCTAGCTTGCCACGATTTGAAGGAAAAGCAAAAAGAGTTATAGATGAAAGAAAGGTGGATTAGAAATGGCTATTAAACAGCTGTCCGTACTAATGCCAAACCGCTATGGTATGTTAGGCAATTTAACCAACATTTTTTACGAAGAGGGTATCGACATCCGAGCAATATCTGTTTACGATACAACAGAATACGGAATTTTAAGAACTGTTGTAGATGACCCTGAAAAAGCCGTAGAAGTTTTAAATCGAAACGGTATTGTAGCAATGGTTTCTGATATTATGGCTATTAATCCTGAAGACAGAAGAGGAAGTTTAAATGAGATATTTCGAATTCTCGCAGACAATGACATAAATGTGGATTATATTTATAGCTTCGTAGTGGAAAAGGGTGGACCTCAGTATTTTGTCTTAAAAGTAGAGGATATACCAAAAACAGAGGCAGTATTGGTAGAAAAGGGGATTCAAGTGGTTAAAGAACTATGAAGTTTCTTGCAATACCGTTGAAGCCATGATATTATATCAGTGTATTTATTTAAGCAATTAATTTGGAGTGGGCTGTTGCCCACTCCAAATATTTTAAGAGACCAAACAGGAAATGGAATATATATGTCGAAGATTACCGTAAAAGAAATTGTTACTCAATTATCTCGTGAATATTTAGAGGAGCAAGGATTAGAATTATATGATGTGGAATTTATAAAAGAAGGTAAAGACTGGTTTTTAAGGGTATATATAGATAAGATTTGGGAAGATCAAGAAGAGTATATAAGTCTGGACGATTGTGAGAAAGTAAGCCGTTTTCTTTCAAAAAAACTAGATGAAGAAGATCCCATAGCACAGAATTATTACCTGGAAGTATCGTCCCCTGGGATGGAAAGAGCTCTTAAAACCCCAAAAGACTATCACAAGTATAAAGGTAGATTAATAGAAGTTAGCCTGTATGAGGCTTTAGAAGGAAAGAAAAAATACGAGGGAGTCCTTCAATCTTTTGATGGTGAAAACATTGTCATAGAAGATGAAAATAAAAATGAGATAATGCTACCTTTCGATAAGGTTGCTAAAGTTAAATTAAAAGTCGTATTTTAAGGAGGAGAAAAAATGAATAAAGAATTTATTGAAGCTCTTGAGGCACTAGAGGCTGAAAAAGAAATCTCAAAAGAGATTTTAATTGAGGCAATCGAATCTGCACTGGTGGCAGCTTATAAAAAGAACTACGGTACAAGTCAAAATGTTGAAGTTACAATTGACCAAGAAACGGGGGATATTGGGATCTTGCATTTAATGGGTGTTGTAGATGAAGTTGATGATGATATGGTAGAAATATCAATTGATGATGCAAAAGAGATAGACTCAAGATACGAAATTGGTGACACGGTTTCATATCAAGTTACTCACATGGACTTTGGAAGAATAGCAGCTCAAACTGCTAAACAAGTTGTAGTTCAGAGAATTCGTGAAGCAGAACGGGGTATGGTTTTTGATGATTTCATAAATCGGCAGGGAGAAGTGATAACTGGAACAGTTCAACGTATTTCAAATGAGACTGTTTTCTTTAACATGGGAAAAGCTGAAGGTCTCTTGTCTGTAACAGAGCAAGTACCTGGAGAAACATATACGATAAACAGTAGGGTTAAGGTTTATATTATGGATGTAAAAAAGACAAATAAAGGACCTCAAGTCTACCTGTCTCGTTCTCATCCCGGATTAGTAAAAAGCCTATTTGAATTAGAAGTGCCAGAGATTCAAGATGGTATAGTTGAAATAAAGGGAATAAGTCGAGAAGCAGGTTCTCGAACAAAAATTGCTGTATGGGCAGAAGATGGGAACGTGGATCCTGTTGGTGCTTGCGTTGGCGCAAGAGGTGTAAGGGTACAATCTGTTGTAGATGAACTCTTTGGAGAAAAAATTGACGTAATTGCTTGGAGCGAAGACCCCCAAACTCTCATTGGTAACGTTTTGTCACCTGCTAAAGTTGACAGTGTTATTTTAGGAGAGGACGGGAAAAGCGCAACAGTTATAGTTCCTGATTATCAACTGTCCTTAGCCATTGGCAAAGAAGGGCAAAATGTCAGATTGGCAGCCAAGCTGTGCGGCTGGAAGATAGATATAAAGAGTCATTCTCAATACTATGGTGAAGGGAATGAAATGGGACAGGAAGAAGAGTACGATGGTGAGCAATTTTTTGAAGATGTTGTAGAGGTGGAAGAACCCCAAAAAGAGTTTACTGAGGAGAACTATTTTGAAACCCCTGAAGAAGATGGAGTGGGTGAGGGCTAAGATTTGAAGCAAATTAAAGGTGAAAAAAAAATACCGATGCGTCGTTGTGTAGGTTGTATGGAATCAAAACCCAAAAATCAACTGATTAGGATTGCAGGTTATGAGGAAGCAGTTTCAATCGATATGACTGGCAAAGCAAAAGGCAGAGGAGTATATCTTTGCCCAAATGAAGATTGTTTTCTCATAGCTCATAAGAAAAAGGCTATAGGAAGGGGACTTCAAATGAAGATAGAGGATGAAACCATAACCAAGCTTTTTGAGGAGTTGAAACGCTATGAGAGAAAAGATTGACAGCTATTTGGGGTTTGCGGCCAAATCAAGAAACCTTGTAGTGGGAACAGACACATGCAAGATTTTGATGTCAAAGGGAAAGATAAAATTGCTGTTAATTGCAACAGACCTTGCAGAAAACTCAAAAGAAAAAATAATTAAAGAGGCCGTTAAAAACAACGTGCCGTATAAAATATATGAAACAAAAGAAAAACTTTCGAAGCTGACAGGAGAAAAAACCTCAGGAGTTTTCGGAATTTTAGATGACAATTTTAAAGATGTCATCGTAAAAGAGTTGGAAAATAAGGAGGGTAAAAGATGACGATAAAAGTACATGAACTTGCAAGAGAATTAGAAACCAGCAGCAAAGAGCTGCAGAAAAAGTGTGAAGAGCTAGGTGTTAGCATTTCCAACCATATGAGTGTTTTGTCTGATACAGATGCAAATAAGTTGAGAAACATAATGAAGAAAAGCAAATCTGCCTCAGAAACTAAAATTGTAAAGGCAACACCAAGGAAGGCAGACTCTGAAGGCGTTGAGGATGTTCCCCGTGTTACGGTGAAGGCTGCAATTAAGATTCCAACCCCAGCAATAAAACAAGTTCCTGAAAAGAGCAAAACTGAAGAACGAGGAAGAACTCAAAAACCGCCTATTGGAAGACCTGTAATTTCAAAGGAAATTGAAGGCCGTCCAAAACCACCATTAGGAAAACCTGTGGTCAATAAAGAATTGGATGCCAGAGAAGCAGAAAAGGCTAAGGCAAAAGAAAAGGCACTTGTAAACCAACAAGCTCAAGAAAATAAAAAAACCGCTGAAGCTGATAAAAACACCAAAACTGAATCCCTTAAACAAGTCCCGGATTCAGTAAAAGAGACTCAAACAGAACCCTCAAAAAAAGTTGTAGAGCAAACTCAAAAGCCTCAACAAGCGCCGAAAGCTAGTCAATCAAGTAAAAGTGCTCCACAGACTAAAGCACCACAGCCTCAACGGGCCCCACAGAGTAAGCAACCACAAGCTCATCAAGGAAGCAATAGGGCTGATAGAAAATCAGGTTCTATTATGGATGCTGCTCCTAGAACAGCAGCGGAAACAAAAGCTCCTGAATCGAGAACTGTTCCTAGTCCACCAAAGAGTACAGGAAGACCTAAAGCTCAGGAAAGCCCTAGGGCTTCTTCAAAATATCAAGGAGATAAAGGAAAGCACCCAAATGTTGCAAGCGGGCCAAGTTCCGGCAAACCTGATACTAAAAAAGATGACCGAGGAAAACCCAGTGCCAAGGACAAGTTTGGAAAAACAGAAAGTGGCCCAAGCAAAAAAGGGAAGAAGGCTCCTTATCAAGCAGTTCGTAGCTTGGAAAAAGTCGTAAAGCCGAAAAAACATGTAAAGGTAGTAAAAGAAGAAGAGCCAGAAATTGATATTTTAGAACTACCTGAAGGAACTGTTATCGTAAATGTTCCTATAACAGTTGCTGGATTTAGCGAACAAGTAGAAATCCCTGCATCAAAAACAATAATGGAACTTATGAAACTTGGAATCATGGCAACTGTTAATCAGAACTTAGATGAAGAAACAGTAATGATCCTTGGTGAGATTTTAGGTATCAATATTATAGTTGGAAAAATCTCTGAAGAATCCGTTGAAGAAGGAATTGAACTCTTTAAGGATAAAGCAGAAGATTTAGAAAATAGATCCCCAATAATTACAGTTATGGGTCATGTAGACCATGGAAAAACATCTCTTTTAGATGCCATTAGAAAAACCCATGTAACTGATAGTGAATCAGGCGGAATAACACAACATATAGGCGCGTCAGAGGTTATGATAAATGATCAAAAAATCGTGTTTTTAGATACTCCAGGCCATGAGGCTTTTACAGCCATGCGAGCAAGAGGAGCACATGTTACGGATATAGCTGTATTGGTTGTAGCTGCTGACGATAGTGTTATGCCTCAAACCTTAGAGTCTATAAATCATGCTAAAGCGGCGGGAGTTCATATTATAGTCGCAATTAACAAAATAGATAAACCTGGAGCAGATATTGAAAAAGTTAAAAAAGATTTGGCTGACAAAGGAGTACTAGTAGAAGCTTGGGGTGGTGAAACCATTGCTGTACCTGTATCGGCTAAAACGGGAGAAGGTATCACAACTCTTTTAGAGATGATTCTTTTACAGGCAGAAATTCTTGAACTAAAAGCCAATCCAAACAGAATGGCTTCAGGAACTGTAATTGAAGCTAGGCTAGACAAATCAAAGGGGCCAATCGCCACTTTACTTGTGTTAAATGGAACACTAGAAAGCGGCCAATCTATAGTTGCTGGAACAAGTGCAGGAAAAATTCGTTTGATGAACAATTTCAAAGGATCTACTATTAAAAAAGCAGGTCCTGCTACTGCTGTTGAAATCCTTGGACTTACCGAAGTACCAGAAGCAGGAGATGAATTTTATGTAGTTAAAGACTTAGGCAAGGCAAAAGAAATTGCAACTAATAGAAGGATCAAACTTAGAGAAGAAGTTCTTGCGCGAAACTCAGGGTCTAGTTTGGAAAAGCTTTTCGATCAGCTCCAAGAAGGAGAGATTAAAGAATTTAATATGATTATTAAAGGAGACGTTCAAGGCTCTGTTGACGCAGTTAAAACTTCCTTGGAAAAGCTCCAGCAAGAAAATATTAGAACCAACATAATTCATTCCAGCGTTGGTGCAATTACTGAGACAGATGTAATGCTTGCAGGTACTGTGGGCGCAATACTAATCGGTTTTAATGTGAGACCGTCGACGGAAATAACAGTATTAGCAGAAAGAGAAAATATCGAAATACGATCCTACACAGTTATTTATAAGCTAATAGAAGATGTGGAAGCAGCAATGAAGGGTATGTTGGATCCTATATATAAGGAAGTGGTTCTAGGAAAAGCCGAAGTACGAGAGACCTTCAAGGTACCTGGAGCGGGAGTTATTGCAGGTTCGTATGTTACTGAGGGCAAAGTAGTTCGAAATGAGAAAATCAGATTGGTTAGAGATGGTATCGTCATTCATGAAGGAAAAATATCCAGCTTAAAAAGAATCAAAGATGATGCAAAAGAAGTTAGAGAAGGATTTGAATGTGGTATTGGTATCGAAAACTACAATGATATCAAAGAAGGCGACGTTATCGAATGCTTCAAGATGGAACAAGTAGAAAGAGGTTAGAAATAGTTATGAGTAATAAAGGATATAGACAAGGAAGACTAGGAGAAGAAATCCGCAAGGTTATTGGAGAAATGCTTCTTAGAGACATTAAAGACCCTAGGCTATCTGGAATGGTTAGTGTTTCCTCGGTTACTGTGACAAGAGACGGAAGCTATGCAACATGTTATGTTACAGTTCTAGGTAGTTCAATCGAGAATGAACCAACAACTGAAGAAAAAGAAGAAGTAATCGCTGCTTTTCAAAGTGCCAAAGGATTGATTAAAAGAGAAATTGGCAATCAAATAAAACTAAGACATGTTCCTGAGCTAATTTTCAAATTGGATACTTCTATGGAATATGGTCGAAAAATGTCCAAAATAATAAATGAATTAGGATTGGAGAAGGATGTTGAAGAGTAACCCCATCGAGGAAATAGGCGAAAAACTTCTTGCGGTAGATTCCATACTTTTGTTTCCCCATGTTAATATGGATGGAGATGCCCTTGGTTCTTCAGTTGCTTTGTGCAAAAGCCTTAGAATGTTAGGAAAAAAGTGCAACATATTAATAGCAGAAGAAATCCCTATGTATTTAAGATTTTTAGATCGAGATTATTGCATCACAAACGGGGATAAGTTTAAAAATCCAGATCTTTGTATAGCAATCGACTGTGGAGAGGTATCTAGATTCAAAAACAGAAGTGATTTCTTTTTTAAGGGTCAAAGCACAATGGTAATTGATCATCATCTTGCTACTGATCCAGTGTTTGATTTTAACTATGTAGACTCAAAAGCTTCAGCCACAGCAATGCTGATATATCGGATTTTAAAATATATTAATGCACCTATGGACAAAGAAATCGGCGAGGCTATTTGGGCAGGGATAACTACTGACACAGGTAATTTTCAATATTCAAATACAACAAAAGAAACCCATGACATTGCTGCAGAGCTTCATGGTCTTGGTATTGATCATAACTCGGTAAGTATCAATATATATGAGAATATACGTCCCGAAAAAATACTCATGACCAACAAGGTAATGGACAACTTAGCCTTCTTTGCCAATGGCAGAGGGGCTATTACCTATGCAACACGTGATATATTTCAGGAGACTGGTGCTACACTAGATGAAACTGAAGGAATAGTTGAAACCCTTAGATGTATTGCTGGTGTAGAAGTGTCAGCTTTTTTGAAGGAAGATGATGAAGACACTATTACTGTGAGTATGCGTTCTAAAACAGAAGCAGATGTAGCAGAAATAGCCACTAGATTTAACGGGGGTGGACACAAAAAAGCCGCAGGTTGTACTATAAATGCCACTATGGAATTTGCCGTAAAAATGATAATAAATGAGATTGAGATTTCTCTAAAAAAAGCAGGAAAAAACAAGATATGATAAAAGGAATTGTTATACTAAACAAACCAAAAGGTCTTACATCTCACGATTGTGTTGCTCATTTTAGAAAGAAAACAGGAATAAAGAAAATCGGGCATACTGGAACACTAGATCCTCAAGCTACTGGCGTATTGCCAATTTGTATTGGCAGGGCTACAAGGATGATTGAATACTTAGAGCATGATCAAAAAACATATTTATGTGAAATAACCTTTGGGATAACCACAGACACATATGATATTTGGGGAAGTGCTATAGATGGAAATCCACAAAGAGAGTTAGCGTTAGAACTACTAACCTTTGATAAAATATCTACAGCACTTTCTATGTTTAGAGGAGAGATAGATCAAAGGCCACCTATTTTTTCGGCATTAAGAAAAAATGGTAAACGGCTTTATGAATATGCTCGTAAAGGAGAAGAAGTAGAGATTCCTACGAGAAAAGTTACAATATATCATCTAGAAATGAAATCATTTGACCAGGAATCATCCAAAGCAGAGCTTTTAATTACCTGCTCAAAAGGTACATACATTAGAAGCATTTGCCACGACCTGGGAGAAGAAATGGGATGTGGAGCAGTTATGTCTTCCCTTAAAAGAATATCTTGCGGTAACATGTCAATAGAGGATTCGGTGACCTTAGCTGAATTTGAAAAGGCAGAAGATTACAGTGTTTTTTTAAAACCAATGTGGTATCCACTAGTAGCTTTAGGAGAAATCCAAGGCAGTAGTGAAAATAGAAGGGATTTGCTAGATGGCAAAAAGATGGTAATTGAAAAGCACCAATTAACAAGAATTCCTAGCAATGAACAGCAGAAAGATATATATGGAGTTTTAGACCATGAAGAACTATTGGCTATAGGTAAGTTGGATGGAGAGACCTTTAAACCAGAAAAAGTATTTATAAAAGAGAGAGCAACATAGAGTAGATATGGAAATATATCATTCATTCGATAACACTAATTATACTGAACCTACGGTTTTAGCCTTAGGTAATTTTGACGGTATTCATTTAGGACACCGTGAAATTATTATACGAACTGTTAACAAAGCTGCAGAATTAGGAATGAAAAGCGGGATATTCACATTTGCAAATCACCCTCGAAACGTAATAATGAATGAGGAATTTACTAAAAATATTATCTATTTTGAAGAAAAAGCAGAGATCATACGTAAATTAGGCATTGATTACCTGTTCAATATTACTTTTGATGAAAAGATTATGACTATGAGCCCAAGAGAATTCGTACAGAAACTGCTAATAGATGAAATGAATATGAAATATGGTCTTTGTGGATTTAATTACCATTTTGGCAATAAAGCACTAGGCACAACAGAAAAACTAAAGGCTATGAGCAAAGAACTAGGCTACGAAATAGAAGTGGTTGCCCCAGTCTTGATCGATGGACAAGTTGTTAGCAGCACATTAATAAGAGAAATTATCAGTAGCGGCAAAGTTGATTTGTGTTTAAAATATTTAGGAAGACCCTATGCGGTAAATGGAACAGTTGTTGTAGGTAATAGACTTGGTAAATCCTTGGGATTTCCTACCTCTAACTTGATTATTGATGAAAATATGGTTTCTCCAGCAAATGGGGTTTACCTCACTTGGTGCACGTATAACGGAATAACTTATCCCAGTATTACCAATGTAGGTAACAAACCAACAATTGGAGAATTTGTAAAGAATGTTGAGACCCACATTTTTGATTTTGATGGTGAGCTTTATGGCAAAACAATTCATGTGGAATTTTTAGTGAAAACTCGAGATGAAATGAAATTTGCCTCGGTGAAAGAACTTTCTGAGCAAATCAAGAAGGATTGCGTAGCAGCCAAAGCTTATTTTTCTAAATAAAAGCTAGACACCTAAGCTTTATCGTGATATATTTAGATGTTGTATAAATTACCATTGCTTGGTACTTAGAGAACTCCGACGGGTACTCAGCAAATGGCGGATTATTAAAAGGAGAAGAATTATTATGATCACTAAAGAAAAAAAGACGGAAATCATTAAAGACTTTCAGCTAAAAGAAGGGGACACAGGTTCCTCTGAAGTTCAGATTGCAGTATTAACATTTAGAATTAACGATCTAAATGAACATTTAAAAATTCATGTAAAAGATCACCATTCCAGAAGAGGTCTTCTGCAAATGGTAGGCCAGAGAAGAAACCTACTTAATTACCTAAAAGGAAAAGATGTAGAACGGTATAGAGATCTTATTGCCCGTTTAGGTTTAAGAAAGTAATAAAACTTGAAAATTTAAGCGGAGCTACTTAGCTCCGCTTTTATTAATATTTAGTTAGCGTCACTAAAGACGCATACAAAGAAAGAAATTAACAGGAGGTAGTTGTTAATTATGAGATTTGAAGATTATAGAACGTTCCAAACAGCACTGGGAGGAAGACTCCTTCAGCTGGAGATTGGAAAAGTGTGCGAATTGGCTAATGGGCAAGTTACAATGCGATATGGAGATACAGTAGTAAATGTAACGGCTTGTGCATCCAACACCCCAAGAACAGATATTGATTTTTTCCCTTTATCTGTAGATTATGAAGAAAGAATGTATGCCGCTGGTAAAATCCCTGGTGGATTTATTAAGAGAGAAGGAAGGCCAAGTGAAAGAGCGATTTTAGCTTGTAGGCTAATTGACCGTCCTATTCGTCCTCTTTTCCCAAAAGGTTTCCATAATGATGTTCAAGTAGTAGCAACAGTAATGTCTTTGGATCATGACTGTTCCCCTGAGGTAACGGCAATGATAGGCTCATCTGTGGCCTTAAGTATTTCTGACATTCCATTTGATGGGCCAACAGCATCTGTACTAATTGGTCGGGTGGATGGAGAGTTCGTAGTGAACCCAACTCAAGCTCAAAGAGAAGTAAGTGATATACAACTTATGGTAAGCGGAACCAAAGAAGCTATCATGATGGTAGAAGCGGGTTGTTCTGAAGTTAGTGAAGATATAGTTTTAGACGCGATTATGTTTGCACATGAAGAAATCAAAAAGCTTGTTGTTTTCATTGAAGATATAGTTAAAGAATTAGGAAAGCCAAAAAAAGAAATTACATTATATAAGATTCCGGAAGAAATCGATTCAGCAGTAAGAGATTTTGCATCTGATAAAATGAAATCAGCCATACAAACTCCTGACAAACAGGAGAGACTGGATAATATGGATAAGGTTGAAACAGAAGCAAAAGAATATTTTTCCGAGATTTTCCCAGATAACCCTAAAGATATTTCTGCGTCCTTGTACGATATTACAAAAGAACAGGTTAGAGCGATGATTTTAGACGAACATATTCGGCCAGATAACCGAAAACCTGATGAGATTCGTCAAATTTGGTGTGAAACGGGTTTCTTACCTAGAGCCCATGGAACTGGATTGTTTAAGAGAGGGCAAACCCAAGCATTGAGTGTTGCAACTCTAGCACCTGTGGGAGAAGGTCAGAGAATTGACGGTATTGGGGAAGAGACGGAAAAGCGTTACATGCATCACTACAATTTCCCTCCTTACTCAGTTGGAGAAGCGAGGCCTATGCGTTCTGCGGGTCGAAGAGAAATAGGTCACGGTGCACTTGCAGAGAGAGCATTGCTACCTGTTCTTCCTTCTATAGAAGACTTTCCTTACGCAATGCGTGTAGTAAGCGATATTCTAGCCAGTAATGGCTCAACTTCTCAAGCTGCTGTTTGTGGTAGTACTTTATCACTTATGGATGCAGGAGTTCCTATTACAAGGCCAGTATCTGGTATTGCAATGGGTCTTGTTGAAAGAGTAGAAGAGGATGGATCCAGTAAAATTGTGATTTTATCTGATATCCAAGGAATGGAAGACTTTTTAGGAGACATGGATTTCAAGGTTGCAGGAACTGAAAAAGGGATAACAGCCATTCAAATGGATATAAAAGTTCATGGCCTTTCTCGTGAAATTTTGAAGAAGGCTCTTGCTCAATCAAAAGAAGGTAGATTGTTTATTTTAGAGAAAATGATGGAAGAAATTTCTGCTCCTAGAGAAGAACTTTCTCCATATGCTCCAAGAATTATAACTATGCAAATTGATCCTGAAAAAATCCGTATTGTTATAGGACCAGGAGGCAAAACTATTAATAGGATTGTAGCTGAAACTGGTGTAAAAATAGACCTAGATGATACAGGCATCGTATACATTTCCGCTCCCGATATGGAGACAGCCCAAAAGGGAGTTAGAGAAGTTGAACTTCTTTTGAAGGATGTAGAAGCAGGGGAAATCTATGAGGGTACAGTAACAAGGCTTATGGCTTTTGGTGCCTTTATAGAAATACTACCAGGAAAAGAAGGGCTTTTGCATATTTCAAAGATGGCAAAAGAACGTGTTGAGAGAGTTGAAGATGTTATGAACGTGGGAGACAAGGTTCAGGTAAAGGTTACAGAAATTGACAGCCAAAATCGAATAAATCTTACACGTAAAGAACTTCTGTAAAAAATTAGGTTTAATAATTAAAGAGAGGCCATTGGCCTCTCTTTTTATGATAAAGAGTCTAGAGCAACTTTACATCTATGACTAATATGTTTATACTTAAAATACAAAGATTTCTAAAAGTATAATTTTGATTGTAAATCAAATACAGTGGGTATACTTATTCAAATATAAAAGGAGGAAAAGCATGCCAATTATTGCGTTAGCACTGATATTACTTGTAAGTTTTGTTGTTTATTACTTTTTTGTGAGCAATTCCTCTCTATTTACCAGCGAGAAGCCTAAAAAAAATGACCCTTTTAACGTTATTTATTTGCCAGAGGACTTAGAGGCAGAAAAAGAAAGAAGAAAAAATCAAGATGAAAATAGCTGATTCTGTTCTACATACAATTGGGATAACACCCTTAATTGGACTTAAAAAAATAGAAGAAAAACTTGGAAATGCTGTATGTGTTTTAGGAAAAGTTGAGGCTTTTAATCCTGGTGGCAGTGCAAAGGATCGAGCTGTTCTATCAATGATTGAAGAGGCTGAAAAAAGTGGACTAATTAAACCCGGGGCAACTTTGGTGGAACCCACAAGTGGCAATACAGGAGCCGCTTTGGCAGCAATTGGAGCTAGTAAGGGTTACTCTGTTATATTAACTATGCCCGACACTATGAGCCTAGAGAGAAGACAGATACTAAAAGCATATGGAGCAAAACTTATACTAACAGAAGGTTCTAAAGGGATGAAAGGTGCTATTGATAAAGCACAAGAGATAGTTAATGGAACACCAGGGGCTTTTATGCCTGGCCAATTCACAAACAAAGCAAATGTGAAAGCCCACTTTGAAAGCACTGGCCCAGAAATATGGCAAGATACAAAAGGTAAAATAGATATTTTTGTGGCAGGGATAGGTACCGGTGGCACCATTACTGGAGTTGGAGAGTACTTGAAGAGCAAAAATCCAGAAATAAAAATAATTGGGGTTGAACCATTTGGCAGTCAAGTTCTCAATGGAGGCAAGGCAGGACCCCATGGAATACAAGGAATAGGCGCAGGATTTATACCGGAAATTTTAAATCTTAAAATCATTGATGAGGTTGTGCCTATTACAGAAGAAGAAGCCTATATAAATGGTCGTTTTTTAGCTAAGACGGAGGGGATCCTAGTTGGTATTTCTTCTGGAGCAGCTTTGGCAGCAACTTTAGTTGTAGGAAAAAGGCAAGAGAATAAAGGTAAAGTCATAGTAGTTTTACTGCCTGACACAGGGGAAAGATACTTATCTACATTATTATTTAGCGAATAGGGGAAATATTTTGGGGAAAATTAGAGATGATCTAAAATCAATTAAAAAAAGAGATCCAGCATGCAGAAATAGCTTGGAAGTGTTTTTTTTATATTCAGGCTTCCACGCATTATTTTATCATAGAATTGCTCACAAGTTCTATAAAGGACGTATGTTCTTTATTGCAAGGGCTATTTCTCAGTTTGCCAGATGGATAACAGGAATTGAAATTCACCCAGGCGCTACTATAGGAAGAGGTCTATTTATTGACCACGGAAGCGGGGTAGTAATTGGTGAAACTACAGAAATAGGGGATTTTTGTACTTTGTATCAGGGAGTTACTCTGGGAGGTACAGGGATAGTCCATGGAAAAAGGCATCCAACATTAGGGAATGATGTCTTGGTAGGAGCTGGAGCTAAAGTCTTAGGCCCATTTAAGGTCGGAGACCATGCTAAAATTGCGGCAGGTGCGGTAGTTCTTAGCGAAGTGCCTGCTTATGCTACTGCAGTTGGAGTTCCTGCTCAAATACTTTGTGGCTTTGCTACTGATCCTACTGGCTCAAAACAAGGTAACGAAGATGTGGATCAGATTAACATACAGGATCCAATAATGATTGAGATTTGTCGTTTAGAAGAGCAGCTTGAAAGACTGGAAGGGAAAATAAGGGAGCTAGAAAAGAAAAACTCTTAAGAATATTACTTGCTTTTATGCAGTTTATCAAAGATGCGTGTATAAAAAACCCTCTTCTAATTGAGAAAAGGGTTTTTTGCTAAAAATCTACTGTATTATTGGTTTCGTAAGAATCTCTTTATATTTTCTCTACAGAAATTCCTGTTTTATGGCCATTTAAATCTGTTTCTTCCATGGAAGCCGAAGAATCCAATATTTCTACTGCAAGAGTTTCTTTCATAATATAGTCTTTATGCACATTTAAAGCCTCTTGAACATCCTTGTCAGTAGAAACATAAATCTTTATTCTATCCATCATTTCAAAGTCATTTTGTTTACGCATTTGTTGAACCTTGGAAATCAACTCTCTTGCCAATCCTTCTTGTATTAATTCGGGACTAAGGGTAGTGTCTAGTATAGTGAAAAGACCATTCTCCATTGCTACTGAAAATCCTTCTTTTGCTTCGATTCTAACGTCGATAAAGGATTTATCAATTTCAAAATCTTGATTCTCTAAGCTAATTGTTAGGCGTTCATTAGTCTCCAGTTCTTTTACAAAGGTCTTAGGATCTAGTTGTTTTAAGTAGTTTGTGAAGGCTTTAATTTTTGGCCCAAAAGTAGGACCTGCCACTTTAAAATCTGGTTTCAAACTAAAATTCATAAAGGCGTCTAGGTCGTTTTCGAAGGAAACATCTTTCACATTTAGCTCTTCCATAAGTAGGGGAGTCAAGTCAGAGATAAGAGTCTCGTACTGTCCATCTACAAGGATTTTGGGAAGAGGTTGTCTTACTTTGATTCTTTCCTTCTCTCTAATTCCTCTTCCAAGGCTTACTAGACTTCTCACCAAATCCATCCTCTGTTCTACATTTTTGTCTAGCAAATCTATATTTCCCTTAGGGAAGAAAGATATATGTACAGACTCTTCTCCCGTTAGTTTGGTATATATTTCTTCTGCTATAAAAGGAGCAAAGGGTGCAGTTAGTTGACATACTCCCACTAACATCTCGTAGGTTGTTGCATATACGCTTTTCTTGTCTTCGCTCATTCCTTCTGTGTAGAATCGTCTTCTGGCTCTTCTGATAAACCAGTTAGATAAATCCTCGGAGACAAATTCTTGTATTTTACGAACAGATTTCATATGGTCGTATTTATTCATATCTTCAGTAACATCTAGTATAAGTTGGTTATATTTACTTATAATCCATCTATCTAGCTCTGGGCGATCTTCGTAATCTACAAAGATATTTGCTGGATCGATATTGTCTTGGTTAGAGTAAAGAACAAAGAAATTATATACATTTCTTAAAGTCCCAAAATACTTACTGTTAACCTCTTTTAAAGCCTCTTCATCAAACTTAGTGGGTGACCAAGCAGGAGAGCTGTGTAATAGATACCATCTTGTGGCATCGGCTCCGTATCTGTCGAACATCACAAAGGGGTCAACAGTGTTACCCTTAGTTTTGCTCATTTTTTTGCCTTCTTTATCTAAGATTAGATCATTAACCAAGACATTTCTATATGGTGCTTTTTTCTTTATAAAGGTTGATATTGCCATTAAGGAATAGAACCAACCCCTTGTTTGATCAATGCCTTCACAGATAAAATCAGCAGGGAAAAGTTCTTTGTCAAAAATATCGGCATTCTCAAATGGGTAATGCCATTGGGCAAAAGGCATTGCACCTGAGTCAAACCAACAGTCCATAACCTCAGGAATTCTTTCCATAGTACCTTTACATTTAGGACATGTTAAATGAACATCATCTACATATGGACGATGGAGTTCAATGTCAATAGATATATCTTCTTGTGCTCTGTCTTTTAGTTCTTGACGACTTGAAATACACTCCAAATATCCGCACTCACAACGCCAAATGGGTATTGGAGTCCCCCAATATCGATTTCTTGAAATAGCCCAATCTTTTACTTCTTCAAGCCAATTACCAAATCGTTTTTCTCCAACAAAGTCAGGGAACCAGTTAACAGTATTGTTGTTCGCCACTAACTCCTCCCGAAGTTTAGTCATTTCAATATACCAAGAAGGCTTTGCATAGTAGATTAAGGGAGTAGAACAACGCCAGCAGTGGGGATAGTTATGGTTGATTTTTTCCTTGGAAAAAACTTTATCTCCTTCTGCTAAATACTTTACGATATCAACATCTAGACCATCATCCATAACAAAACGTCCGGCCCAAGGTGTTGTGGTATAAGCACCTTCTTCATCTACAGGTTTTACGAATGGGAGATCATATTTTCTTCCGGTATTGTAGTCATCTTCACCAAAAGCAGGGGCAGTATGAACAATTCCCGTTCCATCTTCAACTGTTACATAATCCCCTAATGTTATAAAGAAAGCTTTTTTACTGGTGTCTACTTCAACAAAGGGCATAAGTTGCTCGTACTCAATATGTTCCAGAGCAGAACCCTTCATTTCCTCTAACACTTCGTAAGTTCCTTCACCTAAAATTTTATCTGCCAAAACCTTGGCAAGATAAACCACTTGGCCAGCAGAATTTGGAGCCTTATCATTTAACTTGGCCTTTATATAATCGAGATTTGGACCCACTGTCAGTGCCACATTTGAAGCTAAAGTCCAAGGTGTTGTGGTCCATGCTAAAAAATATTCATCAGCATCTCGTCTTTTAAACTTTGCAGTTATAGTTAGAACCTTTACATCTTTATAGCCTTGAGCTACCTCATGAGAAGCCAAACCAGTTCCACACCTTGGGCAGTAAGGAAGAATCTTATGACCTTCATAAATGAGATTACCTTTAAAGAACTCGCTGATAATCCACCAGCAAGATTCAATGTAATCATTATTTAATGTAATATAAGGGTCGTCCATATCAATGAGAAATCCCATTCTTTCAGTCATTAGACGCCAAAGGCCCTCGTATTTAAAGACGGATTCCTTACACTTCTCGTTAAATGCTTCCATCCCATAGTCTTCAATATCTTGTTTACCAGTTAGTTTTAGTTGTTTTTCAACTTCTATTTCAACGGGAAGGCCGTGGGTGTCCCAGCCTGCTTTACGTTTTACTTTGAATCCCTGCATGGTTTTATAACGACAGACAGAGTCTTTCAAAGTTCTTGCCATTACATGGTGTATTCCAGGGTGACCATTAGCTGTCGGCGGTCCTTCATAAAAGACAAAAGGGGGATAGCCTTCCCTAGCAGTTACACATTTCCCTAATAAATCTTCTTCTTTCCATTTTTTTGCTTGGTCTAGCTGTACTTGAGCAATAGGCTCTTCAGACAAATGTTGAAACATTATATTTTTCCTTTCATATAAAAATCCCTAACGCATACGCGCTAGGGACGATATAAAACCGCGGTACCACCCTAGTTGTTCAGCAAAAGGCCAAACCACTTCATTGATTATGAACTCAGGATTGATATTCAGACCTTGCTTTTCCACCTGCTTCTCAGCTTCCGCAGGCTCTCTGTAAGGAAATATTACAAGACTTACTAGGTTCCGTCAAAGTTCTCTATTTAATTTATTCGTAACACTGTTATTCTAAGGGAAAGGATCCTCAATGTCAAGAAAATTATTAAAGAACAGGACTTTGCAAAGCTCCAACTT
>CAYLIF010000021.1:0-27298 GCA_964383845.1 uncultured Oscillospiraceae bacterium
TGTGGCAGTCCTTTGTCAAATCGAAATCATCCTCTGCTAGTGTGGTTCTTTTCTGTGTTAAGCTCTTGTATACCCAAAGCCGCATTATAAGAACTTCTAACAAATGGACCTGATGCAACAAATTTAAAGCCTTTGCCCTCAGCAACTTTTTTATATTCTGAGAATTTGTCTGGGTGGATATACTCTTTTAGCTGTATGTGCTCACTTGAAGGTTGCATATACTGGCCTATAGTAAGGATATCACAATCAACTTCTCTGAGATCATCCATGGTAGTGTAGACCTGATCATCTTTTTCACCTAAGCCCACCATAATTCCTGATTTTGTGTAAATTGTTGGGTCTAATTCTTTGGATTTCTTTAATAGGTCCAAAGAGCGACGGTACTTAGCAATTGGTCTTATTTCGCTGTAAAGGTCTTCCACTGTTTCAATGTTGTGATTCAAAATATCCGGTTTTGCATCAAGTATGGTTTTCAGAGCATCCCAATTACCTTGAAGATCGGGTATCAAGAGCTCAATAGTTGTTGAAGGGTTTTGTTTTTTTATTTCAAGAGTAGTGTGGGCAAAGTGTTGGGCTCCTCCATCAGCCAGATCATCCCTTGTTACTGATGTTACTACAATATGCTTTAAGCCCAGCTCTTTACATGCTCTCCCAATGTTAGCGGGTTCATTTGTATCTATAGTCTCTGGGGCCCCTTTATTTACAGCACAAAATCCACATATCCTAGTGCAAACATTGCCCAAAATCATAAATGTCGCCGTTTTATTTCCAAAGCATTCTGGCAAATTTGGGCATCCGGCGCTGTCACAAACTGTATGGAGGGAAAGTTTTTCAAGGAGATTCACAGTTTCCTGTATCTGCTCCATATTTGTTACCCGCTGCTTCAGCCATTCCGGTTTTTTATTTGTTTGATTCATCGGTTTATTTCTCCATCTTTCGGTTTTTTAAAGTTTACCGCCTTCATGCAGCTTCAAATTGAAAACTTCTTCAAAGCTAGTGATCAATTGATCTGAAACTTCTTCAATATCTGGTTCACTTACATAATCTTCTAAGGCACATATTCCAAATTCTTTTATGCCACAAGGATTTATCCAGTGGAAGTATTTTTTATCTACATTTATATTGAACGCCAGTCCGTGGAATGTTACCCAACGTTTTATCCCAACACCAACGGCTGCTATTTTAAGATTATCTACCCAGGCCCCTCGGTATTCTGCTTTTCTGCCTCCTGGAATATTGTAATGGTCCAAGACTCTAATCACACATTCTTCTAGTGATTGAATATACCAATGGACATCCTTTTTTAGTTCAGTCAAATCCAAAATTGGATACACCACAAGTTGACCAGGGCCATGAAAAGTTATATTTCCGCCTCTTTTTGTTTCTACAATATCTATATTTTCCCCTTCGTAAAATTCTCTGGAATGCAAAAGATTTTCTAAACCACCATCTGTGCCAACTGTATAGGTAGGCAAGTGCTGAAGAATAAAAACTATTCCCTTGTACTCTTTATTCTTTACTTGTTCAAAGGCCTCCATCTGTTTCGCAAAGGCGGACTCATAGGAAATAGGGCTCAATATTCGAATTACTTTATACAATGTAGTACCTTTACTTTCAATTATTTTAGCTTACAGAAACCATTGGTTGGCTTTTGCTTCTGAAAAAGTTGTTTCAATCTGTTCTTTATGACCTAAAAACCCTTCATCATCGTAGTATTTTGCCTCTACTGGGCAAAATTTTATGCAAGCTCCGCATTTAATACATATTCCTGGTACCTGGAAAGGGTCTTCAAAGGATATGGATTCCATTGGGCAAAGCTGTGCACACAGCTTGCAATCTGTGCAAGTATCTAGAGTTTTGGGTTTAACCTTTAGTATCTTGACAGGTTCACCTGACATATCTCTTGGGGTGTAATATGGGCGATAAGGGACTTCCCCTTGGACAAAAAAAGCTTCCTCCAAATGGGGGTTTTTAATTGATTTATAGCCATCCCTTGAGGATATTTCTTCTTGAGATGAGTTTTGAATTTTATCAGCGATTCGTTGGGCGAAGTCCTTTAGTTCCTCTAGGTCTTTTGTGTTTGGGCGGCCTTTTCCTAGTGTTTGTGAAAAAGAATGTTCTCCCACAAAGGCCCCTGCACCAATAACTCTAAAACCATCTTCTTTCATTATATCTCTCAGTTCCACCAAGGCATCGTCAAAGTTCCTGTTTCCAAAAACAGCAAAAACCACTGCCATGGCTCCCTTTCCCTGAATAGAAGCCAAAAAATCTTTTAAAACATTGGGAACTCTTCCCGCGTACACTGGTACTCCCAATACAACTAGGTCTTTTTGGGTAAAAGAATAGGCCTTCTGTCGATTTGCCTTAGGCGTAAAATCTATTTTTTCTATCTCTCCTAAACCCATCTGATCTGCTAAAGCTTCACCAAAGGTAGTTGTCACTTTTTTTGTTGTTCTAGTGGGACTAAAATACATTACATTAATTTTCAAAATCTATACCTCTTATCATGTCTATTTTTCAACTTCCAGTTTTGTGTAATGCTCGTCAAATGTTATTTGAGCAGTATATGAAGGCTTTATCTTTTTTAACTCTGTTTCTATCTTAAGATGAATTTCTTCTTTGGTCAAGGCGCATTCGCTTGTCATTTCACAATGGAATGATATGTCCGTTTGTGTTTTGTTAGTGGTTACTCTCAAACCGTGAATTCCTGAAACGCCTTCAATATCCTTTATGGATCCATTTACAACATCCTCAAGATTATTAACTAGGGGGTCGTCTACTTTAACAGGGTCCATGTGGACCACCACTTCTATTTTTAATTGTTCTTTCAAAGTATCTTCTATTTCATTTATTAGATCATGACTTTTCATCACGTCTACTGCTGCATCTACTTCAACATGAAGAGAGGCAAAGATGCGGCCAGGACCATAGCTATGAACCATTAGGTCATGAAAACCTTTAGCGTCTGGAAATCCATTTACAATCCTGACAATTTCTTTTACCAGTTCTGGGTCTGGAGCTTCTCCAAGTAGTGGGCTTGAACTTCGGCGAACCAAATCAACACCAGAAAAAATAATAAATAGAGCAACAAAGGCTCCTATATAGCCATCAATATTTAAAGTGGTGGTCATTCCAACTATAACGCTTATGAGAACAGCTGTGCTGGCAATTACATCATTGCGAGAGTCTGTCGCCGTTGCCAGTAAAACAAGGCTGTCAATTTTTTTGCCTGCCGCCTTATTGAAGGCCGCCTGCCAAAGCTTAATTAGTATAGCACCAGCTAATACACCTATAGCAAGCCAGCCCGTATCTAATGGTTGAGGATTAAAAATTTTAATAACCGCCTCTTTTAAAAGCCCTACACCAACAATTATAATAATACCTGCAATTATTAGGCTGGTTATATACTCTATTCGTGCATGGCCATAAGGGTGGTCTTCATCTTCTGGTATTGCTGCAAGCTTAAAGCCAACCAAGGTAATTACAGAAGAGGCTCCATCACCTAGATTGTTAAGACCGTCTGCCAGTATGGCAATGCTTCCTGTAATAATTCCCAGAGTTATTTTTGCTCCACTAAGAATAAGGTTACTTATAATTCCCACGATTCCTGCTAGCCTACCATAGCTTTCACGAACCGTGGCTTCTTTTACGTTTTCCCAGTCCTTAACAAGCCCCTTAAAGAGAATATCAAACACCTTATTTTATTTCCTCCTGTAATTCCGCCTAAGAATTTTCATCTTTTCCCCTAGTTAAAAAAACACCCATCCATGAAAACATAGGCGGGTGCTTTTAGAAAGCCATTTTCCTATTCTAGTAGTATACTTCTTTTTTGTCTTTATCTTTTCTTGTTATCCACATATAGATCAGTGTGGGAACTGCAAGTAATATTGACAGAACACCTAAAGCAATAAAGCCACCTTGCTTATTGGTTTTTGGAATAACATCTTCTAAACTGTATCTCTTAGTCATAAGTTTATCCCCTTTCGGTTTTCAAATACGGGTTTCGCTTTTCATATTACTTTTATTATACCATCAGACTATGAAAGTAAACGCAAAGTTCAGTGTTTGTAAAAATATTGTAACAAAGAGTTTTGCTGGTTTTTAATATTTTCATTCTAGCCTAAGTGTTATGGGAACTGGATTCCCAGGCTTTGTTGCAAAAGTTTTATAGCTCCATCTTTGTATTTCAAGGAAAGTACTCCAAGAGAAGCCATTATATAGTCCTTATCTACTAATATATTAGCATGGTCTCCAGGTGTTAAGAGAAGACCAGTATCTCGTTTTTGGGTTATGGTCTTCATTATGTCTCTTCTATTGGGTAGTCTTGTTAACGCTCCGCCAGTTCCTACTATGTATTGTACTTGAGTAAGGTCCTTTCCTTGTGCAAGAGTGGTTCTTCCCGAAGGGCCGTATACGTATCTAATAGTCCCTGCGTGACGCTCTATGGCTCTTGTAACTGCTTCCAATGTAAGCCGCTCAACAAGTTGGATTTCATCTTCGCTTTGTGGGATGGGATGATAGTTTTCCATTAAATCTTCCAAGTCTAGACCCTTTGCTTGCAGTTCTTTGCTCAGTTTTTCCTTGCCAATAGACTCAACGATTTTAGCCATATTTACGTAAACTCCAAGATCTCCTTCCACTGTTCTCTTGGCCTTAGGTTCAGGGCTTATGAGAATTCGGGAGATTTCATCGGAGTCTTCAGTTACTGAATGAACATCCGTCGTAGCCCCGCCAACATCAAGAACTATAACATTTCCAAGACATTCATAAAGAAGCTTTGTGCATTCCATAACGGCTCCAGGGGTTGGAATAATTGGGCCAACCACCATATCTCTTACATGTTCCATTCCCGGGGCGTGGATGATATGTTCTTCAAAGGCTTCTTGGATTACCTTTCTGCAAGGTTCAACATTTAAATCATCAATTTTTGGATAAACGTTTTCTACAAGATATAACCGCCTGTCTTCAAATATAAGCTGCATTTCTTCTTGGTTTTCGATATTGCCTCCGTATATAACGGGGGTTTTATCTTTAAGGGTATTCAAAAGCTCTGCATTAGCAATAGCAGTATCCCTCTCACCATAATCAACCCCTCCTGCAAGGAGAATAAGGTTAGGCTTAATGTCCTCAATCTTTTTTAAGTCTGTTCTACGAAGTTTGCCAGCTGTTATGAAATGAATTATTGCTCCCGCTCCTAAGGCTGCTTCCTTAGCGGCTCTCGCTGTCATATCGTAAACCAGTCCATGAACAGTCATCTTTAACCCACCTGCTGCCGATGATGTAGCAAGCATGTCTCCATATTCCAAACCGTCTATGCCTTTAGAAGCACATAGGTCATCAATGGCTCCTTGAAGGCCCACCCTAACATCACCCTCTTCTACTGATGTTGGAGCTTGGCCTTGTCCATAAAAGAGGGGGCAAGCCCCCTCTAAGTCTGTAAAAGCATTTACCACAGTAGTGGTAGACCCTATTTCTGCTACCAAGACATCAACTCGAATTGTGTTTTTTTTAACTGCGGCCTCTTGGTTGTTCATGGTTTTTGCTTTTGCTAGGTCTTGGTTATTCATTGATTGTTATCCTTATTCTTGTCTTCACTTTTGTTCCTTATTCTTATTCTCGTCGGTTCAAATTATTTTTTTCATTTTACGTCTACTTTTCATCTCTTCTTCGTTGGCGTTCTTCAACAATAAAGGATGCTACATCTATACCATGGGAGTTTCGACCAAAGGCAGCGTCTACCCCTGTTTTTAAGGCTTCTTCAGGAACAACCTGAGTTCCACCGGCACAGATTATAACCTTGTCTCGGATACCTTTTTCCACTGCTAGCTCGTGGATTCTCTTCATGTTCTTGTAGTGAATATTGTCGTGAGAAATTATTGTAGATGCTAAGATTACTTCCGCATTTAGTTCAACTGCAGCGTCAACTAGCTTTTCTACTGGAACGGAAGTGCCTAAATACTCTACTTCGATTCCGAATCTTTCTATTCCACCGTGCTTGATATCAATAATCTCCCTTAATCCAACGGAATGCTCATCTTCTCCAACAGTTCCACAAACTAATTTTAGAGGGAATTTTTCTATGTCTTCTCTTATCTCGTCGTCGCTTAAGGGAACCACTTCTTCAGGAATAACTAGCTTAGAAACATCGATGTCAAAACCAACTTTAGCTTTCATTTCGATTCTGGTACCTTCTGCTTCTTGCATTACTTCACGACTTATAACTTCAGGCTCTAAAAGGCCCATTTTTTTACCGATTTCCACAGCTACAAGCTCTGCCACCCTCTTGTTGAGAGGAAGGAACATAGTTAGCATTATAGTACCGTCAGCCAGCCATTCCATTTCAGGTTTAACGAAGTCTGAGTTTCTGTATTTTTTATTGGCTTCCATTCTCACATTAACATTGTCTTCCATGTCAAGCTCGTCAATGTAAACAATTTTGCTTCGGTCTTCAAATGTGCAACCTCCAATAAGGGCGCTTGGATCCTCAGGGTCACCGCCATACTGTTCAACATTGTTATCACCAAAGTGGGCAGTTACAGGTGCCATATAATCTTCGTCTCTTTCGTAAATATAACCATAGCCGATACCGCCTTCAATTTTTCTTGCGATACCGTCGCCATTTCTGGCAGGGTACATTGCAGAGTCTACAAAGAAGCCTTCTTGGACTGCATTGAAATATCCTCCTACTTGAAGCACTTCTTCCATAAAGAGGCAGGCTCTTTCTTTGATCTCTCTGGCGTGTTCTCTTAAAGGACCGTCTTTTTTCAGTTCAATCATATCCATTATTCCATCAAGTCCAATCATGGTCTGCTTTGCTGTGTCGCAAGCTTCTATATTATAGATGTGCCAAGGAACGTTACGGCCTTCGTCCGGGGTAATTGTTGATTGAATATCAGCGCTTGTTAGCTTACTTATGAACATGTTTAGAACATGGGTAACGGTAGCCTCTCTGGCCGATGAATCGATATACTTAGTGTTCATTTGTGCACGCATTTTATATCGGTTACAGAAATCTCTAAGAGCCACTGCATAAGGCAAGTCCATGTACATACAAGGCGCTGGGGTTGCTGTAGGTGGCACTGTTGATAGACAGATATTCTCAGGTTTTATTCCTGCGAGTTCAGAGAACATGGAGTTAAGGGCATGCTGAACAATTAATTCTGGCATTACCTTCCAGGCATCTCTAGCTGTAGCATTAGCATTATGGGCACCGTCTATTTGGGCAATATCTGCCCAAGCCAAAATCTTTTTGGATTCGCATGCATCTACAAAACTTCGCACACAGTTTATGTTTCGGTAAAGAACATTGTATTGGGGATCCTGATGGGCACCATTAATGCCTTCTTCCGCAAACATTACCGCTATATCAGGACCTGCCACTCCAGAAACATAGGAGTGATAGTTGATTGGTCTTCCTACTTCGTCTTCAATTATGTCAAGGGCTTTTCTCTGAGCTCTTACTTGCTTACGAGTAATGGCAACTCCTCCAATTCCTTGAGGTGTACCTTCAATAAGACCATCCATATGAGACTGGCCAGCAGTCCTTATAACCATAATATGGTCTGCTCCGTGCCAAGCCGCCATTCTCATCCTTCTGATATCGTCCTCAAAACGTCCCGAGGCAATCTCAGTTGTTATAACTGGCATACTTTGAGGGTCAATATTATCAAAATATTTTGCAGGAGGAAGAGGCACACTATTCTTTAAAGGTTTGGATGAATCCCTATAGGTGAAGGGACCCATTTGTTGCTTGGGGACGTGTTCTCTCCAAGTCCATCCCTTTCTTCGAGGCTCATACTTATCTAAGTCTTTGAGTATGTTTTCAATATCTAGCTTTTCATTTGTTTTTAATTCTGTCATTTGGCCCACCTCCTCTATTTACGAAACAAAGCGACGACTTCGTCCCAATGCTTTCCATTCGCTAACAGAGTTCCTGCTTCTTGAACAGAAATTCCTTCAGCTTGAGCCAACTTATATACAACATGTCCGGCACCTTTTCCCATAAGGCCCCTATCCATACAGCCTTCTACAATGGGTTTTGTTTCCATGGATGAAATACCCATTCTCAAAAGAACAGACCGTTCAATAGATGGGGTAGTGTTTTTCCTACCTAATTCAAGCATTGGCTCAACTACTTCTCGAGTTAGTGCCCAAAATCTTTCATATAGTTCTTCATCGGTAAGGTCAGCAATGTGTTGACGTCTTACCTCAAAATCATCTTCTCTTTTCATAAAGTATTCATCTCCTCGCTTTTGTGTTTCAAGAGCTACAAAGTATTACTGGATCTATAGATTCCCTATAACATTCTTTACGTAAGCAACATCTGTTCTTGTTTCTTCAGCTAAGAATTGCAAGTCTTCTTCTGTAGGTGCTTTGACATCGTAGGTGGTCATAGCCTGTTTGATAAGGGATATTCTCATACGATCCAAGTCCACTTCCTTGGTTTTGATTAGCTTAGGATGGCTGGGAAGAATAATGCTCTTTCCCGGAACTTCATCTTCAGGATCACCAAACTTAATATCAATACCATTATCTCTGGCAAAGGAAAGCTGTGGTTGCAGATGTTTTCCAGCCCCTGTGTATTCTGTTTCCTGGACGATAATAGTTTGATCCTCATCCATTTCCTGGGCTAGAGCGAAAGCGGCTGCCAAGGCAGTGTTCCCTGCAGGACCCTTTTCAAGGCCCTCCAAAGTAGCCAAGCACTCAGTAATATAGAAAACATCTCCTTGAGTAATGGTAACATAACGGTCCATATATCTCAAAGGACGAGCAGCTGATCTTGGCACGTCAGATCTATCTGGCCAGCTTGAAAAAGGAACTCCAAAACCCGTATGGCCTGTAGTGAAACTCTTCTTGTTAAATGCCACATCTGAAGCCATATGGAGCCCTGTAAGATCTACTGAAGCTCCCACTATTTGGGATGCTGCTCCAGCTTTAATAAGTCCTCTAGCTGTACCTGTTAAATTACCGCCTCCTGCATTGGTACAAACTACTAGGTCAGGATCTTTTTTATATTTTTCTCTGAATTGCATAGAAATTTCATAACCTAAAGTTTCAACTCCAGCAATACCAAAAGGGGTATAAAGGGAAGCATTAAAGTAGCCTGTTTCTTCTAAAAGTAGGAGAAATTTGTAGAATAGCTCTGGTCCAACGGATAGTTGAACAACCTCTGCTCCAAGAGCTTCACATTTTCTTGCTTTTTCTACGATCTCAGGTTGACCTACCCCCTTGCTGTCGTAACACTCTTGAACTACTATGCACTTAAGTCCATGAATAGCGGCTTGAGATGCTACTGCAGCACCATAGTTACCAGAAGTTGCTGTTAATACACCTTTAAAGCCCAGTTTCTTAGCATGGTATACAGAGTTCGCAGCACGTCTTGCTTTGAAACTACCAGAAGGATTCGCAGCCTCATCTTTTATAAATATTCTGGCGCCTTTTCCTTTAGGTGCGCAGGATCTTGCCAGCTTTGTAATATTGTGAAGCTCTAAAATTGGCGTATTCCCTACATTTACGCTGTATTGAATGTTTTGCATTTCCTCTAAGCTATAGCCCGTTTCCCTCATCATCCTTTCGTAATCAAAAGATAGGGATCCACTCTCAAATACGCTGTAATCTATGCCTACAGATTGGAGCATTATGTCGCTTTTCCGTGCCATTACGGAAGCATAATCTGATTTTTTATTAGTCATGATTCTCTCCTTCCGCTAATATACCTCTAACTTGCTTGTCAATTTCAAGGAGCTCAGGAATAAAATTACCGAAGGCGTGATTGTATGCTGGATTAACTTCAATAAGGGTTCCTGTTTCCTGTCTACCAGTTACTGTAGTAACTGTAACTTCTGATCCCATCTCTGAATCTTCATTTAAAAATCCTTTTGTCCAAAGTTCTAGGGGAACTTTTTTTGTATCCTCAGGGATCTGGGGGGCTCTATCTTTGGGTTCTAATATAATCTTGTGGATTCTAACCCACGCATTTTTTTCTATCATCTTTCCCGTCCTTTCTAGTTTGTGGTTTTGGCTATTTAACGATTTTCGCGTCTTCGTAGACCATGTCTCTCATATCTCCCATGATAGCTCTTGGAACAGGCAGGTCTATCATTGTATGAAGGCCTGGTCTTGCATTGATAACATGAGGGATCATATTAACACACATAGCAATAGTTCCAATTCCTCCAGGGATCTCTGGTGTATTAGACATATTTACATCTGGAGTTCCTTTTATAATAACATAGTCTCCTGTTTGAACGCCAACTTGCTCCGGTTCTATTTGCTGTGGATGATCCATTTCAATCTTCATCTCTCCATCTATGTAGCCGTAACCTTTCATTGCACATCCAGCAACGTCTCCAGCTTTGGCAAAACCATGAGGAGCTTTCCTATCCACCTCTGTTACAATAGGCTCCATGGCTGTTTCTACTTTATCAACCTTCCAACCGATTGCATCAGCTATCATATGAATAGATTCTTCAAAGCCAACGTGGCCTGAAAGGTGTCCAGTTTTAACACCCTCTTCGAATTCTTCTTTTGTAATTCCGATTCCTTGTTCTTCCATTACTGCTTTCCCAAAAGGTGAAAGGCTATTAACTCTTCTAGCAACTATGCTTTCAACTTCCTCGCAACATCCTGTCCAACAGACAACTAGTAGGTCCATTATTAAGCCTGGGTTGATTCCAGTTCCTAGAATAGAAACTCCATTTGCTTTTGCTATTTTATCTAGTTCTTCTGCTTCTTTGGGTGATTGGGCTTTTGGATATGCCATTTCCTCTGCAGAAGATACCACGTTGATTCCTTGCTCTAGTACGAATTTTAATCTTTCAAATGCTGTTGATACAAAAGAATCGGTACATGTTAAAACAACGTCTGCTGCTCCTTTTTTAATAACGTCTTCTGGGGCGCCAATTATAATGTCCGGACGGTTTCCCTTTGGAGTTTCAATGTAGTCATACATGGATTTTCCAATTTTAGCGCCACGGCCCGCTACCCCTACAATATCAACACCTTTCTTCTTAAGAAGCATGTCTGCCATACCGCTTCCCATTGCACCAAGTCCCCAAATTATTACTTTTACATTTTCCATAGTTCTTTTCTCCTTTGTTTCATCATTAAGTTCATTTCAATAAATTGAATAAATCATTGCTAGTGATAATCACTTTTTAGCTTTTGTTCTAGGTCTATAGTATTACGATTTAGATAATAAAAGCAAGGAATGTGCCAACATTTCTGCTTGCCACTAATATTGCAAAGCCAATAAAAAACGGCTCCTGCCACTGAAATTTCAAGGGTTCTAAGAGCCGAAAATTTATCGTTTTTTTATGTTCAATTCTAACAACTTTTTTGTTGTGCAAATATATTTGCTATTTAGCGCAAGTTGTTTTGCACTCATCGGTTATTATATACCCTATTTGAACTTACGGGTAGCGTCTAAATACTTAGAGAGGGTTCCAATATTAACGTAATAATAGGTATACTTATTTTCTTTCTTTACCTCTACTAGTCCTGATAAGACCAGCTTTTTCATATGCTGGGATATGGTGGCTTGGGCATAATCAAAGGCATCTACCAAATCTCCAGTACAAACTGGTTGTCTATTAGTGTTACAATTCATTATATGCCTAAACAAATATATTCTTACAGGATGGGCAAGGGCATCAGAAGCTCTGGCAATCAAAAGCACCTCTTCATCCAAGAACTCATCTACATCTCTTCTTAACCGCATCCTAACTTTCTCCCTTCAAGCTATACTTCTTCATTTTGTGTTGTAACGTCTGCCTTTTAATCCCCAAGACTTTGGCTCCTTGAGATATGTTACCATTAGTTTTATCCAAGGCTTCTTTAATTAGAGATATTTCTAATTCTCTTAAATATTCATCTATTGGTCCCCCTAGATTTTCTAGAGAAGAACGACCATGTTTTTTCTCTTTGTTTTCTTGATCTCCAGGAATTCTTAACAATCTTTCAGTTATTACATGTTCTCCTTCTGTCAATGAAACTGCTGCCATCAATATGTTCTCAAGCTCTCTTACATTTCCAGGGTAATCATAGTCTTCTAAAATCTTCATGGCCTTTTCTGAAAGCATCCAGACTTCTTTATTAAATCGAGTGTTGTGCTTTTTTAAAAAATGCTCTACTAGAATGGGTATGTCGTCTTTACGGTCTCTTAGGGATGGCATTCTGATGTTTACTATGTTGAGCCTATAATATAGGTCCTTACGCAGTATTCCTTGATCTAATAGTTCCTGTGGGTCTACGTTCACCGTTGCCAATATCCTTACATCAACGGGAATATCCTTAGTTCCTCCAACACGTCTTATGTAATCTTCCTGCAGAACTCTTAAAAGTTTGCCTTGTAAAGCATAAGGCATGGAAGAGATTTCATCAAGTAAAAGAGTTCCTCCACTGGCTTGTTCGAAAAGGCCTTCTCTATCAATTGCACCAGTAAAGCCTCCTTGAGAGGTTCCAAACAAGATACCTTCTAGCAAGGTTTCTGGTAGCGCTACACAATTTTGTGCCAGAAATGGTTTGTCTTTTCTGGGACTCTTATAGTGAATGCTTTGAGCTATTAACTCTTTACCCGTTCCTGTTTCGCCATAAATAAAAACGCTGGCATTACTGGAGGCAGCTTTTTTTGCTAAATCAACCATCTCTCTAAAGCCCTGGTTTTGACCTATTAAGTCTCCAAAGATATATTTTTTAATGAAATCTCGGGGTATATCTCCCTTTGAATTGTTTTCACCACGAAGAGCAATAAGGGAGTCTGATAGCTCCATTATATTTGTAACATCTTTTGATAATTCAATTGCTGCTACCACTTCATTTTTGTCGCCAAAAACTGGTACTGTGGAATTCAGTGTGTGAATAATTTTGCCATATTTGTTGGGGTACCGCTGCTCTCTGTTAATAGTGGCTTCACCAAAGCGTAAGGCCTTTAAGAGAGTAGAGTCCGCCTCAGGTATGTTGCTAAAAACCTTACGGAAATCTTTTCCTATAACGTCCCCTTGAGATTGTTCCTCCAGTTTCATCATGGCCTTGTTATATAGGAGGGTGCTATTATCTGATAGCACAATATGAACCCCGTAATCTAGTTCCTGGGTAAGGCTATATAAAATTTTTTGCCATTTATTTGTATTCATAGATGGATTATACCATAAATAAAGGAGTCAGCGCAAAAAGTTTTGCACTCAAGAAAACACCCCTTATTATAGAGGTGTTTTCGTTTTCTTCTGTTTGTTGCTGAAAGTTAGATCTCTTCCATAGAATTATAGAGCGTTTACATTAACTGCCCTAAGTTTATCACTATTTCTAGGATCTTCTTCTACATCGAAAGAAACTTTTTGTCCTTCTGCAAGGGTTTTAAATCCATCAATGTTAATTGCTGAGAAATGTACGAATACATCCTCGCCACCTTCGTCGTTGGATATAAATCCAAAACCTTTTTCTGCGTTAAACCATTTTACTACACCTGTACTCATTGATTGTTCCTCCTTAAATACTTAGTTCTCTCTTGTACTTTTTAAAAAACTCGCATATTTTGGTAAGTTCTTAAGGGACTAAAACTTACAAAAAAATGCGAGTAAAAAGTCTTTAAGTCATCCGTTATATGAAAACACCTTACCAAATCTCATAACAAATGTCAATCATAAAGCCTTTGATTTGCAGATATTCCCCTTGAATATCAAGGAAAGTTTTCTTTGATATCAATTAATCCAATTTCTTTTCAACTTTGACGATTTTTCCTACAATTATAGCTATTATTCCAGCTGCTGCTGTAAAAAGTGCTCCCATCTTTGCTGCTCCTTGCAATCCCAGATCAACAAAGGCTTCATTTGAAACAAAGAGAGCTACGGTAAGACCCATTCCACCAATTATACCTGCAACTACAACATCTCTTGCATGCATTCCATCAGGAAGCTTAAATGACATCAATGTAGCTAGATAGGTAAAGAGGCTAATTCCCAGTGTCTTTCCAACTACCAAGGCTAAAAATATAATCCAAGTAAGATCTGTTATTCCCGAAAAAGCAACCCCTGCATTGGTAAGACCAAATAAGATAAGGCCAAAGTCCACAAAGGGTGCTATTTGATGTTCAAAACTTGCTAGAGAGCTCTTTCCAACTGCGTCTTCTAGGCTATGTGCGCTGTTATCCTTTATTATAACCCCGGTCCTTGGAAGGAATGGAACAATAAAGATTAGGGATAAGGCGGGATGTAAGTGGGCAGAGTGCATACCAAACCAGCTTAGGCCTCCTGCTATCAAAACATAAAACCAGTAGTTTTGAACGCCTTTTTTGTTGAGGATAAAAGCAATTGCCATTGCTAGAACAACTAGTAAAAGCCACAAGGGTTCTACAGGGTTATTGGGGTCTGGATAAAACACTGCTATGATTATTAATCCAATTGCATCATCGGCCACTGCAAGTAGAAGTAAGAATTTAACTGCTGGATGGTTTCTACCAAACACGATCCGGGCCACAAGCCAAGCTAGAGCAATGTCTGTTGCAGTACAAATTCCCCAGCCGTTAGTGAAGGCAGGTTCTCCCATTATAATATTTAAAATAAAAAACAGCCCCACCGGTCCGATAACGCCACCGGCTGTAGCCATTAAAGGAGTTACTGCTTTTTTTATTGGGTTAAGTGCCCCACCGGGAGAAAGACTGTTAACAATTTCAACTCCTGCTATAGCAAAAAAGAATACCATAAAAATATCATTTACCAACCAATGGAAGTTTATATACTCTCCGAAAATCGGAGTATGGACTATATGGTGATAATTTTCTGGAGAGATATTGGCCCATATCAACGCCAAAACCACACCACTGAGTAACGGAATAGATAGATTCCGCAGTCTGATAGAAATATTGTGGATCATTCTGAATCCCTGCCTTTCGCAAAAATAGATTAAAATAATAGATAAAATAGCTAGTCAACACGACGAAAAAATTATATCACTTAACAACAGCAGTAGCAAGATAGTCGCAGCATTTTTTTACTTATGGTAGCTTTCGCCTTTAATTATTTTAAAGGATCTGTAAAGCTGCTCTAGCAAGAAGATTCGTATCATTTGATGGGGAAAGGTAAGGGCTGAAAAAGATAAACGTAAATTTGATTTTTCCAAAACTTCTTGAGAAAGTCCATCTGAACCACCTATAATTATTACTACTTTGCTCTTACCTTCAATGCCTAATTTAGCGATTTCTCCCGCCAGCTCTTTTGAAGTTATGGGTTGGCCATTCATGTCCAAAGCAATAACAAAATCATCAGCTCTAAGTCTCTTAACAATATCTTCGCCCTCTTTTTTTGGGCTAGCTGCTTCTTTTAGTTCTGTTATAGTGAGCTTACAGTATTTAGACAAACGTTTTTCATATTCTTTGGACGCTTGCTTCCAGTAGTTTTCCTTCATTTTGCCTATACATAAAATATTAATGTTCATAAGCCCTCCAAGGCCAAGCGCCATTTAAAACTATACTATATAAAGGACGCTGCTAGTTTCAGCTAGAAGAACTTCCATTGTCTCTTTCTTAAAGGAATAGCCTCTATGGGAAAATGTTTGCCTCACTGTCTGAAAAACTTTTTCAGGGCGATTATTTTCTTTGCTCAGATGGGCAAAAAGAATTGTAGGCTGTTTCCTCCCGTCCTTTATAATATGGCATATTCCATCAGCAGCGGCTTGATTTGACAAATGGCCGTAGTCGCTTAGGATCCTCTTTTTAAGGAAATATGGGTAGCTACCTTCCTTTAGCATATGCTCTTCATGGTTAGCTTCTAATACTATAGTGTCTGAGTCACAGATTTCTTCTAAAAGTTCGGGTTTTAAAATTCCAGTATCTGTCACTATAGATAATTTCTTGCCTTGTGAGGTAAAAGAGTAGCCAACAGGTTCAGCTGCATCGTGGACGGTAGCAAAAGGTTTAACTTCAATATCTCCAAGCAAAAAAGCCTCCCCTGTTTGAAATGTTTGGCAACATTCTTCAAATTGTGAGGAGTCAATACGATCCCATGTTTTTTTGTTGGCAAAGGCAGGGGTATTCCCTAGTCTTTTAAGAAGAACTCGAAGACCTCTTACATGGTCAATATGTTCATGAGTTATAAGTACAGCAGAAACATCTTTTGCTAAAGTCCCTCTTTCCTCAAGACCTAGAATAATACGTTTAGCGCTTATACCTGCATCTACCAAAATTACTGTGTCCTTTGATTTAACAAAATAACAATTGCCAGTACTTCCACTAGAAAAGGAACAAAAATTAAATTCCAATTAGTCGTTACTCCCTTCTTATCTATATATGTCTATATTTGAGCAGCTGTAAAATACATTTTTTCTCCCTCATTGTATGTAATGCACCATGCAGGAAAGGCAGTATCTGTTACTGTATCTTCTAGATTCGATTCTTCAGTGTTTAGCCAATATGTCAATTCTATTGTGGTTACTATCCATTTTTCTTCGGGTTCTTTTTCACTTACCAAGGCAAGAAGGGCAATGGCAGGATCCATTACAGAAACTTTCCTCTTGTTGCTATTTATAGGTTTCAACCATAGAGCCTCCATATCAACTAGGCCGCCTTGTCTAAATTTACAAATAAGTGTGCTTTCTTCTAAATTAATTCCGTCGTAGATATTTTCAAACTCCACCTGAACGAAGTCATCATCAGTTATAAATATTCTTTCAAACTTTACGCTTTCATTCATAAAACCAAGGGCAGAAATGAAATCTACTGAAGCTGCTACATAGGCATTTGCAACATCTGCATTATCTATATTCAACCACTCTGGTTTACCATCCCTAGGAAATTTATCTTTGATATGAAAAATATCAGAAGCACCTTCACTTGCCAGTAAGGCTTTCACCTCTTCATCCACGCTACGAACCAGTTCCACAGCAACAACATCCATAGCTTTTGAGTGTTTGGGTATTTTTGTTTCCAAGTATACACCTCTATGTTCCAACAATGTTATAAGTGCTTCCTGGTCAAAAGCTTCAGGGTCGTCCTTCACTCCCATTGTTCCATATGTAGCCACAAGAAATATATTGGTTACTAGAAGGGCAACAATTAATATTGTTTTGGCTTTAGACCAATCCATCTTTACCCATCTCCTTATCTTACAGAATAACCCATTGGTAGGGCGTCCCTTATACTATAGTAAAATTCCAGGGTCTTCCCCTTCTTCTGGAATGAAAAACCCCAACAAGTTTCCAGCTTGCCTAGGCCTTCATCTGATTTCTCAAACCTCGTTAATACAAGCCTAATCCCTTTTATTCCATCTACAAGTTGTTGAAAGGCCTCTTCTTTTTCGTATTCAAGAATCCCTTGGTCTTTAAGGATTTGAGCCATTTCTTCATAATTCTTTGCAAGCACGTTTACCGCAGTGTATTCTCCAGCTGACAGAATCTTGTCCTGGGTGCTTTCTACTATAAATAAATCCCTTGAGAAGGCTGTAACTGTATCTCCAGTACATTCTACTATAAAAGATGCTCCTTCTTCATATAAAATTGCTGAGCTCTTTTGTATTTGAAAATAAAATGTAATTTTCGGGATTTTCCCATCTTCTTTTTTCACCTTAAAAAGTCTTATGTCTTCAGTTTCTCCCAAAGCATTTTGGCTTCCTCCATGAAGAGCAATAAAATCCAAGGCCATTTCTAAAGATTCTAGATCTGATCCTAATTTTTTTGATCCGCTCTCTCTCTTGTATCCAAAGGATCCATCTTTTTCTGCCACAAAAACTCTTTCTCCGTAACCATACATATAGGTTACTCTACCCTTTGCATCCTCTATTACTCTAGTAAAATCAAAAGTTTCGCCAAAAAATGTTTTTGCCAAGGTCTTTTCAAAGGCGCTTCCACCAATGTTTCTTTCGTTATTGTAGGTACTTATAGTGTATGCGAACTCCGTTGGTAAAGGCACAAGTGTTCCATTTGCTGTTTCTTCTCCCACCAATTCATAAAGGGGGTAGGCTACATAGGCGGCTTCAGTTAAATCTTTGTATATAGGCATGAAGCTGTTAGCTTGGGCAAAGTCTCCTTCTCCAACAATTCGATAATAGCTACTTTGTTTGCGATCATAAATAAATAGGCTCTCCATACTTCCAAAGCTATATGCTATTTCAGAAAGATTAGCAATACTTGTGGTTCCTGATGGTTGAAAAATGTTATAGAGTTGAAGGGTTTCCTTAAAGGGTAAATCGTAATCAAAAACAACTTTTATTGATTCGCTAGAAAGAACCTCTTGGTACTGTTCTTTTGTTATACTTTCAACAAAGATATCGCCTGAAGAAAAAAAATCACCTATAACTCTTGAGAAAGATAGACCTGTTGGGTTCCACCAATATTTTCGTGTATCTCTGTTAATTACGCCATATCTTCCATCTCCCCGGGAAATTTCTATGATTCCTGGAGCAATTACCTCTTGGGCAGTAAAACTTTTATAGCTGTCATTTTGATTAACAAAGTTATCTAGGTTGATATCAATAGGTTTAAGGTTCCACCAAAAACCATACAAAAGTAGTATTGTTGACAAGAACAATACTACAATTATAACGCTTTTGGCGAATTCAATATTCTTTTGTTTTTTCTTAGCTTCTATCATCTTCGTTCCTCAAATAGTTAAGGAAAGAATTTATTTCCCAAAAATAGACTTTAATAGATTTTGTAGGAAACTAACTGTTCCTGGTTGTGAGTTTTTAAAAACACTTGGTTTTACAGGCTGAGCTGCTTTTTCTTTTACGAATACTATTTGTTCTTTTGTATAGATTGCTTTGTCTTCTGCATCTATAGTATCTATTTTAATCTTATATACACCTGTAGAAAGATTCTCAACTTTTTTAGTAAAGAATGCAAGATCACTAGTAGATGTAAAGGTTACGGTTTCTGTTACCCATCCTTGAAGAACCTGTATTGAAGGACTAGCAGCTGCTGAACTACCTGCTTGGATGGCTTTTAATTCCTCTTGCACCTTGTCCCACTCGGTAAATGAAAGAGTTACAGGGTTACCAGCCGAATCATGTTTTACCTGTTTGTAGACATTTATTTTGATGGTTTCCGGAGCCGTTAGCTTTATGGAGATTAAAATACTATTGGCATATACCGTGGCATTGTGCAATGGATTTACAACTGTGACTGCAGGGTCTTCCGCTCCATAGGCTTTATCAGTAGAGGATGTGAAAGCCACAACAAAAATCAATGCTACTATTACTAGCATTGCCAGAAGCCTATTCCAGTTGATTTTGTTTTCCAAAAATGTGTTGTTCATCTTTTCCTCATCTATTTATATTATCATACTTTTTATACTATAACATATTCATGTTACAAGTACATTACAGGGAAATTAAGGTGGCTTTACACTAAGTGTTTGCAACAATTGTAGTTTCTGTGTAAAATGGTTCTATGAAAACATTAAACATCTATACAGACGGAGCCTGCTCCGGTAATCAAAACGCTGAAAATATTGGGGGATGGGGAGCTATTCTAGAATTTGGAGATGCTCGCAAGGAGCTTTACGGTAGCGAAGCCAATACCACTAACAATCGAATGGAAATGCAAGCTCTGATAGCTGCTTTAGAAGCTATCAAACGAGACAATCAAAATATTAGGGTTTTTTCTGATAGCTCTTATTTAGTGGAGTGTTTCCGCAAAGGTTGGTACAAAGAATGGAGAAGCAATGGTTGGAAAACCAAGGCCAGAAAGCCTGTGGAAAACCAAGATTTGTGGGAAAAACTCCTTGCTCACTTAGATAACCATTCCATAACATTCTACCGTGTTAAAGGCCATGTTAATTTAAACAGTAAGTCTATTGATCCAAGTAAATTATATCAACAATTCTTAGATTGGAATGGACCTTACTTCTCCTACGAGGAGTTTGTATACATAGTAGAGAAAAATAATAGAGCTGATTTATTGGCTAACAAAGGGGTGGATGAGCTAAGGAAGTTTTGAAATACAATAACAACCAGATTGTTGTTATACATCTCCTTAACGATAAAAGACTTGTCTATGGCGGCGCTAATTATTTGGGTTAAATCAGCACTAGTTAAGGCGGCTAAAGGAATCAATAAAGCTAATAGCACATAGGATAAAAGAATTCCTGTAACACAGCCTGCTACAGCTCCCAAAGCTCCGTCAACCATTCCTGTAAGTCCACGTCTATTCTTCTTTGAAAGCAATCCAACCAAAATATATAAAGCTAATTTGATGGCGAGTATCACCAAGACAAAACTTAGTAGTGTAAATGTTATGTCTGCCATTCTAGTTGCCATAAAGGCTGAAACGTTTCCTGTAACTGTATCAAGACCTTTGGATAGAGCACTGGGAAATATGTCAAAAGTAGCTGCAGTTCCAGGTACTGAATCAGCAAACTTGTCAGTTAATGCTTCTTTTATGTTCTCGTAAACCTTTGTGTTGGCCAGTAGCCACTGTTGAACTTTGGGAGACCACACAAAGGCTAATACCATTGAAAGAATCCAACCAATGGCATGAAGAAAGGTTCTTATGAAACCCTTGGCATAGCCCGTTATAACGGACAAGGCAATTACTAAAACCAAAATTATATCCGGAAGCAAATTCAAAATATTCATACTTTATATCTTAAGGCATCAACCCTTTATTTACAATGATTAATTTACCTTTTCCCGAACAATCCCTTCTGCTTTTACCCTTAATAATTACCTTTAAAAACGTATTTTAATCTTTCACTGGCAATAGCTGCAAGATAGTCGATTGTTTGCCTTGATGTGGGAGCTTTATCTTTCATTTTATACTGTGGGAAAAACCGAGAAATATGTAAGGGTATCTTGGGATTCATAGATGCTATCCACCTTGATAGGGCTTCCATTTCTTCTGCTTCGTCATTTTCTTCTGGGATTATAAGACAGGTTATTTCTAGATGACATTCTTCTGCTGCTGATTCCGCATTTCTCATTACAACCTCTAACTCTCCCCCCACTTTATCATAAAAATCTTGAGAGAAAGCTTTTACGTCTATGTTCACGGCATCTATATATGGCAAAAGTTCTTTCCATGGTTTTTCATTACAGTAGCCATTGGTAATCAAGATATTTTTAAGTCCTGCCTCTCTTGCCAAGATCCCACAGTCCCAGAGATACTCATAGCCTATTATAGGCTCGTTGTAGGTATAGGCAATTCCAATATTTCCCTTGTCTTTAGCAGCTAAGGCTAAATCTATTAGCTTATTTGGCATAATGGTTTCGTATTTCGAATAATAGTTTCCCGTGGTCTCACTCCACTCATCTTGGTATTCCATAGACAAACTACTGTTTTGGCAGAAAGGACACCGTAAATTACATCCATAGCTTCCCACAGATAGTACATGGCTGCCTGGATGGAATCGAAAAAGAGGTTTTTTTTCTACTGGGTCTAAGCCAATAGCCGCAATTCTTCCGTAATTTAAAGCTACTATTTCCCCATCCACATTCCCTCTGCCACCACAAAAACCTACTTGGTCAAGACCAAGAACACAGTTTTTTGGACAAATCTCACAAGTTATTCTTTGTTGTATGCTTTTCATGGATCCCTCCTTTTGTCCTTTCCCTCTATTTGTACCGACTTACTTTAAATTTTTTCATGGTATAGGGAGAACCTTCTTGGATTCCAGCCTTTTGAAGTGCAATAGAGACTTGCTTTTCTGGGGTATCGATTCCTTCAAGGTTGGGAAGTAGCAAACCCTTGCGGTGTCCACTTTCCACAATCACTCCATATTCTTTAGGATCAAGATCTTCCATAGTTGCTGCAGGCTCTGCGTTCCCAAGGACATCAACGCTATATTCTAAATAGGGTAACTCTTCTAGTGAAACAGATTCAAATCTAGGATCCTCAAGTCCTGCACTTATGGCATTATGAAGGATTTCCTTTCCAATTGAAGTTTGAATAGGTAGGGTTGTGCCAATACAACCTCTTAGCTCACCATGCTTTTTTAAGGTAACAAAAACTCCTGCCTGTTTTTTCGTCAGTTCTTCTGTAAGTAGTTCTTGAGGAATTTCATCTAGGCCTATTTCACGTTTTTCTTTTATTTTTGTTTCTAGGGACCTTCGAGCCAATTGAACGAAAGGGTCTTCCTTGGTCTGTTCTTTTTCTAGACGTTGTTTTTCACCCTTTTCGAAAATCACATCAAAACGTCTATTAGGGTTTTCTTCCAAAGGTAAAAAGCTTCCAACTAAATACCCTACCCCAAATGGACCTTCATAAGATAGCATTTGTGATTCTACATCCCTTCCATCCAGCACTCCTGCTAGGGTAACTAAAGATTTAAATCCGCATTCTGCTGCCGCTTCAGAAAAATCACTTCCAATATTCATAAGGTCTGCGAAATTCCCGCTAGCCACTATTTCTTGGATTTTTTTGTCAAAGACAGGGCCTTCAGGAGCAAAACCGTAAGGGCCTTCTTCTAGCAATTTGTGAGACATGTCTCCGCTGGCAATGAAAACTGTTTTTCTGCCAAGGGCCTCTGTGACTTCCGTAATAATTTTCCCTAAGCGATAATGTTGAACTACTGATTGGCCTGAAATGCCTATTCGCACAACTTTAAAATCCTCGTAATGCTCTTTGATAAGAGCAAGTGGAACAGTAGTTCCGTGATCTAAAGCCTTGTCTTTTTCACCTTGGTCACCTGCCATTATTCCTTGGGCCATTGCCCTTTCAGAAATCAGCTTTGCAAAATCTTGATCATATTCAACTTGAATAAAACTGCTTTTTCCTGCCCCAAAACGAGAAAAATCACCGCGGGCAAAAGAGCCAGGTGAAATGTGAAAGTAATCCGAATACATAATTGAATGGGGGGACATGATTATTATTGTTTCTGGCCGTAGTTCTCGAATTTTTTGGCCTACCTTTTCATAGGCCTCTACTGTTTTTTTGATCTTATTTTCTTGCCCTCTTCCTACCTCTTCTATAATAAGTGGGGGATGAGGTAGCAGAAAGGCTGCTAACATTTTCATTTTCTCAACTCCTTTGCTTTTCCTCCAGCTTCTTTAATTGATCTCACAGATAAAATCTCTAGTGGGTCCAGTATAGCTTTTTTTATTGTTCTGATTTTTTCTGATACTGCTGACAGTTCGGTACAACCTAAAACGAATATTGTTGCTCCCATAGCCTCCATCTCATTGATGGCCATTTCTATTCCCTTAAGATCCTTATCCAAGTTCCCCGTCTTTACCCCATCATAAATATAGTCCATAACATCTTCTTGATGTTCTATGGGAATGATTACATCCACATCTACTTTTTGAAAATACTTGTGGTAGGCTCCGGATTTTGCAGTACCATCAGTAGCCAAGAGCCCTACCTTCTCTCCAGGATAATCTTGAGCCACAATCTTAACTGTTTCTTCCATCATATTTATAAAGGGTATTTTAGTGGTTGCTTTAATTTCGTTGATGATGTGATGGGCAGTGTTACAAGGCATAATTAGAAAATCACACCCTGCTGCTTCTAACCTTCTGATTGATTTCACGATTTCTGGCAAGGGTGATTCCCCACCATGCAAGATGTATTCTGTTCGATCAGGAATCAATGGATTACTATCAATTATTACTGGAACATGTTCTTGATCCTTCTCCGCCTCAGTAAAATTAATAATTTTTGTGTAAAGATCGGCAGTGGCCAAAGGACCCATACCTCCAATTATTCCTATGGTTTTCATAACAAACTCCTAGCTGACTTGTTGATTATGGACTGTTTTTTGTGGATTTAATTATATCACTTCTAGCAACTGTAATACAATGGTCCATAAGAAAACTGTTATGATGGCAAATGTAGATGTATATACAACAATCTGACTTGCTAGTTCATAGTCTGCATTAAGTTGCCTAGCCATGGAGTAACTAGCTACTGCAGTTGGCACTCCAAAAGTTACAAATAAGATAACTGTTTCTGCCGCTGAAAAACCTAGCAATATACTAAGAGCTATAACTATTCCTGGAATAATAATTAGCCTAAAAAGAGTTGTCCAAATTACTTCCTTTAAGTAGCCCTTTGTAGAAGTAAAGTTAAAGGATGCCCCCAAAAGAAACAAGGCCAAGGGTGTGGCTACTGCAGCCAGAGAACGGACTCCTGTCATTAAAACCTCGGGTATTCCTATACCAACAAGGTTCATTAAGACGGCCGCTAATGTTGCCAAGATAAATGGATTGGTTATTAGGTTTTTGAAAATTTCTGTTTTGTCTACTGTATCCCCTTTGAAATACTCTAGGGCAAATATGGAATATCCATTATAAAAGATAACAGCGAAGGCAACCACAATTGACATTAAACCAAGGTATTGTGTGCCAATAAGGGATGCCACAATGGGAAATCCAAAATACACTTCATTACCACGAATCAGTCCTTGAATAATTACTCCACAGCGGTCTCTCTTCTTTACCAGTTTTGGTACAACTATAAATGAAACTATAAAAACCACTGTGGTGCCTAGTGTCGAGAAAATTATTAAGGGAAGATTGAATACTTCTTGAAGGTTGGTTTCATAAACACTTACAAAAAGAATTGCCGGCAAAAAAATCCAAAAAACCAGGCGATTTACCACACCAACACCACTATCATCTATTAGCCTTATTATTCTGGCCAGATAGCCTACAGACATCACAACAAATAGGGGAAGAACAACGCCTAACCCCAAAATAATCATTTCCAAAGTTCAAATCTCCCTTTATACTTAACCCGATTAAACTTATATTTCTTATAGCTTTTATAAAGCTTATGTACTTAGCCTTAAATCTATACTCTCCAAACTCTCCTAATAATCCTTAAGCACGCTAGCTGCAATTATCATTTTCTGAATTTCATTGGTTCCTTCATATATTTGCAGGATCTTTGAATCTCTCATAAAGCGTTCCGTCTCATTATCTCTTAAAAACCCTTTACCCCCTAGGATTTGCACCGAATTAGTGGTTACCTCCATGGCAGTGTCTGTTGCAAACAATTTAGCCATAGCAGCTTCTTTGGTATATGGAAGTCCCTCTTGCATTAACCATGCTGTTTTAAGTGTCATCATCTTTGCAAGCTCAATCTTTGTTGCCATTTCTGCCAGCATAAAAGAGATTCCTTGGTTTGCCGAAATCGCTTTACCAAACTGAACTCTTTCCTTTGCATGCTTGGCTGCTAAATCAAAGGCTCCCATGGCTGCACCAACACCTTGGCCTGCAACTCCTAGTCTACCTACATCTAGGGTTGCCATTGCTATTTTAAAGCCTTCCCCCTCTTTGCCGATCAGGTTTTCCTTGGGAATCCTACAGTTTTCAAAAATCAGCTCCTTTTGAGCTGTTGCTCTTATGCCCATCTTTTTAAACTCTTTTCCAAAGGTAAAGCCTGGTGTGCCTTTCTCTACAACAAATGCACTAATCCCTCTAGTTCCCTTGCTCTTATCCGTCATTGCGATAACAATATATGTTTCTGCATATCCTGCATTGGTAATATATATTTTATTACCGTTAAGAACATATTCATCTCCTTGAAGCTCTGCCGTAGTCTCTTGCATCGCTGAATCGCTTCCTGCATTATCCTCCGTCAGGGCAAATGCACACAATTTTTTCCCTCCCGCTAATGGTGGAAGGAATTTTTTCTTTTGATCTTCTGTGCCCCATTTTACAAGGGGGAATGATCCAATGGACAAGCACACAGATAAGGCTGCACCTACTGATACCTCTACTCTACAAAACTCAAACATGGCGAGGGCAAAAAATATGGGACTTTTTCCCTGTCCTCCGTATTCCTTTGGTATCGTAAGGCCCAATAGTCCCATAGGGCCCATTTTATCCACAAATACATCGTAGATAGGTTTGAAGTTTTCATCCTCATCTCTTTGTATGGCTCCAGATGCAAACTCCTTTTGTGCAAATTCTCTTATCTCCTTTTGAAATTCTCTCTGCTCTTCTGTTAACGCAAAATTCATGATTATCCTCCTTGATAGACTATATTCTGTTGCTTTAATACTATCATATGCTCAAGTAAAATCCAATATAGGTGAATATTGGCATACTAATAAAGTACCCATATTCTCCCCTTCCTTTTAAAATCCCTGTACTCTATAATGTAAGTAAAGGAATCTATAGGTACTACCGTTTTAGAAGATCCAAATTTGGGAATATTAACAGATTAGATGAAGTTAATACTATAGTGATTACAAGCTAGGAGCTGGTAAATATGGACTCTAGATACAAAATAGGGATGCGAAATATTAAAACTGCATTTGCAGTTGGCGTTTGCTTAGTTGTATTCCAAATAATCGGTATTAGCGATGGAATTCAAGCTTCAATAACTGCAATAATATGCATGAAGTCTAGCTATCAGAACTCTCTCACTACAGGAATCGAAAGAACTATTGGCACATTTATCGGCTCTGTCTTGGGAATCATAACCTTAATGTTCCTTGTTGAATCCGGCTTCACTCTTGCAACAATCTTAGCCATTTTCAATGTTGTCTTAATCATCTATCTATGTAATGTATTTAAGGTCCAGGCCAGCACAATTATAAGCTTGGTGGTTTTCCTAATGATACTTCTTGGTGAAAAGGATCAACCTCCTCTTATTTATGGAACAATGCGCCTAGTAGAAACTATTTTCGGAATTTTAACTGCTTATCTGGTTAATCGTTTTTTAGATCCCCGTATCTTCCAAAGGAGAAGAAGGATTTCTTTCCTACTTCCTGTAATTAGAGCATCCGGACCTGATGACATAGGCGCTATAATGGGACTTTGGCTCCAAAACAATATACGTTGGTATCCCCATTTAGACCATTCCTATTGGCATGAACTATATGATAGTGTTCGAGAAAGATACCTACATACAGATCGAGTTTACTTATATACGGAAAATGAAGAGATTGTTGGAATGATAGCAATTAAGGGGGAAGCTATTCTTGAAGGTCCCTTTATTAAAAAAGGAGGGAATCACCGAACCATAGGAAAGCTATTATTGGATCACTGTCAAGACTACTATGGAGCCTTAACCTCAACATTACCAGACACCAATGAACCCCTTATAGAGACTTTTTTCAATTCGGGTTTTGAAGTACTAAAAAAAGCATATGACGATTCACTAAAAACCGATACCCTCAAAGTGCAATGGTCAAGGAAAAATCATTGATAAGCAAAAGACCATGTGATAATATATCAAAGTGACTTGCTCCCGTAGCTCAGAGGATAGAGCGTCGGTTTCCTAAACCGTGCGTCGGATGTTCGAATCATCTCGGGGGTACCATAAAATAACGAATTACCATAGGTGATTCGTTATTTTATTGTTTTAGTTGGAATGATTCGAACATGAAAATGCGTCGAGAGTAAAGAAAAGTATCGTGGATGCT
>CAYLIF010000022.1:0-26500 GCA_964383845.1 uncultured Oscillospiraceae bacterium
AGAAGGTGGAAGAACAGTAGGATCTGGAGTAGTAGTAGAGATCATTGAGTAGTCTTGCAAGTGAATATATCTTGAAACGATTATAGAATACTATGAAGAGGTAGTCGGATGGCTACCTCTTTTTTTGAATTAACGATAATGAATAAATAAGGGAGATAAGATGCTAACAAGCAAACAAAGAAGTTTTTTAAGAGCTCTAGGTCACAAATTGGAGCCTCTGGTGTTTTTGGGAAAAGGTGGACTAACGGATAATGTTATAAAAGAAGTTGACACTAATCTTGAACTGAGAGAATTGATTAAGGTTAAACTTCAAGATGGTTGTGAATTGGAAATAAAAGAGGTGGCTAATGAGATAGCAGAAACACTAAATGCAGACGTAGTTCAAGTTATAGGACACAAATTTATTCTTTACCGGGAATCCCCAGAGAATAAAGAAATAACATTACCTAAATAAGGTTTTTCATGGAGATAAGTATTTAATGGATCTTATAGCTGCATTCCTTGTTTTTATCCTTAGCCTTATATTTACACTTACATTTGGATGGTCTATGGCCATTGCTCTGTTTGTTGGCTTGATGGTTTTCGTTTTGACGGGGCTTCATCGTAAATTTCCTTTTAAGGATCTGATGAAAATGGTCTACCTGGGAGGGAAAACCTCTTTTGTAGTTCTTAAAATCTTGGTACTTATAGGTCTCCTCACTGCGTTATGGAGAGCATCGGGAACTATTTCTTTTTTTGTATATTATGGGATTTCCATGATAACTCCATCATTATTTATAGTGATTACTTTTTTGATTACTCTTATACTATCCTTTGCCTTGGGAACAAGTTTTGGGATTGCCGGTACAGCTGGAGTTTTGCTAATGGTTTTGGCTCAAAGCGGTGGGGTTAGTGAAGCCGTAACGGCAGGAGCTATTATGTCCGGTGCATATTTTGGAGACCGCTGTTCTCCTGCGTCATCAAGTGCTTCTCTTGTGGCTGCTGTTACTTTTACTGATTTGTACGCCAATGTCAAGATGATGCTATTAACAGGAATTATACCCACCATTATAACTTTAGGTATTTATTTCATACTTTCCATACTTAACCCAATAGAAAATGTAAACACTGATGTTCTTGATGCTCTTAATGGAAGCTTTAATCTTTCATGGCTTGTTTGTTTACCTGCAGTAGCAATTTTATTGCTGCCACTTTTTCGTGTAAAGGTTACACACGCTATGACGGTAAGCATAATTATTTCATTTTTTGAAACTATTTTTTTACAAAAAGGGGCATTTGGAGAAGTGGTAATAACCTGTATCCTGGGCTACCATCCTGAGTCTTCCACGTTGGGAGAAGTTATGGCAGGTGGAGGACTTATATCTATGATCGAGGTTATTATAATTGTGTATATTTCTTGTACCTATGCAGGAATTTTTGATGGTACGGGAATGTTAAGAGAAGCTCAGGATAAAATTGCTAACCTGGCAAACTACATTGGTCTTTTCCCAACCCAAGTAGTTGCGAGCTTGTTAAGTGTTGCTGTATTTTGCAACCAGACTGTAGCTACAATTTTAAACGCACAAATTCTTGGACAAGTCTACAAAGCTAAAGGAGCAAGTTCTGAGAACCTTGCAATTGATATTGAGAATTCTGTAATTACATTGTCAGGAGTTATTCCCTGGTCAATTGCCTGTACAGTGCCATTGGGGATATTAGGAGTTGGCCCTGAAGCTATTCCCTACAGTGTTCTTCTTTACATTATCCCTCTTAGCTACTTTTTTACGAAAAAAATCTGGTATTCTATCTATTGACAGGGGGGATGACCTGTGATAATATATTGAAGATTTGGGCAGGGGCCCAAAAACATAATGGAAGGAAGTGATTTTTTGGTGAGGGGTTTATTAAAAGAAAATAAATGGCCGGATATCTTTCTCTTTTCCACAAAACAATCATTCTTTTTTTCATTTTCTCTTCTTTGGAAGAGTTTTTTTATGTACAAAAGGGGGGGAATCTATGGATAATAAGGTATTAAATGGATTAAGAGGAAGAAGTTTATTAGAACCACTAGACTTTGATGTAAATGAAACGGGTGCCTTACTTGACTTGGCAAATTTGATAATAAAAAATCCTGAAAGTTTTCAGAGGCTAGCTGATAATCGTTTGTTAGGAAGTTTATTTTTTGAACCAAGCACACGAACTAGATTAAGTTTTGAGTCAGCCATGATGCGCTTAGGAGGAAAAGTTCTGGGATTTTCTGAAGCTGCTTCTAGCTCCGTAGCAAAGGGGGAGAGCATATCGGACACGATTAAAACCGTTTCATGTTACAGTGATATTCTAGTCATGAGGCATCCAAATGAAGGAGCCCCAAGGGTGGCTTTAAAAGGAATCGATATTCCCTTAATAAACGCTGGAGACGGTGGACATCAACATCCTACCCAAACACTTACTGATCTTTTGACTATTCGTGAAGAGAAGGGAAGATTAGATAATTTAGTAGTTGGAGTTTGTGGAGACTTGAAATTTGGGCGCACCGTTCACTCCCTATGTAAGGCAATGGCTCGCTACGAAAATATAAAGATAATATTGATTTCTCCTTTAGAGTTAAGAATTCCAGATTATATTAAAAAAGAAGTATTGAAAAAGAATAATATCGAAACAATAGAGATGGAGAGTTTACAAGAAGCCCTTCCAATGCTGGACGTTTTATATATGACAAGAGTTCAAAAGGAAAGGTTTTTTAATGAACAAGATTATGTGAGACTCAAAGATACCTATATTTTAGACTCACATAAAATGAAATTAGCCAAATCTGATTTATCTGTTCTTCATCCATTACCTCGTGTTAATGAGATATCACCAGAGGTAGACTTGGATCCAAGAGCTCTTTATTTTAAGCAAGCTAAATATGGCATGTACATAAGGATGGCACTTATTGTTGCCCTATTGGGGCTAGAATTTGAGGAGGCAAGGCTATGATTGTAGATAGCATTAACAATGGAATCGTTATAGATCATTTAACTGCAGGTAATGGCCTTAAGGTTTTATCGCTATTAGATATTAACCTTGAAGAAAGTCCTGTGGCCCTAATTATGAACGCCTCAAGCAAGAAGTATGGGCGTAAAGATTTGGTTAAGATTGAGAATAAAATGGACGTAGATTTAACGGCATTAGGCTTAATCGACCCCCAAGCTACGGTGGCTTATATAATCAATGGGCATATAAGTGAAAAGGTGAATCTCTCTCTTCCAAAGAGGGTAGTAAATGTAGTGAAGTGTAAAAACCCGCGATGTGTTACCACTGTTGAGCCAGGGATTACCCACCTATTTTCTTTAGTAGACGAAGAACAGGCTGAATATCGATGCGAATATTGTGACGAACTTATAATATTGAAAGGAGACTGGGAAAATGAAATGGTGCATCGCTAATGGCAGAATTATAGACCCTAGTCAGAACATTGATAGAGTAGGAGACTTATGGATTCAAGATGGGAAAATTCTTGGAATGGATTTTTTAGGGGGCTTCACTCAAGATTATGATAACTATATTGATGCGACAGGGTGTTTTGTATCCCCGGGATTTATTGATCTCCATGTTCATTTGAGAGATCCTGGAGAAACATATAAAGAAGATATATACTCAGGATGTGAAGCCGCAGCCAGAGGAGGATTCACAACCATCTGTTGTATGCCGAACACAAATCCAGTTATAGATAATGAAAAAGTACTTGGATATATAGATAGAAAAGCAAAAGAATGCCGAAGTGTTAATGTACTTGCCTTAGGAGCAATTTCTCAAGGGCAATTGGGTGAGGAACTGGCTGGCATTGAATCAATGGTTAAATATGATACCCGATGTAAAGAATTAACAGGAAAAGGAATTTGTGCTTTAAGTGAAGACGGCAAAAGCGTCGAAGATGAGAGGTTATACTTGGCAGCTATGGTAGAGGCGAGTAAGCTTAATCTCCCCATTTTTTCTCACGCAGAAGGGGGAGTTAATCCCGAATCTTCTGAGGGAGAGTTGGAGGGTATTATGAGAGATATAAAATTAGTTCAAGAACAGCCCTGTCAACTACATTTTTGTCACATTAGTACAAAGAAGAGCTTAGAGGCCATAGAAAATGCTAGACGAAGAGGGATGAATATAACTTGTGAAGCTACTCCTCATCATCTCTCATTGGTGAAAAATGAAAATGAAGAAGATGGCAATTTTAAAATGAATCCACCTTTGAGAAGCCCTGAAGATAGAGATGCTATACGTGAAGGCCTGGGAAATGGCTCTATTCAAGTAATTGCCACTGATCACGCCCCTCATAGTTCCGCCGAAAAAGAGGGGCCTTACGAGAATGCCTTAATGGGGGTAATCGGTTTGGAAACCGCTCTTCCTATTTGTTATAAGGAGCTTGTAGAGACAGGGATTTTATCGACTTTACAATTAGTAGATAGAATGGCTTTGGGTCCCGCTAAGATTTTGGGAATAGATAGAGGAACATTGATTCCGGGAAGTCCAGCAGACATAACAATATTCCAATGCCAAGAGAAATACTCAATACAGAGAAGTGAATTTAAATCCAAAAGCCATAACACACCATTTGATGGAAGCGTGGTTTGTGCTAAAGTAATGATGACTCTTGTGGACGGCTCTGTGGTCTATAACAACAAAAAGTTAACAGAAAGAAAGGGGAATATATGATCGATCACTTAATCAAAGAAATAGAAGCCAAAAGAAATCCTTCAGTGGTGGGTCTAGATCCCACCTTAGAATTAATACCAGAAGAATTGCTGGAAAAAAACTTGGAGCTCTATCAAAACCCTTTAGAAGCTGTAGCCCAGAGTTTTTGGCAATTTAATATGGAAATAATTGATGCGATCCATGATGTTGTTCCAGCTGTAAAGCTGCAAATTGCCATGTATGAGGAATATGGTATAGAAGGGATAAAGGCTTATATAAAGTCCATAAGATACGCACGAGAAAAAGGCTTAATCTGTATTGGAGATATCAAAAGAGGGGATATTTCATCTACAGCTGCTGCGTATTCCGGGCACTTGGGTAATGTAGATGTTGCTGGCGCACTTCTTGACCCTTGGCAGGAAGACTGGATAACTGTGAATCCTTACTTTGGAACAGATGGTATAACTCCATTTGTAGAAAAATGTAAGGCTACAAAAAAGGGGATATTTGTTCTAGTAAAAACCAGCAACCCTTCTAGCAAAGATATTCAAGACCTTCAGATTGGCGACAATAAAGTATATGAGCTAATTGCTGATTATGTTTGCGATTGGGGTTCACAAGTAAAAGGGGTTTTTGGATATAGCCGTGTAGGTGCTGTTGTAGGCGCCACTCACAAAGATGAGGGTGCATCTCTAAGAAAAAGAATGCCAGGTGTTTTCTTTTTAGTGCCAGGTTATGGAGCTCAAGGAGCCAAGGGTGAATTTGTGAAAGGTTTTTTTGATAAGGATAAAAGAGGTGTAGTTATTAATTCTTCAAGAGGAATTATAGGGGCTTATAAAGGTAATAACAAGTTTAGATGGGATCAATTTGCCGAAGCTGCATTGGAAGCAGCTTTAAACATGAGAAGAGATTTAAGGGAGGTAATTTATGGATAAATCCAAAATTATCTATGCTTCTTTATTAAGTAATGATAATATTGCACAGGATATCTACCGAATGGTTTTAGACATTTCTCATGAGATATCTTCATTTCAAAATATGGTGCCTGGTCAATTCGTCAATTTATATTTAGATGAAAAAGACACTTTATTACCTAGACCAATTAGCATTTGTGAACTGAGTAAAGGAAAACTTCATTTGGTGTATAAAGTTGTAGGTATAGGCACACAGAGAATGATGAAAATGAAAAACAGTCAGCAGATAAGAATATCGACACCATTAGGAAACGGATACTCTTGCCCTACAGATAAAAGAGTGCTACTTATTGGTGGTGGAACTGGGATTCCTTCAATGGTAGCCCTTGCCAGTAGATTAAGGCAATTAAACTGTGAGATTACTGCACTTCTGGGGTTTAGGAATCAGGATTTTTTAGTCCAAGACATGAATGAATGTTGTGACAATGTATTTCTTGCCATGGAGACGGGGGAGCGAGGTTTTAGAGGTAATGTTATAGAATTACTTAAAAGTACTAACCTTGATTTTGACCAGTGCTTTGCCTGTGGGCCTAAAATCATGTTAAAAGAAGTGAATAATTATTGTGCTTCGAAAAATATTGATTTACAGGTATCTTTAGAAGAGCGAATGGGCTGTGGTTACGGCGCTTGTTTGGGCTGTGTGGTAACAATTAATGATCCTGAACCGGTGAATAAAAGGGTTTGTAAAGACGGGCCGGTATTTCAAGGAAGTCAGGTGGTTTGGGATGAATAATATTGATTTAACTATAAAGTTGGGAAATGTTGAACTAAAAAATCCAATTGTGACAGCATCAGGAACCTTTACCTACCAAGACAGTAGCAGTTTTTATGATATCCAAAGACTTGGCGCAGTTACTACTAAAGGTGTAGCGCCTAATCCCTGGAAAGGGAATAGTACTCCGCGAATTGCAGAAACTTATGGGGGTATGTTAAACAGTGTAGGACTTCAAAATCCAGGAGTGGATTCTTTTATTCCTGGTGAATTAAAGATGCTAGAAAAAGAAAATGTGGTTGTTATAGTTAATGTTGTAGGAACATCCATAAATGATTATTTGGATGTTGTAAGGAAATTAAATCATACAAAAGCTGATATTATTGAAATAAATATTTCTTGTCCAAATGTGGATAAGGGGGGGATGTCCTTCGGAGTTGATCCTAAAATGGCAGCAACAATTACGAAAGCAGTTCGTCAAACAACTAAAAAACCACTATTTGTTAAGTTAACCCCAAATGTCACTGACATTGTTGAAATTGCAAAAGCTGTAGAGGACGAGGGAGCTGACGGTATTTCCATGATTAATACAGTTCTGGGAATGAAAATAGACGTTCGAAGGAAGAGACCTGTTCTTGCCAAGGAACTTGGAGGCTTATCAGGGCCCTGTATTATGCCTATTGCTGTAAGAATGGTTTATCAAGTAAGTAAAGCCGTTAAGATCCCCATTATAGGAGGAGGAGGAATTAGCTCAGGAGTTGACGCAGTTGAGTTCCTTATGGCGGGAGCTCAGGCAGTTTCGATTGGTACTGCAGCACTTGTTAATCCAACAGCACCTATAAACATCTTAAATCAATTGAGATCCTTCATGGAAGAAGAAGGATATAAATCAATAGATGAAATACATAAAGGCTTCATAAATGAAAGAGAGAGATACTATGGATAGAATGTTTAAAGAGGATTTTATCAACTTTATGATAGATTCAGAGGTACTAAAATTTGGAAACTTTAAGACTAAGAGTGGTAGGACGAGCCCTTATTTTATTAATACGGGTAATTATTCGTCTGGAGAGAAAATATCAACATTAGGAAGATATTATGCTAAACTTATAAAAGAACAATTGCCTTCAGACCTTCTTAGTAGTGGCAACATATGTCTTTTTGGTCCTGCCTACAAAGGGATACCCTTAGTTGTTGCAACCTCCACGGCCTTATATGAAGACTTTGGCATTGATGTGCCTTACTCATTTAATAGGAAAGAAGATAAAGACCATGGAGAAAAGGGTTTGCTAGTAGGCCATGCTTTTCAACCGGGTCAATCCATATTGATTGTAGAAGATGTTATTACCGCAGGAACCGCCTTAAGAGAAATTATCCCATTCTTAAAAGAGCAAAATGATGTAAGGATAGAAGCTGTAGTTGTTTCTGTTGACCGTTTGGAAAAAGGTAAAAAAGGTAAGTCTGCAGTTCAAGAAATACAGGAGGAGTATGGAATCTCGATTCTTTCTATGGTAACAATAAGTGATATTTTAGAAATAATGCGAGATAAAAGAGAAAACAAACACCCAGAATACTCTAAGGAATTAATAAATAAAATAGAAAGCTATTTGAAAGAATACGGAATAAAAGAGCTGGGCTCTTTATAGGGAAGAATTCATGGGATGTTTATTTCCTTCTTTTATATTCCGCAGCCCTACGTTTTCGTGCCTTTGCTTTCATAACTGAATATCCGAATGTTCCTAGCCTTCTTGCCTTAAGACCGTAATATTCTCCATGGACATAGCTTATAAGCTTGGCTTTTTCAAATTGAAGCCGGCCTTTTTCGTCCATGAGACTTTCGTCTGCATGTACCTTCAATATTTCTGATACAAACATGTCGTGGGAGGGATAGGATATAATATCAACTACCCGGCACTCTATATTAATAGGACATTCCTTAATCATAGGAGCCTTAACTATTTCGGCAGGGATAGGTGTGAGTTTTTGAGTTTTAAATTTATCGAAGTCTTTTCCTGATCGAACGCCACAAAAATCAGTGGCAAAAGCTAAATCTTCTGTTGGAAGGTTAATAACATAATCTTTGCTTTTAACAAGCAGTGAATGAGAATGACGAGATTTTCTTATAGATAGATATGTCATTGCTGGCTCAGAGTTAATTATGCCAGTCCAAGCTATGGTAATAATATTATAATTTTCTGGCTTTGTTCCTAATGAGGCCATTACTACGGGAAGTGGAGCCAATAAGGTTCCAGGGTTAAAAGATATTTTCTTCATGGGTTTCCCCTCCTTTGCTTTTAATAATTATAGCATAAGCATGAGGAATTTTACTTATTGAACACACAAAGTCTTATAAAAATGATAAAATAATAGCCATAAATAGAAATGTACTGGGAGGTGCCTTTTGGAAAAAATTGAAGAACAAAAGAATCGTGAAAAAAGAGTTGTCCGCTATAAAATTATTATTTTTGTAGCCCTGCTATTAATCCTGGCAGTGTTAATAGGGAGTTACCTACTCTATCAAGAAACAAAAGATCCTGAACCAATTAATCCTTATCGTGGAGGTGTTGTTATAGGAAGCTCAGAGAGGGCTCTAGAAATTGCCAAGACCATGACAATAGAGGAAAAGGTGGGACAATTATTTATTACACCATATCGTAACGACGGGGAAGATCTAAATCGATTAGTCAACCACCACTTAGGGGGATTTATATATACAGGAGATTTTTTTGGAAGTACAAACCCAAATGATGCCACAAACATTTTCCGAGATGTTAGGAATACAGGTGAGATAAAGCCTTTTCAAGCTGTTGCAGAAGAAGGGGAGGGATTTGTAGCGGTTTCGAAATGGCCTTTATTTAGATCAACACCTTATAAACTTCCTAGGGCTCTTTTTGAGGAGGGCGGAATGGATGCGGTGATGGCCCAAGAAGAAGAAAAGTTACTTTTTTTAAAGGGGATGGGCTTAAATATGAACTTTGGCCCTATTACCAATATTGTTACATCTCCAGCTGTAAGCCTTTATGACCAAACTCTTGGCCAGGATACTGATCTCACATCGGAATATATAAGACTTCTAACATTGCTTTATGATGATATAGGAATGAGTGCTGTTCTTAGATACTACACGGGCAATAATACAGAAGCTTTTTTAATGGGTTGTTATATGGGAGCTCCAGCAGTAATGATGAGCAACGGAATAGTTTCGGGAAACGAAAGTGTAGATATTTCTCGCCCTATTTCTCTTTCAAGACCTTGGCATGAACATTTAAGAAAAGAATTGGGATTTGAAGGAGTTATAATCATTAGCGATCTATTAAATCCGATTTTTGATGAATACTCCCAGGGGCAAGCCAAAGCAGTTACGGCACTAAAAGCAGGAAATAATATGATTTGGGCTACAAACTATGAAACCGAAAGGATGGCGGTTCTGGAAGCCGTAAAAAATGGAAGCTTACATATTGAATATATCGACGATTCTGTAGTAAGAATATTAACATGGAAAATCCGCTATGGGCTAATACAATAGCGGAAATAAATCGACTTATTTTATATGCAAATCTTTTAAAAACCTATTGATATCTTCTTCTGTGGAAGTAAAAGAAGTAACTAATCTTACCACCGTATTGTCATTGTCATAGGGACGCCAACGATAGAAAAAATAATCTTTTTCTAGTGCTTCTACCAAAGCATTTGGGAATATTGGAAACACTTGGTTGGTGGGAGAGTCTACCAAAAATTCGTATCCCTTCTTTTTAATCCCCTTTCTAAGGGCTGAAGCTAAGTCATTGGTTTTCTTTGCAAGTTCAAAATATAAATTATTTTCGAACATTACTTTAAACTGCAATCCTAGAAGCCTTCCCTTTGCCAACAAACCTCCTTTTTGCTTGAGAATATATCGAAAATCTTCTTTTAGATTGGGGTTTACTATAATAAGAGCTTCTCCGAACAAAAAACCGTTTTTGGTTCCACCTATATAAAAAGCGTCACAAAGCTGGGGGAGGTCTTCCAATGCAAGATCTGTATTTTCTTCGCAAGTAAGGGCTGATCCTAGGCGAGCTCCGTCCATATATAAGTACATTTTGTGATTGTCTAAAGTTTCCCTTAAAGCCGCTAACTCTTTTTTTGAATATATGGTTCCTATTTCTGTTGAATTTGAAATATAAAGCAACTTAGGCAGCACCATGTGTTCGTCTTCGTGTTCTATGATGCATTGATCTATTTGGTCTGGCGTAATTTTACCATCTTCAGAAGGCAGGTGGATTATTTTATGACCAGTTGCTTCTATTGCACCAGTTTCATGAACGCAGATATGCCCTGTCTTAGGTGAAACCACCGCTTCATGAGGTCTTAAAAAAGATGAGATGGCAGTGAGGTTTGTTTGTGTTCCTCCCACCATGAAATGAACATCTACGTCTTCCCGGCCTATTCGGGACTTTATCAAAGATTGGGCTTCCTGGGTAAAATGATCCTCCCCATATCCATCAGTATGATCCATATTAGTTTTTTGCAATGCTTCTAAAATTTGTGGGTGTGCACCAGAACTGTAGTCACTTCTAAAAAATATCATCTTAAACCTCCTAGTTTTTATGTATATTTTATTATAGCTTAAGTAAATACTAAAAACCACTAATGCATCTATCTTTACTTGGTTAAATGATATCTATAAGGGGTATAAAATGATTTGTTCTGATGTATGAATAATAGGGAGGATAAAAATGTCGAAAATAAAAAAATCTTGGAAATGCACTGTGTGCGGTGAAGTTATGAATAGGGAGTTCCCTCCTGAAGAATGCCCTGTATGTGGAGTTGGGGAAGACAAGTTCATCGAAGTTACCAAAGATGATAGTCCTTATAAAAAGGACACTAAGGAACGCTTTATCATTGTTGGGGGAGGTCCTGCAGGAACCATTGCTGCAGATGAAATACGGAAGAGAAACGCCACGGCATATATCGAAATAGTATCTAAAGAAGATGTTATCGGATATAATAGACCTATGTTGACTAAAGGTATAATGAGAGCCATCAATATGAAGGGGTTTTTTATTAGAGACTATTCTTGGTATTTAGAGAACAAGATCAACATATCATTAAATAAAGAAGTTGTTTCTATAGAACCTGAGACTAAAACAATAAAGTTAAGTGATGGAAGTACAAAGGAATATGATAAATTAATTTTGACTACCGGTGCCGAAAGTTCCATCCCTCCCCTAGAAGGCTTGGACAAAAAGGGTGTATTCGTTCTAAGGTCTTTAAAGGACGTAGAGGATGTAAAAGATTATATAAAAGAGTCTGGCAAAAAGGCAGCTGTAATAGGAGCAGGAGTACTGGGCTTGGAAGCAGCCTCAGAGCTTAACAAGATGGGCCTAGATGTTACTATAATACAGCGGTCAAAGATCATTATGGGCAAGCAATTAGACGCGGAAGGTTCCCGTCTTCTAGAGAAGGCAATCTTATCAAAGGGTGCCAAAACTAAAACGGGAGTTGATATAATTGGCATTCAAGGTGAAGAAAAGGTTACAGGGGTAATAATAGAAAAAGGCGAAATAATTCCCGCTGATATTGTAATTATTTCAGCAGGGGTACGAGAAAACACAAAACTCGCAGAAGACGCTGGAGCAGAAGTAAGCAAGGGTATTGTAGTAAACGATAAAATGGAAACTGGAATAACTGATGTTTTCGCTGCAGGAGACTGCGCTCGCTTTGAAGGAATCAATTATGCTATATGGCCCCAAGCAATTAATATGGCAAAAATTGCAGCCAGAAACGCAACGGGAGATGAAGCTTCGTATAAAGGTACCGTTCCTTCGGTTAGTTTTGCTGGTTTTGGGACGGCAGTATTTTCTGTAGGAGATCACGGGACCGAAGAAGGTGTCTCTTATGAAAGCAAGGAATATCTTGATGAAGATAAAATAATTTATAGGAAATACTATTTTGTTGATGGTAAATTCAGTGGTGGGATTTTGATAGGTGATACATCAAAGTTAACGAAACTGCTTAAAGCCTATGAAGAAAAAAAATCCATAGATGAAATGGATGTAAATGAATAAATAGAAAGCGGTGGGAAATGAAATTAGAACTGATAGCGACTTCCACATTTGGTTTAGAAGCTGTGGTAAGACGGGAGGTCGAAGCTCTGGGGTATAAAGTTCTACGTTCTGAGGATGGTAAAATCACATACCTAGGAGATGAAAGAGCCTTAGTAAGGAGTAATTTATGGCTACGCTCTGCAGATAGAGTACTAGTAAAGATGGCCGAGTTCCAAGCTTTGGAATTTGAAGAATTATTTCAACAAGCAAAAGGATTGAGCTGGGAAGAATGGATTCCTTTAGACGGAAAATTTACTGTTGTTGGTACTTCTGTAAAATCCAAGCTCCATAGTGTCCCAAGTTGCCAAGCAATTGTTAAAAAAGCTATTGTTGAAAGATTAAAAGAAACCTACGCTACTGATCGCTTTGAAGAGACCGGGGCAGATCATACTGTAAAGATAACTATTTTAAAGGACCGAGTAACATTAACCCTTGATAGTTCCGGCTCAGGCTTACATAAAAGAGGCTATAGATTGGCGGAAGGCGAAGCCCCCATAAAAGAAACCTTGGCTGCGGCTATGGTTCAATTATCATTTTGGAAAGCAGGAAGAATACTTGTGGATCCATGCTGCGGGTCAGGAACCATTCCCATAGAAGCAGCCATGATTGGCTTAAATATTCCACCAGGTTTGAATCGTAGATTTGCTGCAGAATCATGGCATACCATTCCAACGGAATACTGGAAAGAAGAAAGGAAGTTAGCTTTTGATGGAATTCTACAAAAGGATTTGGAAATTTACGGGTCGGACAATGACCCTAAAGCCATAGAAATCGCAAAAGAAAATGCCATTGAGGCAGGGGTAGATTTCGCCATTAATTTCTCTGTAAAGGACGTTAACAGCTTACGCACTGAAGATAAAAGTGGTGTAATAATTACTAATCCTCCTTATGGAGAACGAATAGGAGACCAAAAATCAATCCAAAGAGTGTATCAGGGGATAAAAAACTTTATGGCAGAAAATAAAACATGGTCTTTGTTTTTGATTACAAGTGATAAGAGCGCAGAAGAAACAATTATGGGTCGGCTTGCTGATAGAAGAAGAAAATTATATAATGGTAGAATAGAAGTTACCTACTTTCAATTTCATGGTGAAAAACCAGATATCCAAGGGAAATAGTTTTTATCCTAATGAATTCAACCCTAATTCTTTTTTATAGATTTAGGGTTATATTTTTTTGAGATACTTATGGCAAAAAACTAAAAATTAATTTAAGAAAAGATGGGTTAAATTCTTGACACTTTTTTATGAAGGTGATATATTTTGTGTATTATAACAAACAAAAGAAGGAATAGGGGGATTTATTATGGCAATTAGCCTAAAAAACAGGAGCGTTCTCACTTTATTAGATTTTACTCCAGAGGAGATTAGATATCTTTTAGATTTATCACATACTCTAAAAAGAGAAAAAAAAGAAGGCGTTCGTCACGAAAGACTTAAAGGCAAAAATGTTGTTTTACTTTTTGAAAAGACATCCACAAGGACAAGAAGCGCCTTTGAGGTAGCCTGTTTAGATGAAGGCGGAAACATTACTTTTAAAGATGAGTTTACCTCACAAATGCCTTGTAAGGAATCCATAGAAGATACGGCCAGAGTTTTGGGACGTTATTATGACGCTATCGGATATCGAGGATTCAAACAAAAGACTGTTGAAGATCTAGCGAAATTTTCTGAGCTTCCTGTTTGGAATGGACTGACAGACATCGACCATCCTACCCAAATCCTTGCAGATATTATGACAATAGAGGAACAAACTGATAAACCTTTAGATCAAATAAAGCTAGTGTTTTGTGGAGATATTCGAAATAACATGAGTTATGCATGGATGTATGGGGCTGCAATGATGGGGATGCATTACGTGGCTTATGGTCCCAAAGAATTGGTAGAACAAATAAATCCCGACATTTTGGAAAAAGTAGATAAACTTTGCAAGAAATACAATGGAAAGGTGGAAATTACCGATAATCCAGAATGCCTTAAAGGTGCTGACGTTATTTATAGCGATGTATGGGCGTCTATGGGAGAAGAGTATAAAATACCCGAGAGGGTAAGGCTGTTATCACCATATAGGATCACTATGGATTTGTTAAGAGCAACAGAAAATGATGAGGTAATGTTCTTCCATTGCCTTCCTTCATACCATGATTTTGAGACTACTATGGCTAAAACTCAAATGGAATTGGGTTATGATATCCGAGAAGTTACAGATGAAGTTTTCCGTTCCTCACATTCTAAAGTGTTTGATGAAGCAGAGAATAGGATGCACACTATAAAAGCCGTAATGGTAGCTACCTTAGGCTCAGATGAAGAAGGTCAATAAGGGGTAGATAAATGTATGGTAATGGTAAAAGAGTAGTTATAGCTTTAGGAGGCAATGCTTTGCAGTCAAAGGAGCAGCCGGCCACCTCTGAAGCTCAGCTCGAAATGGTAAAAAAGACCTGCAAACATCTAGCGGATATAAAAGAAATGGGTTATGAAATAGTTATAGTACATGGTAATGGACCTCAGGTGGGAAGGATTGTTCTAGCTTCTGAAGCGGCAAAGGACCTTACACCCCCTATGCCTTTTGATGTGTGTGGAGCCATGTCTCAAGGCTACATAGGCTATCATATACAGCAAGCCTTGGGAGAGGAGTTGAAGAAGAGGGGCTGGGATGTTCCGGTGGTCACCCTAGCAACTCAAGTGGTTGTTGAGGAGAGGGATCCATGTTTTAAAGTTCCCACAAAACCTATAGGCCCTTTTTGCTCCAAAGAAGAAGCGGAAGAAATATCCAAAGAGTCAGGATACACTATGATAGAAGATGCTGGTAGAGGATACCGCCGGGTGGTTGCATCCCCTATACCCGTAGATATAGTAGAGATCACAGCAATTCGATCATTGTTTGAGAAGGCTGTGGTAGTTGCATGTGGTGGTGGAGGCATTCCCGTAATTCGCAAAAACGATGAAAGCTTAGAGGGAGTGGCAGCGGTAATTGATAAGGATTATGCAGCGGAGCTGCTAGCTGAATTGATTGATGCCGACATTCTATTGATTCTTACAGAAGTTGAAAAAGTCTCGCTTAATTATAATAAGACAAACCAGGAAAAACTTGATAAAATTACAGTTGAGTCAGCAGAAAAGTATATACAAGAGGGGCATTTCGCCAAAGGTAGCATGCTACCAAAGATAAGGGCTGCTATCAAATTCGCGAATAGTGGGACTGACAAGAAAACTATAATTACTTCATTAGATAAAGGTCTTACGGCTCTGTCGGGAAAGACGGGAACAATTATTAATAGTTAGTCATAGGGATAGACCTTCTAAATGGAAGGCCTATTTTTATTTTTTTTGGCTACAAAGGATTCGCTCCATCTAATAAATAAAACTCTTATTATTCCAGCAGCAGGAACTGCAAGAAGCATTCCTATAATCCCACCAAAATGGGCAGCGAAAGCAACTGAAAGTAGGACGAAAAGGGGATGAAGACCTGTCTGTGAACCTACAACCCGGGGGTATATTATGTTGGAGTCTATTTGCTGAATTACGATTAAAACTATTACAGCCAATACTCCCTGCCATAAGCCTTCGGTAAATGTGCCGACTATAAATGCTGGTATAGCACCAAGTATGGGGCCGAAGTAAGGTATGATATTGCTAACTCCCGCAAAAAAACCAATGAAGACGCTAAAATCAAGCCCCAACAATGATAAGGCTACAGAGGACATAACCCCCACAATAACAGCATCAATAGAAGCTCCACGAATAAAACTAGACAACACTTTGTTTATATCTTCCAATGTTCCCCAAAAACCTGCAGCCATGGATGAAGGAAGAGTAAGTTCAGTAAAGCGGGTTACATAGCCCAAAAATAATTCTTTGTCAAACAACAAGTATATAGAAACTATAATGCCTAATGCCAGGTTTAGGATTCCCCCACCAAGATTCATTATGAAATTTATCACATAGTCCATATGTAGATTATTTGCAAGCCAAGTTACAGCTGCTTGAGCAAACTCTTGAAGTTTATTGGAAAGCTCTCCATCCGGCAGCTTATTTGCCCAACCTTCTAAAACTGTTTCGTAAGATCTCACATAATCAATAATACTATTTATAGCCTCTCCTATTCCGTCTACCATCAGGTCCCCTAGTATAAGCAGGGATAAACCATATATTAGAGCTGAAATTAGTGCAAGGATCAAAACAAGAGTTAGTATTATACTCACAAGTCGGCGAGCTTTTGTAGTTTTATTTGATAATACAAACTTGTCCGGTAATTTGAAAGTTAATTTAGATAACCCTTTGTCAACAAGGCCAACTAATGGATGGATTATATAAGCTATAATAAGACCAATCCAAAGAGGCGATAAGGCTGTTAAAATACGACAAAAACCATACCAGAAGTTTACCCAGATGAAATCAAAATTCTTTATAATAAAATAGAGCGCATATAACAACGCAGCATTTGCTCCAATAAGCAAACTATATTTCAAGTATTTATGTTCATTTAATGCGTCTCTTAAAGTATTCATATTTACCTCTTCTCAACATCTTTGAAGGTAATTATATTATACAATCTTTTTAATAGCAATCATAAAAGAAACTCGGAGTGCCTGTGCACCCCGAGTTGTTATACTTACTTAGTTTCCGACTAATTAACTATTAAGCCTCTAAAGTTTTTAGAGCTGCTGCTTTTTCAATTTCTCTGTTTTCTAAAATTTTGGCATATTCTTCGTCAGTCATTTTCTTCATTGAAATGCCAGTGAATCCATAGAAAATGGAAATGAGCGGATTAAGAAGATTTAGATAAGCGTACTTAACAAATCCTCCATCTGGACCGCCAAACTGTGCAACGCCCAAGAAGGTTGACATAGTTGCTCCACAAGTATTCCAAGGGACAAGGGAAGAAGTCATAGTTCCTGAGTCTTCCAGAACTCGGGAAAGATTTCTTGGATCAAGTCTTCTGTCTTCATATGCTTCCTTGTACATTCTTCCTGGAAGAATGATAGCTAAGTATTGGTCAGCTGCAATAATGTTCATTACAGTACAGCTGATTACAGTTACTGTAACAAGAGAACCGGTATTCCTTGCAAACTTCAACATGGCTTTAGCCAAGCTGCCTAGCATACCGGAAGCATCCATAACACCACCAAAGCACATAGCACAGATGATTAGATTAATAGTCCACATCATGGAATCCATACCACCACGACTTAATAAGTCGTAAATGTCAACAACTTCTGATGTGGATTCATAACCGTAGTGAAGGATAGAAAACCATTCGTTAAGAGGTACCCCTTGGAAAATACCGCCGGCGAGGCAGCCCAAGAAAACACCACCAATTAATCCTGGTAAAGCGGGTAGTCTTAATGCAACGATTACAATTACAACAACGGGAGGAATAAGTAAGGCAGGATTGATAGTGAACTCATCAAGCATTCCATTTTGAATCATAGCTACGTTTGACATATCTACATCTGCGCTGGAATGTCCTGCACCTAAAATTGCATATAAAATAAGAGCGATAACTAAAGAGGGTGTAACAGTCCAAATCATGTGTCTGATGTGGTCAAATAAGTTGGAACCTGCAATAGCTGGTGCCAAGTTAGTTGTATCAGATAATGGGGACATTTTGTCGCCAAAATAAGCTCCCGAAACAATAGCGCCTGCTGTCATAGCAGGACTGATTCCCAGACCCATACCTACACCGATAAGGGCAACTCCGATAGTTCCAGCTGTGGTCCATGATGAACCAGTGGATAGTGCAACAATACAACAAATAAGACATCCTGCAAATAAAAAGATTCCGGGTTTTAAAATCATAAGACCGTAATAAATCATTGCAGGAACAATACCTCCAGCAATCCAAGAGCCGATCAAGAGACCAACCACCATAAGGATTAGCATTGCTTGCATAGAACGGTTAATTGAAGCCAAAATGCCGGATTCAAGAAAACTCCACTTGTAGCCATTAAGTACGGCGACTATAGCGGCAACAGCAGCGGACATAATCAGTGGTATGTGTAATTCCTGGTATTCTGTAAAGAACATGGAATAAATAAGTGCTGCAATAGTGAAAAAGAACACTAGCAACACTTGCCACATTGGGATTTTCCTACCCATAATATTTCCTCCTTTAATAAAATAGAAATAAAATTAATAATTTCAATGACATATAACCATGTCACAAATTAATTATAGCACAAGGAAATGTGATGTCAACGAAAAATAAGAATATAAAAAAGCCTCCAAATCCATGAATTTCAATGTTAATGAGTCAAATGTCTAGGCTTCTAAAATGGAAAAAATACCAGTTATGTGTTATAATATTTGAAGCATAATATTAAATAAGTGGCGAGAACCAAAGCCAACCATAAAGGGAGGGGAATGGAATGGACCGGACCATTATAATATCTAATAGGCTACCTGTTACCGTAGTTAAAAATGGTGATAAAATTGAATACATTGAAAGCATTGGGGGACTGTCTACTGGACTAAAATCATATCACAAAGATGGTGATAGCGTTTGGGTGGGTTGGCCAGGGATTGCCGAAGATGAACTAACTGAGGAAGACAAGGAAACTATCCAAAAAGTACTTTTGGAAAGCTACCAATGTTTCCCTGTTTTTTTATCTGAAGAAGAGATGGATTCTTATTATTATGGCTTTTCTAACGCAACGATTTGGCCTCTATTTCATTACTTTACTTCTAAAACCAGCTATAACGAAGCAAACTGGCTTTCATATAAGAACGTTAACGAAAAGTTTTACCAAAGAGCAGAGCGATTCTTCAAAGAAGATGCCATTGTTTGGGTTCATGATTATCAATTAATGTTGGTGCCCAATTTAGTGAAAGAAAATTATCCGGAAATTCGCGTGGGCTTCTTTCTTCATATTCCTTTTCCTTCATTTGAAATTTTTCGTCTGCTAATTTGGAGGGAAGATATTCTAGTGGGGCTGTTGGGATCTGACATAATTGGTTTTCATACCCACGATTATGTTAGGCATTTCCTAAATAGCACACGTAGAATTCTTGGTACGGAGGATAACCTTAACAATATAGACTATGAAGGAAGACGAATCTTTGTAGATGCCTTTCCTATGGGGATTGATTACCAGCGATTTTCTGGTGACCCTGGCGACGTTGAGCTTTCTCAAGAGTTAACTCAACTTGAAGAAAATGGTGATATGAAACTTGTTTTATCAGTTGACAGACTAGATTACACAAAAGGAATTCCTGAAAGAATTTACGCTTTCAAGAAATTCTTACTTTTAAACCCCGAATATATCGAGAAGGTCAGATTTATCTTAATTGTTGCACCATCACGAGAGATAATTGACGCTTACGATGAGCTTTTACGAGAGATAAAAGAGGCTGTTAGTGAGACTAACGGAGAATTTGGCACCTTGAACTGGATGCCTATTTGGTTTTTCTTTAGGAGTTTTTCTCAAGAAAATTTGATTAACTTTTATCGTAACTCTGATGTACTATTAGTAACTCCATTACGTGATGGAATGAATCTTGTTGCCAAAGAGTATTTAGCTTCCCGTGTAGACTATCAAGGGATGGTTGTCCTCAGCGAAACTGCAGGGGCGGCCAGCCAGTTGGTGGAATCGGTAATAGTTAACCCTAATGATTTAGAACAAATAGCCCAGGGGATTAAATATGCCTTAGACATGCCCTTAGAGGAAAAAATTGCGCGTAATAAGGCGATGTGCAAAAGAATAAAGGAGTATAACGTAAACTTTTGGGCAGATGAATTCGTACACGCCCTCAAAAGAAAAGTTGCGGAAAATGTAAGTAGGAGCCCTGAGGCACGATTAGAAAAAGAGTTGCCATTATTAAAGAAAAATTATACAGGAGCAGAAAAAAGGATTATATTTTTAGACTATGATGGCACTTTAGTCGGTTTCAAACCTATTCCAGAGCAGGCCTTTCCTGATAGTGAATTGCTGAATGATTTAGAACTATTATGCAAAGACCCTAAAAACACTGTAGTTATAACATCAGGAAGAGATCGAAATATCTTAGAAAAGTGGTTGGGCGATATACCTAATATACATCTTGTTTGTTCACATGGCCTTTGGCATCGTGAACCAAATGAAAAAATATGGAAAAAAGTTACTCTTGTTTCAAATAAATGGAAAAAATCTATATTGCCGATTCTTGATTTATATACTGATCATATGCCTGGGTCCTTCATTGAAGAAAAAGAATACTCCTTGGTTCTTCACTATAGGCAATGTGATCCTGATATGGTAAGCATGAAGATAAGTGAGCTTAAAGAAACTCTCCAGGGTATGATAAACACATCCAATCTTGAACTTCAAGAGGGACACAAAGTGTTGGAAGTTAAAGATAACAAAGTAAATAAAGGGCAGACCGCCGCAACCCTACTAAGTGAAGGCATATATGACTTTATTTTTGGGGCTGGAGACGATACAACTGATGAAAGCCTATTCGCGGTATTGCCCCGAGACGCTTATTCTGTAAAAATAGGACTTAGCAAAACTGCAGCTAATTATCGCCTTAAATCATGGAAATCAATGAGAAGTATTCTAAAGCAATTGGCAGAAATAAGTGCCGATATAGACAAAAAGCAAAAATAGAACAATTAGGAGGGCGTGTATAAGAATGAGTCGAATTGGTTATGTTCATGAAATAAAAGATTTTGGATTAGATGATTACAATGTGTTTTTAAATGAAGCGCTTTTTCATAATGCTAATGGATATATTGGCATTCGATATGATTTAGAAGAGGGTTACCCAGATGACGACATGTTTAATAGAGGGCAATATATTAATGGATTTTATGATGGAATAGCGGTTTCTCATCCCGAGCAACTGTATGGATTCATAGAAGATAAACAATTCATGGTAGATGTTGCAAACACGCAAACAATTAAAATCTTCATTGACGGGGAACCTTTTAGTATGTATGAGGGAAAGGTGCTAAATCGAAAATTGTCCCTTCATATGGACAAAGGTACCACTGTTCGGGAAGTGAAGTGGCGTGCCCCTTCAGGTAAAGAAGTGGAGATTAAAATTACTAGAATGGCTTCCTTCTATCAAACCTCACTTTTCACAATAGAATACGAACTAACTCCCCTTAATTTTTCGGGTGAGTTAGTTATTGAGTCTACTCATGATGTTAACGTGGAAAATTACTATAATCCCATGGACCCCAGGTCGTCTAGCCCTTGTGGGAAGTGCTTAAATCCCACTAACTGTGAAATACGGGACAAAGGTTCTTACATCGGGGCGATAACATCCCAATCAGGGCTGCAGGTATATAGTGGCGTTAAAAATGTGCTTTCAGTTGATGAAGAACCAGAGTTCATGGTAAGCCAACACACAGCAATATGTGTGTTCCGCCCCCATATTGATCAAGGAGAAAAAATAACCCTAACCAAGTATGCTGTTTTTTGTGATTCAATACGATTCCCAAACTGCAAAGACCGTGCGTACAGCGAGATGGAAAAAGCAATCTCAATTCCATTGAAAGAGTTCTATGAGAAGCAAGAAGAATATTTGGATGATTATTGGGAGAATTGTTTGGTGGAGATTCACGGGGATGATGAGGCAAATCTCGCACTAAGATACAATCTCTATCAACTTATTCAATCAGTTGGCAAAGACAGACATAGTAATATTTCACCAAAAGGCCTAAGCGGAGAAGGTTACGAAGGCCATTATTTTTGGGATTCAGAAATGTATATCCAACCATTTTTTACAAATACCAATCCTGAAATTTCACGGCAACTAATTGCATATAGATACGAAACTCTGGAAGCCGCGAAAGAAAACGCAAGGATATTAGGCCATGACAAGGGGGCTCTTTATCCCTGGAGAACATTAGATGGTAGTGAATCATCAGGATATTTCCCAGCAGGATCTGCGCAATACCATATAAACGGAGCAGTAGCATATTCCATTGTTGCATATTATCTTGCCACAGGTGACAAAGAATTCATTAAAAAAGAGGGAGCAGAAATAGTTTTCGAAACAGCTCGATTATGGGTAAATGTAGCAAACTACTATCAGGGACAGTTTCATATCAATGATGTTACGGGGCCAGATGAATATACATGCATTGTAAATAATAATTATTATACAAATGTTTTGGCCCAATATCATTTAAGGTGGGCTGTAAAGTTCTATGAAACATTTAAGGAAAGCCCAGAGATGGAGAATCTTGTTGATAAAATTGACTTAACAATTCAAGAATTAGATGAGTTTACACTTGTTGCAGAAAAAATGTACCTTCCCTACGACGAGACACTAAAGATAAATCCTCAAGATGATTCTTTTTTGAAAAAAAGTGAGTGGGTTCCAGAAACTTCTATAAAAAAGAAAACTCCTTTGCTTTTACATTACCATCCTCTATATCTTTATCGACACCAAATTTGTAAACAAGCGGACACTGTGTTGGCTCACTTTATCTTGGAAGATGCCCAAACAGATGAAGTGATTCGTAATTCCTATGATTACTATGAAAAACGTACTGTTCATGACTCTTCACTATCAAGATCGATATTTAGTATTATGGCTGCACGATTGGGAATGAAAGAGAAGGCAGCATCCTATTTTGGTGAATCAATTAAACTAGATTTATTAGACTTACAAGGAAACACCAAGGATGGTGTTCATACTGCAAACATGGGCGGAAGTTACATGGTTATAGTTCATGGCTTTGGAGGTTTTCGCTTAAAAGAATCTGGCATTTATTTTCATCCTATTTTACCCGACAGATGGAAAGGATATTCTTTCAAAGTTTGTTATCTTGGAAGCCGAATTTTTGTACATGTTGGAGATGGCAAGTGTAGCTTTAAGCTTGAAAGAGGAAATGCTCAAAATATAAATGTCTATGGAAAAGAATATTTATTGGATGGGGAAATAACTCTTTCTATGGAGTAAAATTAGAAATGCGGTTTATACTTAATATCCCCACTAAAAGATATTAAGAAAAGCAAGAGAGAAAGAGTAAGGTGGTTTAATGAAATATAAAGCAGTTATTTTCGACCTAGATGGAGTTATACATGAAACTGATAAATATCACTATAAGTCATGGAAAGAACTGGCGGAAAGCATTGGAGTTCCATTTGATGAGTCTACCAACAACAAGCTGAGAGGCGTAAGTCGTATGGCTAGTTTAGATATTATCCTAAGAAAAGCCGAGAAGACATATACTGCTGAAGAAAAAACAGAACTGGCAGAAAGAAAAAATATTAGATACCGAGAACTTTTAGAGGATATGGTACCAAATGACCTGAACCCAGAAGTTAAATGCGTTTTAGAAAGCCTCCGAAACAAGGGGGTAAAAATTGCAATAGGATCCTCTAGCAAAAATGCTAAATTAATATTAAAACGTTTGGGAATAGAGGCTAGCTTTGACGCAATTTCGGATGGTAACGACATAAAAAAGGCTAAACCTGACCCGGAAATTTTTTTGAAAGCTGCTAGTATGCTAGAAGTAGACCCAAAGTATTGCTTGGTAGTTGAAGACGCAAAATCAGGTATCCTTGCCGCAGCCGCGGGAGGAATGGATTGTGCAGCCATTGGAGATGCAACAAAATATGGAATAGCTCAGTATAACTTGGAGTCCATTAAAGAACTTTTAGATATTATACAGCTAGTTGAATAACAAGAACAACATTAAAAAGAGCCCATAGTAGCAACATCTTTGCAAACCATAGGCTCTCTTATTCGATATTGTTTTAAAAGAATTATGTGATTATAATTATTCTTCTATTCCGTTCCACTCTTCACGATCTCTATTCCATTCGGGATAATCGCTAAGAATTTCGCAAGGCATATCCATACCTACTATACAAACCACATCTCCATCAGAATTGTAAACTGGAGCGAAACATGACCATATGGGAACATCGTCATCCCAACCAGATCTTGCTGCTGCCACATCTCCTGCCCAGGCTTCATCAAATTGGATTTCCCATCCGTAGTTAGTCATAAAATCGTCGGGATCTGCAGAACCATCAACAGTAATGTGGTAATCATTATTTTCGTCGGGAATCATTGCATATACATAGTAAGCTCCGCTTGCGATTCGATGTTGGTCTAATACTGCCTTCAAATCGGCATAGAGAGGCTCTTCATATGTATCACCTTCAACAGTTGCCATCAAAGCTGCGTGCATATCTCCCCACTCCCCGGAAAGATCTTCTCCGATTGCTTGTACTGCTGCTAGCTCCTCGTCGATAAAGGCCGCTAAATCAGCAGGCATTTCATTTACCTCTGGTTCCACTGCAGGGGGGGTTCCGCCGCCACAAGCCGCCATGGTGAAGACTAGAACCAAAGCCAACAAAACAACAAGTAATTTTTTCATTTTCTTTTTCCTCCAAATCATAATGTGTGATAGCTTCCTACACAACCAATATACCACAAGCTACTAATATTTACCATATGAATTCATCGGGGGTTTTATTTAAGTGATAGGGTCAATAAAAAAGCGGATCTCCATACTTTTTCTTAATTTGTGGATAAAAAATAAGTTGTGCGCTGACAGACTAAATACTGCATAAAAACCTATTTTTTTATGCGAGAATTTTCGCGTATATAAAGGAAGAAAAAAGATTCCCGAAAAGAAATGAAAACTTATGCAGAAAGTTGTGTCAAGCGCAAATGAAAATGTCACCTAAAAATCAAAAACATGAGTTTTCCGTATCGTAGAAATTTTCTGTAGTATAGGCCATTTCTTCGAAGGAATATTTAGCTTTTCGGTAATCAGTAGCATATGACTCAAAGCGCCCATCTTTCCAAGGATGTATTAAGGAAGGTACATATGGCGTCTTCTTTACAGTGGTGTCTAGGGGTGCGTCTAGAGCCCATGAGCGTGCTTTGTGTTTCGAAACAGGCTCGAGTGAAAAAACAGAATCCTTGCAAGTTGCAAAAAGTCGACCATCTAATGCTCTAACAACCTTAACCTTTTGTTTTGGAGATAATGGAACGCTTTTTCCGTCGCTATCCAGGAAACGATAATATTGGTTTCTATAGGAAATACAATTCCCCAAATCCACAACTCTTGAAGAAAGAACAGCAAGTGTAAGATTAATATCTTCTTCAGAGGGTTGCGCTTCAAAGGCATTCGGGATAGAATTAACAGGAGTAGCAAATGCCTTGTTATGTATGGGGATATATGACATAAGGAAATCATTGGCTTGCTCAATTGTAGTCACGTTTTGTAGTCGTAATTCGACGACAAGGCGTGACTGCAGTGTTCCAAAGAGCCTTTCAACCTTACCTTGGGCTTGAGCGCATGTGGTTGAATGGATTCCTATCCCAAGCGTCTTACACGCATAGCTGAATTGTGTTGAAGTGTCAGCTTCTAATGAAGTAGTTCCTTTACGTTTGTAATCAAAAACTGTACGTCCATCAGTATGAAGAAGGTATGGAATACCATGGTTTTGTAAAACTTGTGATAGCATTTTATAGTAGCCTCTAAGGGTTTCTTGTGGTTCAAACCAAGCACCGACAAGAGTATTAGAGGCGTCATCAATAGCAGCGTGTAAAGCGGCTTCCTGGCCTCTAAACCACTTATGTATTGACGCGTCTACATAAACACATTCCCCTGCGTAGCGAGACTTTTCCCGGCGAGGATGAGGCTCTAGGCTTACTGATGGAGATTTGACCAAAACATCTTCTGAAGCAATCTTTACAACCTTATCTTTAGCTTTCAGTGCTTTTCTGGTTCGCTTCCAAGCCTTAGGAGACAATATGTCTATGTCTTTAAAAATGTTCCTAATAGAAGAAAGGCTAATAGTTGGAATCTCAGGATGGTTTCTTTGTAAAAGCTCATGAAAATGTATAAAATTAGCATCAAAATAGTGTTGATTGTATAGAGAAACAATCTTTTGTTTTACCTCATAAGGAATGGTGCTTTTAGGCTTGTTGTCATGGTTACCATGTCGAAAAAAGGTTCTACCTTCTTCGCGGTATCCTGCGATCTTGCGGCGAGCAGTTCTTTCTGAACAATCCAGCTTCATGCAAAGCGCGTTAAAGTTACCGCCTTGATCTACATAGCGTTTGACGTGTCGGTAAGTAAATTCTTCATTCATTGTTAAAATCACCTTTCTCAATGGAACA
>CAYLIF010000023.1:0-17423 GCA_964383845.1 uncultured Oscillospiraceae bacterium
CAGGTAAAGTTGTATTGATTTTTGGGAGTGCTTCTCTTAACATTTTAATTCCTCCTTGAATAATTTAGAATTAGTGTATTGTTATATTTATAACAAAATTATATCATGGTTGATTTGATTTTTGTGGTATCTTTTTATTTTTTACCAAAGTAAATCTATTCAGTCTATTCAGTTAAATTAGCTCCATTTTTTGAAACCTGAGGAATTTCATATCTTGTATATTTCTCTCCAAACATTAAGAAATCTAACTCTTCTTTAGGCAATTTACCATATCTAAGTTGTGCAATGATATAGAATATTACTCCAAGTACCAACCAAACTGCACATAAGATCCATTCTTCTTTTGTAAGAGCTCCAGGACCTACAGGAAGGTATAAATAAAGGAAGAAACCAGAAACAAGTATAGCAAGTCCACCCATTAAATAGCCACCTGGTGCACGATAAGGTCTGTCAAGGTTTGGTTCGTTCTTTCTTAAAGCGATATATGAGAAGGATACCATGAAGTAGGCAACTACTGTACCAAATGCTGCAGCGTCTACAAACCATACCAATGCTGCTCTTCCTAAAATTGGAGCTGCCATAGTAAAGAATCCTACTAATAGTATTGCTGCTGTTGGGGTCTTATACTTAGGATGTACCATTCCAAAAGCAGCTGGAATCATTCTTGCTCTACCCATAGCAAAAAGGACTCTTGTGGTTCCAACAATAAAGCCATTCCAACTTGTTAGAATTCCGCATAATGCAGCAACTATCATGAACTTACCAAAGAAAGGACTTCCCATTGTATAAGCAAAGGAATCAGCAACTGGAATTCCTGCGCCTGATCTTATTGCTTCAGGAGCAGCAAAAGAGATACTGATTATCATAAGCATATACCAAATAGCAGCCATAACAATAGAGAAAATAAGAACTTTCGCTATCATATTAAGAGGGATATTCATTTCTTCTGCAGCCTGAGGAATAACATCAAAACCAACAAACATTGCAGGAACCATTAGTAGAACTGCTACTAATCCGCTGGTGCCTGTAAAAGAAGGAATTAAGTTTTCTACACTTCCTGTAGTAACTGATCCAAATAAGAAAACGATACCACCAAAAGCCATAGCTAAGGTTGCTGCTGTTTGGAAAATTGCTGAGGACTTAACTCCTCTTAAGTTAACAATAGTTAAAATTGCACCACCGATTACTCCTACCATCATCCAACTAAGGTATACATCAAAACCAGCAACGGTCCAGATGTACCCTACCATAGGGAATGGAACAAGATAAGAGATAGCGGCAGCCAACGCTGGACCTTCCCAACATGCTACACCTAAGTATGCTAGACAAATAAACCAACCTGTTATAAATGATGCGTTGTAACCTAATCCACGATAAGAGAAAACTAATTCTCCTCCAGCTAAAGGCAACATTGGGGTTAATTCAGCATAGCACATTCCAACAAAGATACACATAACTGCACCGATTGCGAAGGCTATCAGGGCTCCAGCTACTCCTGCAAGAGAAACCCACTTTCCTGCCAGCATAATCCAGCCCCATCCAATCATAGTACCAAAGGCAAGAGCCATTACGTCTTTCATGTTTAACGACTTTGCTAACTCCTGACGCTCCATATTTTTACTACTCATTTGCAGTACTCCTTCCAAATAAAATAAAAATAAAATGATAACAAAAGTTCATATTCTATGGGTCTTTTAATAATTGTGGCCCTTTAAGGGCGGAAATAAGTTTCCTATAAACTCATTATTGGAAATTTATTTCCGATTGAATTCACTTAGCTAGCTTTGCTAACTGCTCAAATGCCCTTAACAGTCCTTTTGCTGGTAGCTTTGCAAGAAAGAGTTTTACACAGAAGGTTCCACCAATAGTTCCACCCGTTACATTATCATTAGATTCTTGTCTTGCTACCATTGCAAAGAGATTCAATCTCCTGCTATTGATATAGCCAATGTAGGAATATTTGATTTAGTTCATAACAGTTTAGCCGTAGACCTTAACTCAATGGATAGGAACTGACATGGAAGGGTCTTGTCCTTCTATTAGCTAATAAGTAACGATGCTCATCCTGCATGATAATATTCTTACACCAATATATAACGCAAATAGTATGCCAAGAATTAGAGTTCAGAAAATTAGAAATAGTGTTAATAGGATTTATAAGAAACTATCGTTTAATAACTTTGTAAGATGAGTTATAATAGTTATATGAAAAAAATAATAACAACAATTATAATAGTGTCGGTGATAGTGAGTTCTCTGGGGTCTTGTGGGTTTTTCTTGAATTCAGATGAAGCTAGTATAAAGGATAATATTTATGGTGAGTATGAGACAATGATGGATGCGTTTGTAGAAGTACAAAGTATTGCAGATGTTTCAGATTACCTCCTGTTTTGGGCACAAACTCTTGGTTTCACTGCACAAAAAGACAGGTCTCAAAGTGTTATACTTGAGACTTTAGGTGTGGCTAATAACCCGGAAATTACTCCTATAACTATAGAGTGCGGCATCAGTTTGGAAAATTTGGCAGAAGACTTAAGGGCTGTTGCTATTTCATTGGTATTGATAAAGCAAGTGGACGGTGCTCATCCCCTTCGTATACTTTTCGTTCCCTATGAAGAAGGGAACTATTTTGGAGCCAAGAAAATTCCTTCTCTTTTTTTGAAAAATGCAAACATGATTCAATTGAATACCAGATATCCCAACCAAGTAATAAATCAAGGTGCATCATCAAAGTTTGCAGATATTGAAAGAAATGTCACCATGAAAAACCCTACATACAAACTAGCCTATCAAATTACAATTGATGGTTTTAATGAAGATCTCAATACCATTGATTTCTCAAAAACACCCAATGCTATTAGGGAATTAGGAGTATTGTTTGCAACCCTTAAAAGCAGAGGCATGCTTTTTGAAATCTCAGATTTCTCTGGCAGCGGTTCTACAAGTTTTGCCCCTATATCCGGCTCTGCCATTATGGTTATAAATCAAAATGATATGAAATCACTTGAATATTATTATGGTAAGATGGAAAGCAAACTCAATAAGTCATATAAAGAGGATCATCCTAATATCTTTGTTTCCTTAGCTGCTGTAGAAGCTCCTGCCTCTGTTTTGTCCAATGAGGATACAGATCGCTTGGTAAGTTTTATTTACACTGTGTTTAATGGTTTTTGTGGGGAAAGCGAATACACCTTTTCAACTATCAACAAAGTTACTACTGCTAACTCTAAGTTTTCATGCAATCTTCTTGCTCTTGATCTATTTGACGTTGAAGCTATTGAAGGCAACGATGATTTAAATTTAATTTGTAATTTAAATGACATGGATTTCGAATTAAAAGAGCTACACAAGGGTTGGTACCAAGATCCCGAAAGTGAATTCATCAAAGGTTTTATAGAAGAAATCGATAAAAAACCAAAGGGATCTTTTTATGATTCACCTTTGGTTGAGTATCAAGCAAGAAATAATGAAACGGAAATGCTTTCCTATGGAGTTGATTTAAAGGATTGTGAAAAGCAGTTCTCAGTGTTAAAGAATTACATTGATTCAAAGTCACCCTTACAAATTCAACTTTAATCTTTTAGGTAAACCATATCTCATCTCGGTAAGTTGTAACTGCTCGATCTGCTGAAAAAAGCCCAGCTTTTGCTATATTAATAAGTGACATTTCATTCCAATGGCTTTTGTTTCTATAGGCTTCTTGTATGTCTTGTTGAGCTCTTTTGTAGTCATGAAAATCCTTTGTCACAAAGTATTCATCAGGTTTGCCATGATATCCAGTAGTAAGGGTATTAACAATGTCTGGAAATGACACCTTGTTTATACCAGCAGATATTCTTTCTAGTACTCTTGCAAGATCTTGATGTTCTATAAAGCTGGATATGGGATTATAGCAAGCGGATTTTCTTAGTTCATCTACTTCTTCTATTGTCATTCCAAAAAGGAACATGTTTTCTTCTCCAACCTGATTTCTAATCTCAACATTTGCTCCATCTAATGTTCCTAAAGTAAGGGCACCATTTATCATAAGTTTCATATTCCCTGTGCCAGATGCTTCCTTTCCTGCAAGAGATATTTGTTCAGAGACTTCCGCTGCTGGCATTAAAATTTCAGAAAGAGACACAGAATAGTTTTCCAGAAAAACAACCTTTATACGATCCCTAACTTGGGGATCTTTTTCAATTAGTTCTGAGAGATTACAAATGAGACTAATTATTTCTTTTGCCAAATAATAGCCTGAAGCTGCTTTGGCTGCAAATATAAAGGTTCTTGGTTCAATATCTTCACTGGGATTATCTTTTATTCTTATATATAAATCTATGATATGAAGAACGTTAAGTAGCTGTCTTTTATATTCATGAAGACGTTTGGCTTGAACATCAAAAATGGTATTGTGGTCTACAGTAATTTTATTATGTTCCTTGATATATTCAATTAATCGAAGTTTATTGCCCTTCTTAATCTCTGCTAATGTACTTATAACAGTGGAATCCCCTTGATATTGCAAAAGTTTTTCCAGTTCTTGAGCGTTCTTTTTAAATCCTGGCCCAATCAAATCTTCTATCATTCCACAAAGTGCTGGATTACCTTGGCATAGCCAACGCCGGTAAGCTATCCCGTTAGTTACATTAGTAAATTTATTGGGGTATATCTTATAAAAGCTTGGAAATAAATCTCGTCGAATAATTTCGCTATGAAGAGCCGACACTCCATTTACTTTATGTGCTGCTAGCACACACATGTTTGCCATGTGAATTTTTCCATTTTTAATGATGCAGATATCTTCTGATAAGTTATTTTCAACTTTAGGCAGTTTATGAATTGTTCTGGTAAATCGATCATGTATACCATGTATAATTTCAGAAATCCTGGGTATAATGCTTGATAATAAGTTTACGTCCCAGCTTTCTAAAGCTTCAGGCATTACTGTGTGATTGGTATAAGAAACTGTTTTTGTTACTATTTCCCAAGCATAATCCCAGTCCATTTCATATTCATCCATTAGGATTCTCATTATTTCAGGTATCACCAAGGAAGGATGAGTGTCATTTATATGAACAGCCACCTTCTCTGATAGGTTATGTAGAGTTCCATATTTGGCAAAATGTTTTCTGATCATTGATTGCATTGAGGCAGACACAAAAAAATACTGTTGACTGATTCTTAATATTTTACCTTCTTTGTGTGCGTCTTCGGGATAGAGAATTTTAGATATTACCTCTATCTGATGACGTTCTTCCATGGATTCTAAATACTTGCCTTGTGAAAAAAGCTCCATATCAATTACTGAAGATGAAGTGGCTTCCCAAAGTCGAAGACTATTAACAGTAGAGCTATCATATCCAGAAATAAACATATCGTGAGGAACGGCTATTACCTGCTTTCCACCAATGGTTACAGTTTCAGCTTCTTCTTTGTTTTTTAATAGCCAACAGTCCCCTAGGTCCATCCATAAGTCAGGAGCTTCTTTTTGTCTATTGTTCTCTATTTTTTGTCTAAATATTCCATAGTCGTAACATATGGACATTCCATGACATTGGATTCCCAGGGTTGAGGCTGCATCAAGGTAGCAACTTGCCAACCTACCAAGTCCACCGTTACCAAGGCCAGCATCTGGCTCCATTAAGTATAAATCTTCTAAATCAAAACCGAACTGAAAAATAGCTTCTCTAAGAGATTTTTCTAAGCCCAGGTTATAAGCGTTGTTATGAAGGGATGCTCCTGGAAGAAATTCCATTGACATGTAATAGACATGTTTATCCCCATTGCTTTCTTTTTCAGATCTTCTAGCATATGAGTCCGCCATAATATCTCTGACAACACGACATGTAGACTTGTATATTTGTCTCTGAGTAACTTTCTCAGAAGTTTTTCCATAATCCCATTTGATTCGTTCTTCTATTAGTTTTTTTAAATCTGATGCGCCAAAACTTTTTTTCATAGAAAATTCTCTCCTTAACTAACAACAAAATAAACTAGCTAGACCCAAACTATTATACATTAGGCCACCATTATTGACAACCTCGCCTTTAACTTATAGAATTAATAAGACCCTAAAGAAAAGGAGAAAAAAATGAATAGAAATTTTAAATATGATGTAATGCCTGAAATTAAGGAGAGATGGTCTCCTCGAGCTTTTGCAAAGGATAAAGTATCCAAAGATGATATCTACACCTTACTGGAAGCGGCTCGTTATGCTCCATCCTGTTTTAACGAACAACCATGGAGATTTTTAGTTGCAGATACTGAAGATACTTTATCTAAGATGAGATCCATATTAAATGAAAGCAATCAAATATGGGCAAATAATGCTCCTGTTTTAATATTAATCTGCGCACACAAAACATTTGCAAAAAACAATAAAGACAACTATTGGCATATGTTTGATACAGGCACAGCATGGGGCTTTCTTTCACTAGAAGCTCATCGTCTAGGTTTAATAACCCATGCCATGGGTGGTTTTAGTAGGCAATCAGCTAGAGAGGTGTTTAAGATACCTGATGAATTGGATATTATTACAGTTGTAGCCCTAGGCAAAATGGGAGATCCTTCTACCTTGCCCCAACATTTAAAGGAAGAAGAGTTCCCAAAGACAAGAAAAAAAATCGAGGATCTCTTGCTATAAATTAAACTATGGTTTTAACGTGTTTAAGAGTAGGCTGCTGGCAGTCTACTCTTTTAATTCCAGACGATTAAGGACCCAAGCTGTTAGTTCATTAAGTGATGGATGAATAACCATGGAATGATGAATAGGTGTATATTTGCCCAGTTCTGGACACATTATCCTTAGTTCATCAAATCCTGAGCTCTTGCTTTCTTTTTCCTTTAATTTATTCCAAGTGCAGGTTTCTTTGTTGTTCATTAAATAAACAAATGGCTGCACCAATATACTGGCTTGAGGGCCAACTATATGAACTCCTTGTATTTGTTTTTTATCGTTTACTATAATCTTTATAAAACCATCATCGGTATCCCCTCTATCGTATCCCAATGCAACACCACCTGCTACACGGGAATAGTTATTAATACCCACATAATAGGGCTTGCCCAGTTTTTTAACTTGCTCTTCGGTTGCACCAACATGGGCAATCTGAGGATATGTAAAGATAGCCCATGGAACGGTATCGTAATCTGCTTCTCTCATAGGTTTATCCTTCTTTACTAAGTTGTGAATAACTAAGTCTGCTTCATAATTGGCTTTGTGTCTAAACTGAAACTTTCCATTGATATCTCCCAAAGCCCAAATATGACTTTGAGAAGTCCTCATGTTTTTGTCCGTAATAATATAGCCTCGAGGATCCGTCTCAACCCCCGCCGCCTTTAACTTAATTCGATCTCCGTTTGAAACCAACCCTGCTGCTACAAATATCTCTTCGCCTTTAAGTGTTTTTTCTTCTCCTGTAACCATGTCCTTTACAATTAGCATTTTACCTTCAGCTGTTTTTTCAGCATAGATTACCTGAGAATCAGTATGAACTCTAATGCCATTCTCTTCAAATACAGATTGAGTAAATTCGCTGATGCTTTTTTCTTCTGTTGACAAAATATGTGGTTTCATTTCAATTAAATCCACTTCTGTGCCCATAGCAGAAAAAATGTGTGCAAATTCTGCACCAATTGCCCCACCACCCATTAACAAAATACTCTTCCAAGGTTTTTCGGGAAATTTATCTCCAAAAAAACTTTCTGCTGTAATAAAGTCTACTTCATCAAAGCCAGGAATAGGTGGAATAAAGGTTCTAGCTCCTGAGGCAATAACAAAGACATCACTTTCTATGGTATTTACACTTCCATCCGATCCAGTTATCTTCATTGTATGGGGATCTATAAATTCTCCCCTACCCTTTAAAACCACTACATTTTTGGCTTTTCTAAACTTTTCCTCTACTCTCTTACTAAGGTTGATTTGTCCCCACATTCTTTCTGCCATTACATCCCATTTTATAGTTGGCATTTGGAATTCTAAACCTATCTTACTGGCACGCTGAGCCTCTCTAATTAAATCGGCAGGTGCGACCAAAATTTTCGAAGGAATACAGCCTTTTGTTAAACAGGTTCCACCGAATTTAGCTTCTTCTATAATACAGCATTTTAATCCTTCTTTGATTGCTGCTTCAACTACCATAAGACCGGCGCCACCGCCTATTACTGTGATATCATATCTTTCCATTCATTAAACCTCCTCTTATTGATTAGGTAATTTACTGGGATTTTTCCTTCTATTCTTTGTTCATTAGATCTATAAAAACACTAGCTAAATGGGGATCTAATTTAGATCCAGACATTTCTTTTATTATCTTTAAAGCTTCGTCTTTTTTCATGCCTTCTCCATTAATTTTATTGGTAAGGGCATCATAAACTTCTGCTATGGAAATAATTCTGGACATATATGGAATTTCTTCCCCTTTAAGACCTTTTGGATAGCCGCTTCCATCCCAGCTTTCATGGTGAGCATAGACACCATTTGCAATATCCAGGGTTCCGTCAAATAAATTTAATATTCTATATCCAAATGCAGGATGTTGTTTTATTTTTGAAAATTCTTCTGTGGAATACTTACCCTCATTCTGGAGCAATTCATCATCTAAAACCAGCTTTCCTATATCATGAAAATACGCCATTCTTTTTAATTGGGCTAATTCCGTTAATGATAGTTTAACAGCTGTTCCAATCATCTGAGAATACATCATTACATTTTCGGAATGAGTCTTTTCTCGAGGGCTTTTTGTGTGTAATAAGCCGATTAAGGTGTAGACCATATCTTCATGGCTTGACTGGCGATCAATAGTCTTCTCTTTATACATTTCTCCTTCAGCATTGGTAATAATATGGTTTATTTCCTGATTTTCATCAGTTTTAGAGGCACTACCTATGGCCATACTACATGGAATCGAATTAACTGAATAGGTGGCAAAATGATTTTGAATCTCTTTCTCCCTATTCAACGCTTCCTGAAGATCAGTTTTGGGGAGAACCAATACAAACTCGTCCCCCCCTACCCTTGCTAAAACATCATTTTTTCTCTTATATGTATTTAATACCTCGGAAGCTTTAATTAATAGCCGGTCTCCTGCTGAATGTCCAAAAATATCGTTTGTTAACTTCAGCCTATTAATATCAGAAAAGATGATTGAAATAGGAAGATTCTCTGCTTTATCTAATTCTTTGATTTTTTCCTCGAAAAAACTTCGATTGTTTAGCCCTGTAAGCCAATCATGGCTATTTAGATATTGAAGCCGTTTTAGAGCAGCTTTTTCTTGAGTGATATCCCTAAATGTTATTACCACCCCTATAATATCCTCTCCCTTATGTTGAGGATAAGCCGCATATTCTACATCAAAGGCTGTTCCGTCCTTCTTCCAGAAAACCTCATCTGAAACCCTTACGCCTTTACCGTTTTCAAAAACTTTGAATATTTTGCAGTCATGGACTGACATATGAGATCCATCTTTATGCTTATTATGAATCTGTTCATGCATGTTTTTACCCAGCAATTCAGTTTCAACATTATAGCCTAAAAACTTCAAACCGCTTTTGTTGCAAAAGATACATTCCCCTAAGAGATTAATACCATAGATACCTTCTTCTGTTGATGCCAAAAGAATCTCAAACTTTTCTTTGCTATCAGATAAATCTGAAATAATATCTATGAATTCTTTGTCTCTTAACTCTAATTCTTCTGACACTTCCGAACGGCTACGTTCATAAAAATTAATCAACAAAATTAAAACTACACTTGAAACGATAATATTAAGGTAGGATTGAATGTTATATACGTTCATTTCCCAGATTTTAAACTTAATGGCTATAACAACCATCAATATGACAACATAGAAATATGAGACTTTCATTGCTTTTTCATGGCCAAGCAAGAAAAAAATAATTGGCGGGAAAATAAAAAGCCAATAGAGATAATAATGGTTTGGGTCAGCTATGATAGAATAATAGATAAACAAAATGAATAAAGATACAACAAAAAAGCTACTAATTTTATTAACTTGGCCTGTTTTATGAAAATAGACTATACCAATTGTGGCTACAACCAAGCCTAAAATATTTATCAGTAAAATATGCTTGCTGACAGGCATCAGGATATTGGGAATTAAAAAACTAGCACACATTAAAAGCAATACCAGTAAAATCACATTGATAAAGTATGCCCTTCCATAATCAGCCTCACCTACTTTGAACCTGTGATTGTTAGTTGCAAATCTAAAAAAGGGGTTTGATTTCATCTAATTCCTCCACTAATCAAAAAGTGTGATTTAAGAAACCCATTATTATCCTGAGGATTTTCATTTAAAAAGTCCCTTAGCCTGGTGTAGGTTCTCAATATAATAATTAGAAAAAGCTTTAAGTTCATTTTGGTGTTGTTCTGCTGACGGATCATGAACACCAACAACTATAAAGCCTGCATCTTTGGCAGTTTTTGCTGCATATAAGGCATCTTCAAATACCCAGGTATTCTCTAAAGAAGTTCCCAGAGATTTAAGTGCTATAAGGAATATTTCCGGATCATCTTTTCCCTTGCCTATATCGACACAGGAATGGACTGAATCAAAGTAATGTCTCATATTTATTCTTTCAAGAGCAGGTTCCACTAGGTGGGCAGCAGTGGCTGTAGCAACACATAATGGAATTTCTTTAGCCTTTAAATATTCCAATAGTTCTTGGGCTCCTTCTTTTGGCTGCAGAATATCATGATAGTATTCCGATATCATTTCATTTATTGAATCCATAATAACATCTGTTGATTCTATTAGGGAATAGTTTTTTTTCATATATTCTGCTGATTGTAGAAGACTAAGCTCTCTTGTGTCTTCTCTAAGTGAATCTTTTGGCTTTAAGCCCAAACTTTCAATAAATTTTGAGCCAATTTCACTCCAAATTCCCATTGAGTCTAATATAGTTCCATCAAGGTCAAAAATAACCCCTGTAGCTTTCATTTTTTCACCACTTTCTATAATTATGTTTCAAAAGCATCAGTGAAGAGGGTCTTTTCAGGGTTTGGGGATTTCCATATAATCATAAGACTACCTTCCTCTACATCTATAAATGCATCTTGGTCTATAAACTCGTTGCTTATACCAACAGGATAGTAATTAGATAAAGTTGCCTGGTTGAGAATAAATTTTAGACCTTTTATGTTTACTCCCTTTGACTCTTGGGTTAAAGAAAGTACAGAAATATAACCTTTTTTTTGTGCTTTAATTTTATAATCGTCGTTAGTTATAACAGTAATAATTTTTTCTCCTTGAATCAAGTATCCTCTGGCATTTTTTGTTGATATATAGTTTAACAGTTGTATATTAGCCATGGAATGATCAAGTCTACCTCCAAGTCCTCCATATATAGCAAATGTATTAAAGCCTAAATCAAATCCTTTGTTGATAGCAAGCATCATATCAGTTTCATCTTTTTCTTTGCTATAGGCTTCTGTTGGCACATCTTCTGGAATATTATCCAAACTATCCAAGTCACCAATTAGATAATCCGGTGTAATTCCCAATTTTTTCAACACACTATATCCACCATCCGCTGCTATAAGAAGGCCTTTATTTATAAACTCAAAATAATTTTCATCTAAAACTCCGGCTCCTACAATATAGCAAACCGAATTTCTATTTTGACTGGGTGTTTTTTCCCCTCTATCATTTATTGGGTAGGCTTCTGTCATCCTTTTCTTCCTCATATAATCCATAAACTTGATTAATGCTTTGTACGAATACCATACCATTTCCCGGCTGGTCCATTTTAAGACTTACACGGATAGCATCTACGATATTTTTGGTATTCTCCTTGGGAGAAACTATCATAACAATTTCTTTCTCTGGTTCAATAAACATTGAAAAAACTTTTTGGGTTTCATGAATCCCTGAACCACGTCCGTTGATTATAGTTCCTCCAGGAGCTCCTGCTTCAATGGCTGCATCTACCACATCTTCTGCTTTTCCTCTATCCACAATGGTCATTATTAAGTTATGCATTGTTTCACCAACTCCTTTTTTATCATTAATTTCTTGGCAATTACATGAACTGGTTCCAATTATTCCACATAATTCCAATGTAAAAGCAATCCCTGTATTTGGTTCAGATAAATAATATCTTGCCTCCAGATTCTCTAGTGCTTTATCAACAATCTCACGCTCACCAGCCATAAGGATAACTTCTTTTTCAAGTTCAAGTCCCCCTAGGAAATTTGATACAATATTTGGGGAAGTACCCTTGCCGTACATTACCGTTCCACCACTAACACCTTCTTTTTTAGCTGTTCTAATGATCTTAGAGGCCATGCCTCTATTAGCGATAAAACAGATTAATTCTAAATCTAAAGGTTCAGTTATATCAACCATTTTATTAAACCCCTTCTTTTCTTGATTTTAATTTGAAAACTAAACCTAACAATTGTAATGTAACCAAAGGTGTCATTGCTACCATAGCGATTATTCCAAAACCATCGACCATGACATTGGATCCTTCAATAGCCTCTGCTGCTCCTTGTGCAAATGCCAATATAAATGTTGCCGTCATTGGTCCAGAAGCAACGCCTCCAGCATCAAAAGCAATACCCACAAAAATTTTAGGAACAATATACATCAATACTATAGCAATTAAATATCCTGGCAGTAGGAAATGCCATAGATGTAAATCTGCTAGTAAAACTCTTACCATTGATAAAGCTACAGCTAGTCCCACCCCAATAGCCAAGGTGAACATAACTAGTTTTCTAGGTACGTAACCTTTTGTAACTTCAGCTATTTGATGAGTTAATACTGAGACTGCTGGCTCTGCTAATACTATTAATAATCCTAATATAAAGCCAACTATAACCAAAAAAGCTTTATTGTCAAGTCCTGCAAGTATATACCCTACTTTGCTTCCCACTATCATAAAGCCGGAACTTACTCCAGTAAGAAACAATACCAATCCCAAGTATGCAAAAATCACCCCAAACATAACCCGGCGCACTTGTCTTAATGACATTTTAAAAGAAATTGGCTGGAATATAAGAAACAAAAAGACAATAGGCGCTAAGGCAAAAAATATCTCTATTCCAACTTGGGGGAGTTTATCTAAAAATGGTTGGATAATCGCATTGGAATTATTGGGAGTTACGTCTAAATCACCTGCTATTTCATCAACTCCGGCTATAATACTCATAGCCATAACTGCAATTATTGCTCCCACAGATGCTATCCCTACCAATCCGAAGCTATCTTTTTCAGAAGCCTTGCTATCTTTTTTAAGACCTGAAATGCCTGATGCTAGGGCTAATATAAAGGGAACGGTTAGGGCCCCAGTTGTAGCACCTGATGCATCAAATGAAATAGCCAAAAATTCCGAGCTAGTAAATAATCCCAGTATTAATACTATTGCATATAAAACTGTTAATATTTTATAAAGAGGTATGTTGTAGAGTATACGAACGAGACCTAAAACAACCATGGAAGCTACTCCTATTGATACAACAAAAATAACCCCAACCTTTGAAACAACGCCATTTGAAACTGAATCTACTTGTCCTGCTAAAATGTGAAGGTCTGGTTCTGCTATAGAAATTAAAAACCCCAAAATTAGTCCAGCTGCTACTACTAGCCACAACTTATTTCTTTTGGTTATTGTAGATCCCATTATGTTCCCAATTGGACTAATACTTATATCTACTCCAACTAAAAAAAGCGTTAGACCAATAATGATCCATAAAGAACCTACTAAGAACCTTAGTAATACAGGAGTACCTAAGGGTGTTAGTGTAAAGTGTAATATTACAACAAGAATTGTAACCGGGAGCACTGACATGAGTACTTCTTTGAATTTCGAATAAATTGGCCCCAAATTCTTTCTCCTTCCTGTTATTAATTATTAAAATTATAGCACAGGTAAGCCAGTAAATTGTCTTTTTAGTTACATTTGCTCCCATAAATAAAAAAATAACATATGGACTCTAATAATTATTTAAATACAAAGAGAAAGAGTAAGCTAAAATTCTATTTAGGAATTTCTGCTTACTCCTTCTTTGAGGTGTAGCACAATGGCATACGTCCTCCTTTCATTACTACTCCTAACCCGATTTTCCGGTTCTACCACCGGATCTAAAACCACTACATCGGATCAACCTCTCTTCCTGTAAGATCCGCAATAATCATTGGATTATTCTTTTCTTTACAGTACTGCTACCTTTGTCAACAACTATCCTAAATCGGATTTTTGTGTTTAACATGGCTTAGGTTTCTCGGAGTGCCTCAAGTACTCGGTGACAACCTTTCTTTGAGTATCACCATATTACAACAAGTTATAATCTTTGTCAAGTCTTTTATCAGAAAATTTTAAATATTTTGCGAATCATTTTTTAGTCTTCACAATTAAAGTCTTCTTCCTTGGTTTTTTCACTGATTTCTATTAACATATCATGGTCACCTGCCAGCATTAAAATATCCTCTCCCTTAATAATTGTGCTTCCTCTAGGAGTAACTAGTTTTCCATCACGTCTAATCATTACAATTAATACTTCTGATGGTATATTTAAATCCTTAACAGCTTTACCAACCATTTTGTTGCCCTTGCAGACACTGGTTTCTAGAAGTTCGGCATGAATATCCCCTGAATAATCCGTAAAAGTTTTTAGCACTGTTTCTTCTAAACTTACTAAATCTAATTTATTGGCTAAAGGCCCAAGTAATGTTCCTTGGATTAAAACAGATACTAGGGCTACGAAGAAAACTATATAAAAAATATCATCAGCAACATCTAGCCCTGCTGTCAATGGATATGTTGCAAATACTATCGAAGCGGCTCCTCTAAAACCCACCCATGAAACTAGAATACTGTCTTTTACAGGCCTTTTAAAAACTGTTAGGATTGCAAAGACAACTAAGGGCCTCGCCACAAAAATAATAAACAAAGCAGTCCCTAAGCTAACTAAGGCAACATCAGGAAGCTTTGATGGAAAAACCAACAGTCCTAAGGTAAAAAACAACAAAATTTGGGATAACCATGAAATACCATCAAAATAGCGTACCAAACTGATCTTGTGATCCATTTTGCTGTTGCCTAGAATTAAACCGGTTATATAGACAGCTAAAAATCCATTGCCAAAAGCTAGGTTGGCTCCTGAATAAGATAATAAAGCAATACCTATAACAATAATGGAGTAAAGGCCATCTACATCTAAGGCTATGTTATTAACAATCCAAACACCAATTTTCCCTGCCAAAATTCCTATTAATAGTCCTACAAGTATTTGTCCTAACAAAAGCAACCCTATATTTTGGCTTTTCCCTATTATTAAGTTTATGAAAATTATGGTCATAATGTTTGCCATGGGATCATTAGATCCGCTTTCCATTTCTAGCATAGGTGCTAAGTTGTTCTTTAAATTCAGTTGCTTTGATCGTAATATAGAAAAAACTGCAGCTGCATCGGTGGACGAGACAATTGATCCCATTAACATACCTTCTAAAAGAGTAAAACCCAAGGCAAAGTGGACAAAAATACCTATTATAAATGCAGTCAAAGCAACCCCCACTGTAGAAAGAGTTACAGCTGGAAGTGCCACTGGTTTTGCGGTCTTCCAGTTTGTCCCTAGTCCGCCTGAAAACATAATAAACAGTAATCCTACATCACAAATATTTTTGGCTAAGGCAGGATCATCAAAATGTATTCCTCCAAAACCATCAGATCCCATAAACATACCCACCGCCAAGAACATTACCAAAGTTGGTATGCCATAGCGATATAATATCTTGCTAGATAAGGCACATATTAGCAATATTATTCCTGATACAAATATTATATTTGTTGCCATATTCATAACCTCCTAGATTTTAGCTGCTTTTAATAGTTTATCACTATATAAGAACAAGTCAAAGCAACTAAAAAAACTTGGTAATCTGGATTTTACAAGCTACCAAGTTCTTATTTGAAAAACAGTGAATAAAAAAGTTCTTTTGCTATTTGGACAAAGGACACAATCTCTTATAATCGTTGACATAAGCTAAGCCAGCACAAGTTGTACCAAAAAAATAAAAAGGTTTATCCTGGATTAATCGAAGTACGATTTCATCAGTACCATTTGCTAGGATGGTTCCAGTAACCAGAAGAACATCTGCAAAATCAACAAGTTTCTCAGTATCCTTAAAGCCGTCCATCACCTTTACACCGTAACGTTCATCTCCAACATTGTCCTTGTTAAGATCAGTAATACCTACATTCTCCGCCCCAAAGCTCTGGACACAGTGCTCCAGAATGGCTGGTTGGTATCCGATAATACCTATTTTACAAAGACCATGACTCCCAATAACATCCTGACATATTTGCTTTGCACAGTCTTCAGGTTCATTATTTAAGCAATGGATGGTATTCTTGGCCTTACCCATCTTGTTGGTTAAAGCATTCAAAGTCGCTACCATTAATGCATAATTACCTGGCCTTTCTCCGGATAGTTCAGGTATAGCTTTTATATCCCCTTTGTAAGCTATAGGATCACTTGTAAAAGCTTGGCCTAAAAATCCGTCTATCTCTGCTTGTAGCAAAACTTCTTTTCCCGTTAATAAAGGAAAATCTTTTCTATCGGGTTTTCCAATAGCTTCTTCATTTTTTAGTGCCCTACTAGTTATGTTGATCTCCAAAGAGCCTAACTCTTCATTTTCTGCAAGAAGACTTATTAAAGCTTCTTGGGCATTTATAAATTCCATTTTTCTCCTTTTTATAACATCCATTAAAATCGTAAATCAAATAGTATAACTAAAAGGTGTGAACAGCAGTAGATTTAAAAATAGCTGTAGCTTCTTCCCCTACTTCAAGTTTTAGTTCTTCGCAGGATTTTTTAGTTAAAACTACAGATAAAGGAATTCCAACATCAAGGCTTAGTTTCATCATTATTCCTTGCGGAACTATACTTTTAATAGAACCTTTTAAGGTATTTCTTGCGCTACTTGGGAAATCTTCTTTGGAAATAATAATATCCTCAGGACGAATAGCCACATTAACTTTGCCCTGTAAGGCTGTCAGCCCAGAAATCTTAACTGAGCCAATGGCAATATTTGAGCCATTGTCATCACAAATAACCTCCCCCCGATAGATGTTCTCCATTCCAAGGAACTCGGCTACAAATGATGATTTAGGCCTTTTAAAGAGTTCTTCTGAGTCCCCTACCTCCACTAATTTACCACATTGCATTATTCCAATTCTATCGGCTAGTAGAAAGGCTTCATTAAAATCATGAGTAATATGTATGGTTGTGGTTTTTGTTTCTTGATGAATAATCTTTAGCTCCTGTTGGAATATTTCCTTGCTTCGAGGATCTAAAGCACTTAAGGGCTCATCTAGTAATAGCACTTGGGGTTCATTTATTAAGGCCCTAGCAAGTGCAACCCTTTGCTGCTCTCCACCACTCAAAGTAGATGGATTTCGTTTTAATAGTC
>CAYLIF010000023.1:17523-26163 GCA_964383845.1 uncultured Oscillospiraceae bacterium
TTTTAATAGTCAAGGGAAATACTATATTGTCTTTAACATCCAAATTAGGAAAAAGCATGTAATCCTGATAAACGAAACCGATATGTCTTACTTCAGGAACTGCACGTGTAACATTTATATTGTTTATCCAGACTTTCCCTGTGTCAGGTTTGTACATCCCCGATATTATTTCCAAAACCACTGTTTTCCCAGCTCCAGTTGGCCCTAAAAGAACAAAGTATTCATTGTCAAATATATCAAGACTTATATTATCCAGATAAAAATCACCCATTTTTTTAGAAATATTTTGCAGACTAATCATGATTTACCGTCCTATTAATATATGCGAGAGACACCTTTTTTTTCAACTCCTAATAATTCAAATATACATAGGGATATTATAGAAATTATTATCAAGCATGTTGCCGCCGCCATAGCGGTTTCTAAATTACCTATAGACATGTTTAAAAATAATGCAACAGGCAAAGTTTCTGTAACCATTCTGGTAGCCCCAGCTACCATTAATGCACAACCAAACTCTCCAATTGCACGGGACCAACTTATTACCAAGCCACCAATTATGCCATTTTTAGCTAGGGGTAAAGTCACCTTGTAAAAGGCCTGCCATTGAGAGCAGCCTAAGGTTCTTGCAACAAATTCTAATCGAGGATTAATATCTCTAAAGGTTGTCTCCAAAACTCTTATCATATAGGGAGTAATAATAAAGAATTGAGCCAGTACAATTCCATTAACTGAAAAAACAAAGTTTAAACCAATTTCAGCTAATGCTGATCCAAAAGATGTTGTAGCGAATAATAGTAACAAAGCAACTCCTGATACCAAAGGTGGCAAAGAAAGGGGTATGTTCAAAACAACTCTAACCAGCTTACGGCCTGGAAATTTATAACGCTCCAAGCCGTAAGACACTGGTAGTGCAAAAAACAGACAAATTAGAGTTGATATAATAGACGTTAGTAAACTTAAACGTATAGCAAAGATAATTTCTTCATTGTTTAAACTATCTAGTATGCTTCCTAATCCCTTCCATACAATGTTTCCCAATGTGGAAAGAAAAAATGCAAATAAGATAAATGTAATTACACCTATTGATATTTTGAAAATGGTATTACTCGTTTTCATAAACTAAATTGCCTGAAAACCATGTTTTATAAATACGGCTTTTCCTTCCTCGGATAATAAGAAGTCGACAAATAATTGCGCTAGAGTTTCTTTCTCTGTAAAGGTCAAAACACATGCAGGAACCTTGTCCATAATATTTTGATCCAAAGGAATCTCTATTATTTCTATATCTGAATTCCCTACCCCTGTGTCTGCCCAGACCAAACCTGCATCTCCTTGATTTAAACTAATTTGCGTTACTATCTCATTGACTGTTACGCCTCTTGCAACAACATTCACATTTATTTCTTCTAAAAGGCCATTTTTTTCAAATATTTTTTCGCCCTTTTTCCCAATTGCATTTGATTGAGTATCTCCTAAAATAAGTTTCATCCCCGACTTAGCTAAATCTTCGAGGGTAGCAACGTCTGCCGGATTCCCTTTTGGAACTGCTATTGCAGGGATATGATAAACCACTTCTACGAATTCTTTGGTAAAGCCTTTTTCCAAAGCTATATCAGCATCATTCATACTTCCTCCAACAAAAACATCTCCTGTTGTATTAATTTCCATTTGACCTAGTAATTGAGCACAGCCGCCGTAGTTAAGTTGAATGGAAGCGCCATAAGTGTCTTCAAAAACCTGTCCAATTTCATCCATAGCTTTACTAATTCCTGCTCCACTGTATACCAACAGAGTTTCTCCTTGAAATTCAAGATCAACGGCAGTATCAGAATCACTATTGTCGGCTCCACATCCAATCAACCCTAATGCTAAAATCCCCATCATAATAATAGATAATAACTTCTTTTTCATTTTTTCTCCTATTTAACAAAGCTTATACTAACTCAAACCAACAAGAACAATATAGACCAAAATTGCTTTTTAGTCAATATCATTCTTTAAAAAGTCAAAAAAAAAACACCTACTGGTGCTTTTCTACATTAATGGAGCAATCAATTTTAATATTCGTCCTGCAACTTTCATAAAGAAATTGTGATTTCGAATATCACTTAATGTAACTTTATGAGATTTTTCCAATGTTTCGTCAAAATCTTCTTCAATATCTAATACTGTGGGGGTCCCTTCTATATAGAGACCACACTCAAAGTGATGATAAAGGCTTCTATAATCGATATTAATTGTCCCAACCACCGCTTTCAATCCATCACTTATAATTGATTTAGCATGCATAAAACCAGGTGTGTATTCGTAAATATTTACACCAGCCTTTATCAACTCTTTATAATAACTTCTGGTTTGGGCAAAAACTAATTTTTTATCAGGTATGTACGGTAGTATAATCTTTACGTCGATACCTCTTTTGGCTGCAAATTGCAAAGAAGTAAGCATCTCTCCATCAGGTATTAAATAGGGAGTCATTATATGGACGTAGTTTTCTGCTCTATTTATAATATCCATATAAATCATTTGCCCTACTTTATCATTATCTAGAGGGCTATCTCCAAAGGGTAAGGCGTATCCGGCCTTTAATCTATTCGAAGGCAAGGCCTGGTATTTATCTGTCATATATGACCTTTCATCCTGGTTCATGTTCCACATTTGCAAAAACATTAAAGTAAAGCTATTTACAGCCTTTCCTTCAATCATAATAGCAGTATCTTTCCAATGACCATAAACTTCTATTTCATTGATGTATTCATCTGCTAAATTAATACCCCCAGTAAATGCTACTCGTCCGTCAACAACGGTTATCTTTCTGTGATCCCGATAATTGTAGTGAGTGGAGATAAAAGGTCTTATTGGTGCAAACATTCTACATGAAATACCTAATTCTTCTAGCATTTTTGGGTAATTATGAGGTAACAAAGTGAATTCACAGGTGCCATCGTATAAAAGTCTGACTTCAACTCCCTGTTTTACTTTGTCAGATAAAATCTTTAGAATTCTACCCCACATATATCCCTCATCAATGATAAAGTATTCCATGAAAATGAATTTTTCGGCTTTTTCCAATTGAAATATCATTTCTTCAAAAGCCTCTTCACCTATAGATAAATACTTAGTTGGAGAATTCTCGTATAGTTGATACCCTCCTGACTTGACTGTATATGTAGCCAAATTATAAAGTCCTTTATTTTGATATTCCAACTTATCCATTAAATCATTATGTCGAATATATTCTTTTTCAGATTCACTTACAACTTCTCGATAGCGACGTTTAAGCGTTCGATGTCCAATATCTTGTTGTATGAAAATATAAAGTATTCCCCCAAATCCAGGCAACAACATAATGAGAATAATCCAAGACATTTTCACAGTGGTATTGTGCTCGGTGTTTATGACATATACAACCATAATAATAGTATAAACAAGCAAAGTACCAAAAACATAGGGGATTAAGCTTTTTAAAAATTGGAAAACAGCAAATAATACTAGAACTTGTATAAGCAGCAGAAGGATAACTATTCCTGTACGACCAAATATCATTCTAAGTATACCTCGTCTGCCTTTTTCAAAGAGGCGGATTTCACCATCCTTTTTTTCGAAACTTTTACTGCGAGATATTCTTTTTTTCATTATTTACGTCCTTTTCCATAGTAGCCTTATATTATAACAACTTATTTCTTTACTCTTTATTTGTTATGTTAATTGTAGGGAACTCAGTTATATTGATTGTAGCAGAGGCTAGTTCAACTGCTCCATTAGTAGCATCTATAGCTGTAAGGATCTCAGTAAACAAGCAGTCTTGTATTTTTCTTCTACTTCGATACTCAACTACATAGCGTATAGTATATTCAACCCAGTTGTCTGTAATCTTCATTGTAACCATTGTGTCTAAGCTAGCGTTTTCAATAGCATAATTTCTTACCATCTCGTCCCAGTATCCTTGGGACTCTCTAACACATTCATCAGTAATATTTTCAGTAATCGTCTTTAAGATTTCTCTCGCTAAAGTATAATCACTTCCGAATTTTATGGGTATTTTAATTTCATTCCAAAGAAACGGAAAATCAGCAGAGTAATTGAATACTGGTTCTTTAAACACAAAGCTGTTTGCTATTCTTACGATTCTACCGTTGTACAAATCTCCATCAATCCAATCTCCTAGCTCCATCACCGTTGTACGTAAAATCCCCTGATCAATTACATCTCCCTTAATACCCCCTAATTGTACTCTATCTCCAGGTTTGTAAAAGTCTCCTACCATAATGGCAAGCCATCCTGCAGCACTAGTTATTACTTCTTGTAAGGCGAATGCTATACCTGCACCTGCCACACCAAGGGCCACAGTTACACCACTCAAGCTATCGTTGTATACTACCAAGACTAATATTATGAACACGGCGTAACCAATTCCGTTTATTATTTTCTTGGTCTTGTACCAGTTTTCTGCTTTTATGCGTTTCCCCAAACTTCTTTTAATTATCTGTATTATTAATAAGATAATTAGGAAGCCCGCTACTACAAATATGATTTTTGTAATCATTGGATTATTTGTAATTGTATTTAGCATATTTTCTATAACCATAACCTTATCCTCTTCTAATTCGTTTAAATCCTACGGTGTTAAAAACAAAAATAATTTAGCATCTATTTTTAAGAATTCCAAATTAATTTTTGTTGCAGCTGTTTTAATAACAATTCTACTATTATGGCAAGTATGGTAACAGGTATAGCACCTTCTAATATTAATACCATATCAAAGGTTCTTACACCATTTACAACTAAAACTCCAAGGCCCCCGGCTCCAACTGCGGCGGCTAGAGTTGTAGCGCTTATATTTATTACAAGTGCCGTTCTGATTCCTCCTAGGATTACATTTAAGGCTAGAGGGATTTTGACTTTAATATATATTTCAACGCCGGTCATACCCATACCTTTTGCTGCATCTACTATATCTTTAGATACTTCATCAATTCCGATGACCACATTATAAACGATGGGCATCAAAGCATAAATTACTAGGGCTATAAGCGCCCCTTCTATTCCATAACCTAGGATAGGTACTGCTAGAGCCAATAATGCTGGAGAAGGAAATGACTGTCCTAAACTCACTACCTTTAAAAGAAGTTCTTTGAATTCATTGCCATAATTTGTGGTTACGAAGATCCCTAAAATTGTACCTAGTGTAACTGCTATAAGGCTAGATAATAAAACCATCCATATATGCTCTATAAAATACACCACTAATGGGGTTCGTGAACCTGTTGCAGTTTTTGAACTAAAAAAATTATATAAAAGAGCTTCAAACTCTTTAGAATATATAACTATAACAGCTAGTAAGAGTATCAATATTCCAGCTACCAGTAAACCTGTCTTACCTCTTTTCATCTATATCACTTCCAGTTATCTTTAAAATATTCTCCCAGGAGATGCTACCATTTATAAGGGAAACTCTTTCTTTCCCTGTGGTCAACATTTCTGTTAAAACCTCTCTCAATGTAACGTTTTCGTCTAATGGGTCCTCTTCTAAAAATATTGATTCAGCATAATCTATTGCAGGCTTTCTAGAAAGAATTGTTAGAATTCCCTCGCCTTTAAAAAAGGCTTTTACGAAATCATTCTTTGGATATAACACAATTTTTTCAGGTGTATCTACTTGCACTATTTCTCCTTGATTCATCACACAAATGCGATCGGCGAGAAGCAAAGCTTCGTCTATATCATGAGTTACAAATACAACTGTCTTTTTTAATTTTCTTTGAATTTTTCTAAATTCTTTTTGCAATCTTAATCGATTTATGGGATCAACAGCTCCAAAAGGCTCATCCATAAGCAGAATGTCGGGGTCTGATGCCATTGCTCTTGCAACTCCAATCCTTTGCGCTTCACCGCCAGATAATTCAGAAGGTTTTTTATCCATGTATTTTTTAGGTTCTAGTCCTACTAGCTCTAGCATTTCAGAGACTTTTTTTTCTATTTTATCTTCTTTCCATTTTAAAAGATGGGGAACTGTTGCAATGTTCTTTTTAACATCCATATGTGGGAAGAGGCCTATGTTTTGAATTACGTAGCCTATTGTCTTTCTAAGCTCTTCTCCTTTTAAATCATCTATATTATCTCCTTCTACTTCTATTTCTCCACTGTCTCTCTTTATCATTTTATTTATCAACCTGAGTAAAGTGGATTTTCCGCAGCCAGAAGGTCCAAGTATCACAATGAATTCAGATTTTTCAACTGTTAATGTAAGGTTATTAACAGCAGTAAAATCTCCGTATTTTTTAGTGACATCACTTATTTTAATCATATACAGCACCCTCTCATATATTCTTCAAAAGTATTTAAAACATAGTTTAGTATTACCGTAAAAAATACAATTGGAAGTACTCCTAATAGGATTAGATCAGGAGATGCTTCCCCTAATCCTAAAAACACAAAGGTGCCCATTCCTCCCCCACCTACAAGGCCTGCTAAAACTGCTCCCCCAATAGTTTGAATGAAAGCAATTTTTATTCCAGCAAATATCACTGGAAAAGCAAGGGGTAGTTCTATCTTTCTTAAAACCTGTTTTTTGCTCATACCCATTCCTATTGCTGATTCTATAACATCCTTTTCTACGGAATAAAAACCAGTTAGAGTATTTCTACCTATTGGAAGAAGCGTATAAAGAGTGAGAGCAACAAATGCAGGTGCCCATCCAATTCCACTTACTCCTATTGCATCGAAAAAAGGTAATTTTCCTAGTCCTGAAAGTGGAACTAATAGTACTCCAAATAATGATAAACTTGGTATTGTTTCAATTATACTAAGAGGAACCATAATTACGTTTTCTAATTTATTTCGTGAATAGGCTAAAAAACCTAATGGTATTGCAATGATAGAGCCTGCAAGAACAGAACTCAAAGTTAGTATCCCATGTATTCTAAGGTTATCATAAAACTGTGCTTCTTTGATATAATATTCTTTGATTAAAGAGAGATCGTCAAAATCTCCATTCATCATAAAGTAGGCTAGAACAGCAAATATTCCTATAGCTCCCATAAATTTAATGAATTTATATTCTTTGATTCCCTTGGTATAAGTAGAAAATAGCATGTACACACAAAAAATCTGGATATAAAATCCAGCCGAAAGACTTATTCTTGAAGATGTGGATCCATCAACATAATTACCTGTGCTTAGCTCCAAGGTCCAAAATAATGAAATAACTAAGATAGAGGTAACCATAAATATAGTCATGTCTTTATACTTTTTTTCATAGAATGATAACACTATTAACAGGGTCCACAAAAGAAAAACCAGGATTCCAAGGGTCCCAAGAAACTCAAAGCCTGTATATTTTGTTCCCTGTAATATTCTATTTGGTTTTAATTCAGCAAATGCAAGAAAAACAAATGCTACTGCTCCCATGGAGGATAGCAGCAGCAATGTCTTGTCTTTTATTTTATCCATACAATCACCTATGAGTTTATTTTAGTCTATAATTCCCTGTTCTATTAAGTGGTTTTGAGCAACATCTTTATGTGATAATCCGTCTATGATTACATTTTTATTCATCATCTGCAAATTTTCTAGATTCAATGTTTTAAATACATCTTCAATTATGCTCTTTATTTCTGGATACATTTCCAATATTTCTGCTCTTACTATTACGGATGGTTCGTAAACCGTAGGGATAGAAAGCGGGTCTTTTAGCACTACTAAATTCAAATCTGGAAGGGATCCATCAGTACCATAAACTAAAGCCACATTTACTCCATCTGTGCCATTTGCTAATGCACTAATTGTTTCCGCAGTATTTCCGTGAGGAAGTATAATTAGCTGATCAGGTTTTAGCTTAAAACCATAACCTTTTTCCATTCCCAATAAACCCATATTTTTTTCTGCGAATGTCTGGCTGGTTATAAACTTTACATATTCTCCATTATTAACATAGTTGGCGAAGTCTTCCATGGAAAATAGATTATTAGCTTCAGCGAATTCTTTTGTTACAGCTAGCATTTCTGTATTGTTGGCATTAGCTGGTTTCAACCAAATTAAACCGTTCTTTGTTTCATCATATCCTCTTATGGCATTATATCCTTTTGTTGCATCTCCCCAAACTTCTTCATCAAAGCCCTCAGAATAAAACTGTCCATTTCCAGTGTAATCTATTCCAATATCAAGTTCTCCTTGTAAAAGGGCATTTCGGTGAACATCAGGTGTACCAAATTGTACCTTATCTGTAATTATATATCCATTCTTTTCTAGAGCCAAAAGTATCATGTTACCTAAAATTCCACCCTCAGTGTCTACAAAAGACCCTAAAATTATTGGTGAATCAGGATTCATAACTCCCCCATTGTTTTCATCATTAGTAGAAGAACAAGCTGCCAAAATAGTTATTGTCAAAATTAAAATCAATGTTACCAAATAAATCCTTTTTTTATTCATCTCAACCTCCATAATACTGTTCATAATTTATATTTGCCTACCCAAGTATTACCCCTTTAAAATCAATATAAACTTTAATAAATGGCTTTAAGAAAAGCTGTAGGAATTAAACTACAGCTTTTCTTTGTGTATTTAAGATTAATTAAATTCGGCCAATTGTAAACTGAAGTTGAACTAAATAAAGAATCCACAGTGATATCTTCT
>CAYLIF010000024.1:0-24943 GCA_964383845.1 uncultured Oscillospiraceae bacterium
GATCCTCAATGTCAAGAAAATTATTAAAGAACAGGACTTTGCAAAGCTCCAACTTTTTTAGTATGATAAAACTTAAATAGTTGGAATATTTCAAAAAAATGCACTAAAAATCATTGGTATTTTTGTTGTTTCAAACAATCTTATCCCTTGTAAATTAGCTGGCTTAGTGCTAAAATGTATTATTGTCAAATTCCCAAAAACAGACAACAAAAAATATTTTAATTAAATATGGCAACGCGCCAGGAGAGGAGGCCTGTAAAATGGCTAAGGAAAAAGTAGTACTAGCGTATTCGGGAGGGCTTGATACGTCCATTATTATCCCATGGTTGAAAGAAAACTACGATGTCGATGTAATCGCAGTTTGTTGTGATGCTGGACAGAAGGAGGATTTTTCTGCAATCAGACAGAAGGCCCTTGACACTGGAGCGTCAAAGGCCCTTGTTTTAGACCTTAAAGAAGAGTTTATTACAGACTTTATATGGCCCACATTAAAAGCAGGAGCTGTTTATGAAAATGACTATCTTCTTGGGACTTCTATGGCAAGGCCATTGATGGCCCAAAAGTTAGTGGAGGTAGCAGAAGCAGAAGGAGCATATACTATAGCTCACGGATGTACAGGTAAGGGTAATGACCAGGTTCGTTTTGAGGTTACAATAAAAGCTCTGAACCCAGCTATTAAAATCGTAGCACCATGGAGAACATGGGAACTTACTTCCAGAGAAGATTGTATTGAATATGCAAAGGCTCGTAATGTACAAATTGCACAAACCAAAGAAAATATTTATAGTCGTGATGAAAACATCTGGCATATAAGCCATGAGGGTGGAAATCTAGAAAACCCTTGGAATAAGCATATGGATGATATTCACGTACTAAGTGTGACACCAGAAAACGCGCCTGATAAGGCAACAGAGATAGAAATTCATTTTGAAAAAGGGATTCCAACAATGATTGATGGCAAAGCTATGGGGCCAGTTGAATTACTTACAGAGCTCAATGCTCTTGGTGGTGCCAATGGAGTTGGAACCATTGATATAGTTGAAAATCGTTTAGTAGGTATGAAATCTCGAGGTGTTTATGAAACTCCAGGAGGAACCATACTATATAAGGCACATAACGCCTTGGAAAAACTAATTTTAGATAGAGACACTATGCAGTATAAAACGATTGTTGCTGAGAAATGGGCTCAATTAATTTATGATGGTTTGTGGTTTACTCCACTAAGGGAAGCTATTCAAGCATTTGTAGATAAAACTCAGGAACTAGTTGATGGGGATGTTATAGTCAAACTCTATAAAGGACAAGCTATTCCAGTAGCTACACAGTCTCCCAATTCTCTTTATAGCGAAGAGTTTGCAACATTCAGTAAGGATGAAGTATACAAACAAAGTGATGCTGAAGGTTTTATTAATTTGTTTAGCTTGCCATTAAAGATTCGAGCTATACAAAAGCAGGCTAAAGAGGGGGGTGCAGAAGATAATGAAGCTTTGGAAAGGAAGGTTCTCAAAGCAGGCGACTTCATCTGCTAATCAATTCAATGCTTCTATAGAAGTAGACCAAAGAATGTACCGACAAGATATCCTTGGCAGCATTGCCCACGGAAAAATGTTGGCTCGTCAAGGGATTATTAGCGAAGTTGAAAGAGACGCTATTATCAAAGGACTAAATGAAATCCTCCAAGAATATGAAGAGGGTTCTATTCAATTCACTGTAGAAGATGAAGATATACATATGGGAATTGAGTCTCGCTTAACTGAAAAAATCGGTGATGCTGGGAAAAAACTGCACACAGCTCGCAGTAGAAATGACCAAGTGGCTACTGATCTTAGGATGTACCTTAAGGGAGAAATCGATGAGACTGTCAAATTGATAGATGGTCTCATTGAACTTATGGATAGATTGATGAAAGATCACGAAAATACCATACTGCCGGGATATACTCATATGCAAAGAGCACAACCAGTAACACTAGCTTGGCACCTTTCTGCATATCGAGAAATGTTTTTAAGGGACAAAGCTCGTTTCTTAGATAGTTACAAAAGAACTGATTCTTTACCCTTAGGCGCATGCGCATTGGCAGGAACATCCTATAATATTGATCGTGAGTTTGTCAAAAAAGAATTAGGCTTTGCAGACATCTGCCATAGCACAATGGACGCTGTAAGTGATCGCGATTTTGCTCTTGAATTTATTTTCTCTGTTTGTGTAACCATGATGCATCTTTCTCGAATATGTGAAGAGATTGTCTATTGGAATAGCAAAGAATTTGATTTTATTGAGATTGATGATGCTTACAGCACAGGAAGCAGTATAATGCCCCAAAAGAAAAACCCGGATATGGCTGAGTTAATTAGAGGAAAAACTGGTCGTGTTTATGGAGACCTAATGGCCCTTCTCACTGTTATGAAAGGGTTGCCTTTGGCATATAACAAAGATATGCAAGAAGATAAAGAACCTGTATTTGATGCAGGTGATACACTAAAGGATTCTTTGGAAATATTTACTGAGATGCTTGCTACCATTGAATTTAAAAAAGAAAATATGGAAATGGCAGCGAAAAAAGGATTCATGAATGCCACAGATGCAGCAGATTATCTGGTGAAAAAAGGTGTTCCATTTCGTGATTGTCATGAAATAATTGGATCTATGGTATTGGGTTGTCTTGAGTGCGGCAAAGCTATTGAAGAGTTAGAGCTAGAAGAACTGAAAAATTACTCCGATTTATTTGATAGTGACATATATGAAGCCATAGAACTAAACACCTTAATTCAAGCAAGGAAGAAAAAATAATGGTAAAAAGTCTTAAGGAATATACATTAGAAGAATTAGAGCAAATCTCAAAAGACCTTGGGGAGGCTAGCTACCGCGGCAAACAAATGATGGACTGGATCTACAAAGGTGTTAAGACTTTTGAAGAGATGAAAAATATACCTAAGAGTTTTACGGATAAATTAATGGCTGAAGGATATTCTCTAGAATCCCCAGCCATTATTCGTCTCCAGATATCAAAAATTGATTCTACCCAAAAGATCCTTTTCGGCCTATGGGATCACCAAGGTGTTGAAACAGTCCTAATGAAATATCGTTATGGCAATACAGTTTGTATTTCCAGTCAGGTAGGGTGTGGAATGGGGTGCGAGTTCTGTGCCTCTGCCATAGGTGGCAAGAAAAGAAACCTTACTCCTGGTGAAATGGTTGATCAGGTGCTAGGAATGGCTAATTCAGCTGATGGACCTGTTACACATGTAGTGGTAATGGGGACAGGGGAACCCTTTGATAATTATGAAAACTTATCAAAATTCTTAAAAATTATTCATGATCCCGCTGGAATGGACCTAGGCTACCGACACATTACAGTATCTACTGTAGGTTTGGTTGATAAAATCAGAGTATTCGGAGAAGATTTTCCCCAAGTGAATTTAGCGATTTCTCTCCATGCGCCTAACGATGAAATAAGAGAAAAGATAATGCCTATAAACAAGAAGTATGGCGTAGATCAGTTAATTCAAGCAGCTAAGGAACATACTAAAAAAACTAACAGGAGAGTCACATTTGAGTATGCACTAATAGAAGGAATAAATGATACTGATAAAGAGGCTAAAGAACTAGGGGCACTCCTTAGAGGAATGTTATGTCATGTTAACCTGATTCCACTTAATCGGGTTGATGAATCAAGGTTCAAGGGAACACCAAAAGAAGGAGTTGAATCTTTTCGCAGAATTTTGGAAAATGCTGGGATACAGGTTACGGTTAGGAGAGAACTAGGAGAAGATATCAATGCAGCTTGTGGGCAACTTCGCCTTGCAGAGGAAGGTGCTTACGTGTATAATTGTGATTAATAGTTAACACGAGGAATCGTAACTAAATTAATAGAAAAATAGGAGGCGGTTATTATGGTGAAATTAGTCGTAGGTCGCAAAGGATCAGGCAAAACTAAGATTATGGTAGAAATGGCAAACGAAGCAGCAGAGACTACTAATGGAAGCATCGTTTTTATAAATACCGACGATAGATTGATGTATGACCTCGTTCATAAGATACGATTCATATGTATGGAAGAATTCCCGCATATTACAAATAGTGACGAATATATAGGTTTCCTTTATGGAATTATAAGTGGAGACCATGATATATCAGAAATATTTATTGATAGCATTTTAAAACATGCAGATTTTGAGCTACCAGATCTAACTGAGTTCATTGAAAGGCTTAAAAATATTTCAGAGAACCATGATGTAGACTTTCTAGTCAGCATTAGCGCTGACAAAGAACAACTTGATCATGTGTGCCTAGACGGATGCAAAATACTTAATTAAAGAACAAACAAGGGTTGCCATGACTGAAAGGTTGAGGCAATCCTGTTTTAGTAGGAGAACACAATGACGCTATGCCTTGCATTGATACAAATGATGGGTTCAATGGACAAGGATTTATCCATAAAAAAGGCAGGCAAAATGATAGATGAGGCTTGCAAAAACGGATCTAGACTAGTCGTGTTGCCGGAAATGTGGAATTGTCCCTATTCAAGTGAATATTTCAGAGGGTATGGAGAGCCAGAGAATGGCCCTACTTATAATTTCATGTCAACAATTGCTAATGAGTCCAATATATACCTAGTGGGAGGGTCTATTCCTGAGATTCATGAGGGAAAAGTCTTTAACACTTGTTTTTTCTTTGGGCCAAATGGAAAATTAATTGGAAAACATCGTAAAGCTCATCTTTTCGATATAAACCTGCCGGGGAAAATGATTTTTCAAGAGTCCGAAACCCTGACGGCAGGCAATAAAGTTACGGTTGTTGATACTGAGTTTGGTAAAATTGGATTGGCAATTTGCTATGATGTGAGATTTCCGGAATTGTTCAGAAAGATGGCATTGATGGGAGCCAATATAATTATTCTTCCTGCAGCTTTCAGTGTGCCTACCGGAGAAGCTCATTGGGAAATCTCATTAAGAACTAGAGCTCTAGACAACCAAGTGTACATAGTTGCATGTTCACCAGCTCGTGATATTAAAGGGCCTTATCAAGCTTATGGTGGCTCAGCAATAGTAGATCCTTGGGGAGAAATTATGGAGATTGCAGGACAAGAAGAAACCATTATTTATAGTGATATTGATTTAAACAGAGTGGATGAAGTGCGAGAGCAATTACCACTCTTAAAACATAGAAGACCTGAACTATATAGATAGGAGAGAGTAAATGAAAAAAGTGATGTTTTTTTTGGTGTGCGCATTAATTCTTTTAGGGATTATTGCCTGTGACGATATGGCTGAACCTGTAGAAGAGGAAGGACCACTTTTTGTTTTGCTGGTGGATAATCAAGGCTTAACTGAATATGGATACAATGATTTGGCATGGCAGGGTTTCCAAAAGGCAAAGGAAGACTTTGGCGTCAGAATTAAAGTTATTGAAGCAAAATCTTCTGAGGACTATCTCCCTAATATTAAACTGGCTGTGGATCAAGAAGCCTCATTAGTAGTGTGTAATGGGGAAGTAATGGCTGAGGCAGTCCAAGAAGCTGCTACGGAATACCCAGACCAAGCGTTTGCATTGATTGATGGAAAAGTAGAGGCGACTAATGTATCTTGTTATACCTTTACTGAAGAAGGGGCAGCATTTTTAGCGGGAGTTGCTGCAGCCAATATGAGCGAGACAGATATCTTGGGTTTTGTTTGGGACGTTGAGAATCAACGAACTATAAAGTTTCAATATGGATTTGAGGCGGGTGTAGAGTCTGCTAATGCTGCTTCCCAAGTACTCATAAATTACACGAACTTTCCAGGAGATGAACTTTTGTGCCAAGAAACTGCATTAGCTCAAAATAAATTAGGTGTTGATGTTATTTTTCACGGGCCAGGTAATTGTGGGGCTGGGGTTATAAAGGCTACTGAGAAACAAAATTTCTGGGTTATAGGTACAGACAAAGGTCAGTCCATCTTAAATACTGATAACTTGCTTTCAGTGTTGGTGAAGAATATAGATCTTGCCACATACATGGCCATAGAAAACTTCCAAAATGGAGTACCATCGGGAGCTAAATATAATTTTTCATTGGCGGATGGTGGGGTTGAACTTGTAGATCTAGGTGAAAATTTAGCTGAGGAGGCTGCGGCTGCTGTTGAGTCATGGAGGAAAAAAATAATTGACAAGAAGATATCGATTCCTTATGATGCAGCTTCATTTGAGAAATTCTTTATGGATTAAGTGATCAAGCAAAAGGACAGTTTGTATATAGTTATCTACCGTAGTAGCATTAGAAGTGATACTAGAGATGTTACTTTATAATAAGGAGTTTAGATTAAGTTGAAAAAAATAGAAAAACCAACTAAAGAACAAGCAAAGAGGCTCAGCATAGACGTTTTAGTGGCCTTGCTTGCTTGTAGTATAGGAGCCTTCTCTTTACAAGGTGTTATGATTCCCAATGGATTAACCAGTGGAGGATTAACAGGAATAGCAAGAGTAATTCAAACATTTGTACCAATAAGTTTTAGCATACTTTTTTACGCTGGATCTTTGGTAATATTAACACTGGTGGCTATATTCTTAGGCTTTAGAGAAGTACGGAAAATTTTGTTTATGAGCTTACTTTTCCCCGCAGTAATTATCGTTTTCGAGCGATTCCCTCTGGAACTTTTACAAGAAAACGATGTAATTTTAGCAGCCATATTTTGTGGCATATTTAATGGTATTTGTACAGGATTGGTGTTTTGGAGAGGATACAGCTTTTCTGGAACAGATGCAATAGCGAAAATAGTAAAGAAACACTGGCTCCCTCATATAGATTTAAGTCAAATCCTATTGGTCATTGATGTGGTTATTATCATAGGGTCAGCTTTTGTTTTTGGCAGAAACATAGCTTTATACGCTTTGATTACCCAAGTCATATTTGCTAAAACCATCGATTATGTAATGTTTGGCTTCGAAACAAAAATCGTAAAACTCGAGATAATAACAGATGAAAAAGATGCAATAACAAAGTTCGTTATGGAAGAGCTCATGAGGGGAGTGTCCTGCTCACAGATAGTAGGAGAGTATACAGGTAAAACCCATTATAAATTAGAAGTCTTATGTTCTCCAAGAGAGAGTATTGTCATAAGAAGATTTGTCGCAAAAAATGACAGTGACACTCTAATGACTGCTATTCATGTAGATACGGTTTGGGGCAATGGTCCTGGATTCGCTAATATCGCTAAGGATTAATAAGAAAGGAAAACAAGAAGATGAGTACACATATTAATGCAGCTAATAAAGGAGATATTGCAGAGAGTATTTTGCTTCCAGGAGATCCACTTAGAGCTAAAGTTATTGCTGAAACATTTTTGGAAGACCCTAAATGTTTTAATGAAATCAGAAATATGCTTGGTTATACTGGAAGATATAAGGGAGTTCCCGTGTCTGTTATGGGTACAGGAATGGGTATGCCTTCAATGGGTATTTATTCCTGGGAACTAATGACTGATTATAATGTTCAAAACCTTATTCGAGTAGGAACAGGCGGGACATTTTTTGAGGAAATTGAAATAGGTGATATTGTAGTTGGTTTGTCCGCATCAACAGATTCAAATTATGTTCATACCTTCCAAGTCCCTGGGAATTTCGCACCTTGCATAAACTGGGAAATGATGAAACAAATTCAAATAGCAGGAGAAAAAACAGGAATCGAATTTAAAGCGGGAAACATAGTTAGCTGTGACGTTTTTTATGAGATTGATGAGAGTTGGTGGAAGAAATGGGCTAGAATGGGCGTTATGGCTGTAGAAATGGAAGCTGCAGCCTTGTATATGAATGCTGCATTTTTAAATAGAAATGCAGCTGCCATGGTAACTATAAGCGATCACTTTGTGACGGGTGCTCGCTCAACGGCAGAAGAAAGACAAAGTTCATTTACGGATATGATGAAGTTGGCCTTAGAAGCGGCAGTTTTATAGCTGTTTTTACGTACTAAAAAAACCGGGAGACACTCCGGTTTTTTTTACGGTTGCATTTTGCATATTTAACTTATATGCATGGTGGGGACGGGTGAGATTATAGAGCTTTTGCTTTGTTGAATTGCTTCGTTAATCTTGAAACTTTTCTAGCTGCCGTATTCTTATGGATTGTTCCTTTAGAAACTGCTTGCATTAACTTTTTCTCTGCCAATGTAAGCTTTTCCTTAGCTAAATCCAAATCGTTGGAAGCCAAAGCTAAATCAAAGTTCTTAAGAATACCCTTAAGGTGATTCTTGATTCTGCGATTTCTTGCAGTTTTCTTGTTCAGAACTAAGATTCTTTTTTTCGCGGACTTAATATTTGCCATAATTTTCCCCCACTTTCTTCTATGGTTTTTCACGCAGAATTTAGTATATAACAATAATTCCCTATTTGCAAGGGATATCAAGTTTTTTTGTTTTTTGTCTTCTTGATGGTCTTGACATCTCTTCTTTGATGATATAGTTTGAATAACGCAGGGAATTCGAGTAAAATGTATAAATGACCTTGTAATAAATATTTGAAATAATCTAAGTAAACAGTGGGAATAAATTAGTGGGGAAAAAATGAGTGATTATCAGAATAAAATAAGAAATTTTTGTATTATAGCACATATTGATCACGGTAAATCAACTTTAGCAGACCGTATACTTCAAATGACGGGAACCGTAATGGCTCGCGATATGAAGGAACAGTATTTGGACAATATGGACTTGGAAAGAGAACGAGGAATTACCATCAAGCTGCAAACTAGCCGCTTGACTTACCGTGCCTTAGATGGTGTTGATTATATTTTCAACTTAATCGATACACCAGGACATGTTGATTTTACATATGAAGTATCTAGAAGTTTAGCCGCATGTGAAGGGGCAATTCTTATTGTAGATGCAACTCAAGGTGTTGAAGCTCAAACATTAGCCAATGTTTACCTAGCATTAGATGAGGACCTTGAAATAGTTCCAGTTCTCAACAAAATAGATTTGCCTAGCGCAAGACCAGACGAAATAAAGCAGGAAGTTGAAGAAATTATTGGTATTGATGCCCATGATGCTCCCTTAATTTCAGCAAAAGAAGGTATTGGAGTCAAAGATGTTTTGGAAGCCATAGTTAACAAGGTCCCTGCACCCAAAGGCGATGAGAAAGGAAAACTAAAGGCTCTTATTTTTGATAGTATTTATGACAATTATCGTGGGGTCGTAATATATACAAGAATACTAGATGGTGAAGTAAAAAAGGGTGACATAATTCGACTAATGAATGCCAACAAAAAATATGAAGTTACTGAAGTGGGCTATCATTCTCCAGGCCCTGTAGCTTGTAAATCTCTTCGTGCTGGGGATGTAGGCTATATTTCTGCGAGTATAAAGCAGGTTAGGGACGCACAAGTAGGAGACACCATAACTTTAGATGCAGATCCCACAGAAACTCCTTTTCCAGGTTATAAAAAAGTTCAGCCCATGGTTTACTGTGGTATTTATCCAGCAGATGGAGAAAAGTACGAAGGTGTAAAAGATGCCTTAGAAAAACTTCAAGTTAATGATGCGGCTTTTCATTTTGAACCTGAGACTTCAACAGCCTTGGGATTTGGGTTCAGATGTGGGTTTTTAGGACTTCTTCATATGGAAATAATTGTAGAGCGACTAGACCGAGAGTTCGATTTAGGAGTAGTAACCACATCCCCTAGTGTAATATACAAAGTGTTTTTGGTAGATGGAACTATAGAGATGATTCAAAATCCAAGCAATTTGCCAGATATAACAAAAATAGACCATATTGAAGAGCCAATAGTAAAAGCTGACATTATGATTCCCAAGGATTATGTGGGAAGTATCATGGAAATCTGTCAAGAGCGAAGGGGTAAAATGCTTCATATGGAATATATCACACCTCAAAGAGTTCATCTTCACTACGAAATGCCTCTTAATGAAGTTATATATGATTTCTTTGATGCCCTAAAATCTAAAACTCGAGGGTATGGATCTTTGGATTATGAATTTATTCGATATGAAAAATCTAATCTGGTAAAAATGGATATTCTTCTTAATAAAGAATTGGTAGATGCTTTCTCTATGATTGTTCATGAATCAAAAGCTTATTACAGGGGACGATTCGTTTGTGAAAAATTAAAAGATATAATTCCTATGCATCAGTTTGAAGTCCCCATTCAAGCCTCCATAGGACAAAAAGTAATAGCTAGAGAAACGGTAAAAGCATATAGAAAAGATGTAATCGCAAAATGTTACGGCGGGGATATATCTCGTAAGAAAAAGCTCTTAGAAAAACAAAAAGAGGGAAAGAAGCGGATGCGCCAGTTCGGAAGTGTGGAGGTTCCCCAGGAGGCTTTCACAGCGGTATTGAAGTATGATGAAAACAAATAGTCTGGGACTTTATGTACATATACCATTTTGCGTAAAAAAATGTGGATATTGTGATTTTATTTCATTTGCTGGGAAAACTCCGGATGAATGGAATAAATATCAAAATGAATTGCTAAAAGAAATAAAAGCATACAGCAAAATTCTTGGCGGAGATTATTTGGTAGATACAGTTTTTTTCGGGGGAGGTACACCGAGCCTTTTAAATCCCCAGATAATCCAAAATATTATCATGGAGATTCAAGAATCATTCCAGGTTGATATAAATTCGGAAATGACAATAGAGATTAACCCTGGAACCCTTACAAAAGAAAAACTCGAAAAATATTTAGCTGCTGGAATTAATAGATTAAGCATTGGAGCCCAGAGCTTTGATGAAAAACTACTAGATGTATTGGGGAGAACACATGGAAGAAATGAAATATTTGAAGCCTATAAAATGGCTAGAAAAGCAGGCTTTAAAAATATTAGCATAGATTTAATGTTCGCAATCCCAAATCAAAGTATAGAGAATTGGGAATCATCAATTATGGAAACAATAGAGTTAAACCCTGAACATATTTCCTTTTATGAATTGTCCTACGAAGAAGGAACTCCATTTAATGAAGCTAGGAAGACAAAAGAGTTAGTACCAGTAGAAGAAAAGTTAGACATAGAGATGTATCGCAAAGGTGTTTCTTTACTCCTGGCAAAGGGATATGAAAATTATGAAATTTCCAGTATGTCTAAAGCCGGTTTCCAATGTAAACATAATCAAAAATATTGGAGTATGGAAGAATATTTAGGCTTAGGGATTGGGGCACATTCATTTATAAAAGGGAAGAGACTTTCAAATACAGTATCTTGGGATCAATACTTCACCTCAAATAAAGTAGAAACAGAACACCAAAACTCACAATATGATAATATTTCGGAATACATTTTTACTGGAATGAGGAAAATTAATGGCATTTATTTTCAAAACTTTAGAGATTTATTTAAACAAGATTATTTTGACTATATTGGAAAAGGCAAGGAACAACTTTTGGAGTATCGAGACAGAGGATTTATTATAGTTGACGAAAAAGGTATGCGTTTCACACAAAAAGGAATAGATTTTTCTGATAAAATTTTAGCAGACTTAATATAGTATGATTAAATTTGATAAGCTAAATATGGATAAATGAAGGGAGAAGCGGGTGAAGAAATATATTATGGCTTTAGATCAGGGTACCACCAGTTCCCGCTGTATACTTTTTGATAAGGATGGAAAGCAAGTAAGCTCTGCTAACAAGGAGTTTCGCCAAATATACCCTAAAGAAGGCTGGGTGGAACATGACCCTATGGATATTTGGTCTACACAAATAGGTGTGGCACAAGAAGCTTTGCTTAAAATCAATGGATCATATAAAAACATACAAGGAATCGGTATCACAAACCAAAGAGAAACCACCTTGGTATGGGAAAAATCCACAGGTAACCCAGTATATAATGGGATAGTTTGGCAATGTAGGAGGACCTCTGACCTTTGTAAGGATTTAAAAAATCAGGGATTGGAACCTTTAATTCGTGAAAAAACTGGGCTTTTAATTGATCCATATTTTTCGGCAACTAAGATAAAATGGATACTAGAAAATGTTGAGGGGGTAAAAGAACGTGCTGAAAAGGGAGAGCTCCTTTTTGGTACTGTTGAAACCTGGTTGATATGGAAGATGTCAGGTGGGAAAATTCATGTAACAGACTATACAAATGCATCTAGAACTATGCTTTTTAATATTCATACATTAACTTGGGACAAGGAGATCCTTGAATTATTTGATATCCCTGCCAGTATGCTTCCAAAACCTGTATCCTCATCCTCAATATACGGTCAAACAGATCCAGTAATATTTGGTGGCCCAATTCCTATTGGGGGAGCCGCTGGAGACCAACAAGCAGCTTTGTTTGGACAGTGTTGTTTTAAAACTGGAGAATTAAAGAGCACATATGGAACAGGAGGATTTCTTCTTATGAATGTAGGGGATAAACCTGTTTTTTCTGAAAATGGCCTATTAACAACAATCGCCTTTGATTTAAATGGAAAGGTTTACTATGCCTTAGAAGGATCCATTTTTGTAGCAGGAGCTGCAATACAGTGGTTAAGAGATGAGTTGAGAGTCATCGATAGTGCAGAAGATTCTAACTATATGGCAAACAAGGTTGATAATACTGGCGGTGTCTATGTTGTTCCCGCTTTTGTAGGACTAGGAGCTCCACACTGGAACCCCTATGCTCGAGGAATGGTAGTGGGTTTAACTAGAGGCACTTCCAAAAAGCATTTAGTTAGGGCCACTCTGGAATCTATTGCCTATCAAAACTATGATTTGCTAAAAGTGATGGAAAAAGATTCAGGTAAAAAAGCTCCATATTTCAGAGTAGATGGAGGAGCCTCTGCTAATGATTTTCTTATGCAATTTCAATCTGATCTTTTGGGTATTCCAGTTGAACGCCCTGAAACTATCGAAACCACAGCTTTAGGTGCAGCTTACTTAGCTGGGTTGTCCACTGGATTTTGGGAAGATGAAAATGAGCTTTTGGCCTTACAGAAAATGGAAAAGAGATATATTCCTATCCTATCGAGAGAAATAGTTGAACAACTTTTAAAGGGGTGGAATCGAGCTGTAAAATCCACTGTATACTGGGCTGACGACAAATAGAATTGCTAGATAACTATTTTCTATCAAAACACTAATAAACTCCAATAATCTTTAAAAAAATCAAAAACACTGTTGACAATTCACCTCATCAGTGTTATTTTTAATGTAGGCTTAGCACTCAATCATAAAGAGTGCTAACAACAAATAATATAGTGTGTTGAAGCCCAAAGGAGTGGAGCACAATGGATTTAAACGAACGAAAATTATTAATATTACAGGCGATTATTGGGGACTTCATTCAATCTGCTGAACCCGTAGGATCCAGAACTATTTCCAAGAAATTAAACATGGGAATAAGTCCTGCAACTATAAGGAATGAGATGAGTGATCTTGAAGAAATGGGATTTTTAACTCATCCGCATACTTCTGCTGGGAGAGTACCCTCTACAAAAGCATATAGATTATATGTTGATGCTTTAATGGGTAAAAGTGAACTATCCCCAGATATAAAAAAAATAATTTCACAGAGATTAACTAAAAACGTTAATGAGATTGAAGGCTTAATTCAAAAGGCAAGCTCAGTCCTTTCGGAGATCACAAATTTAACTTCTTTTGCTATGCCTCCAAGATCTGATGATGAACGGCTAAAGTACATTCGACTAATTCCTCTCGACGATGATACAGTTGTTCTAATGATTGTTTCAGATGGCGGAAAAGTTTCTAACATGACATTAAGATTAAGAGAACCTTTTACAGAAAAAAGTTTGGACATTTTAAGCAAGGTGATGACCTATAATTACAAAGGAAAGACTGTAAGCGAGGCATTGACCTATAATATAATTCAGGACGTCCAAAAGGATGCTAAGGCTCTAGGAGGTCTTATGCAAAACGTTATGCCAAAGTTCTTGAAGACACTAGAAGAAATGCTTGATGTAGAGCTTTTCGTTGATGGATTAACCAATATATTCAATACTCCTGAATACAATGACATTTGTAAAGCCAAAATATTCATGGAAATGCTTCATCGTAAAGATGAATTTGCTAAAAGCTTGGAAAACCGAGAGAATGGGGTATTTATAACTATTGGCGATGAAAATGAGGATGTAGATATGAAGGAATGCAGCTTAATAACTGCAACCTACCATGTGGAAGGAAAACTTGTTGGAAAGATTGGTGTTATAGGACCTACTAGGATGAAGTATGGAGAAGTTACTTCCGTTATAGAGTACATGACGAAAAATTTGGAGAGCAATTTTAAACTTATTGGTGGTTTTGAAGACGGCAGCTAATGAATAAAAAGAGAGCTTGAAATAACCCAAAATCGAAAAGGCTAATCTAGCAAAAAATACGAGAGGAAGGGCAAAGAAGTGGGAAAAAAAGTAGAAAAAGAACAAATTCTCAGTAATGAAGAATTAGAAAAAGAGGAACTGGATGAAGACTTTGTAGAAAGCAACGATAAGGAGGATAAGGCTAGTAAAGTTGAAGAAGAAGATAATAAGACCAGATACCTTCGACTTGCTGCAGATTTCGCTAATTATAAGAGGCGGTCAGAAAAAGAAAAAAGCAGTATTTATAGTTACGCAAATGAAAAACTTGTTACAGACATGTTAGATATTCTTGATAATTTTGATCGTGCATTCTTACAGGAAACTTGTGAAAGTGATTCTTTTATAGAAGGAATGACCTTAATTTACAAACAGCTCCTTGATGTTCTACATAAGGCTGGATTATCAGAAATTAATGCAAAGGGACAACCTTTTGATCCGGAATTTCACGATGCTTTAATGATGGAAGCTTCAGCAGATTTCCAAAGTGGCCAAGTGATAGAAGTCTTAAAAAAAGGATATATGTTAAATAATAAAGTAATTAGGCATACATTAGTTAAAGTTGCCCAATAAAGGGGTAAGAAAAAATATAAGTGTATTAAATATAATAAGTATAAAAGAGTAATCAGAAAAGTGCTTTAATAATGAAAAGGAGAAGAAAGATGAGTAAAGTAATAGGAATTGACTTAGGAACTACAAATAGTGTTGTAGCAGTACTAGAAGGGGGAGAGCCTGTTGTAATCCCTAATGCAGAAGGAAATAGAACCACTCCATCAATAGTTGGATTCGCTAAAAATGGAGAAAGATTGGTTGGAGAGACTGCAAAAAGACAAGCTATTACCAACCCTACAAGAACAATTTCGTCTATTAAAAGAGAAATGGGATCATCACATAATGTTGAAATTGATGGTAAAACCTATACACCTCAAGATATATCTGCTATGATTCTTGGGAAGCTTAAAACAGATGCAGAAGCCTACTTAGGTGAAAAAGTTACTAGAGCAGTAATAACTGTACCCGCCTATTTTACAGATAGCCAGAAACAGGCAACAAAAGACGCAGGTAAAATAGCTGGTCTTGAAGTAGAACGTATTATCAACGAGCCTACAGCAGCAGCTTTAGCTTATGGTTTAGACAAAGATGACAGTTCACATAAAATATTCGTTTATGACTTAGGCGGTGGAACATTTGACGTATCTATTCTTGAACTTGGAGACGGAGTTTTCGAAGTATTAGCTACTAACGGTAATAACAAGCTTGGTGGAGATGATTTTGATGAAATAATCGTAAACCATATAGCAGATGCTTTTGCCAAAGAAAATGGCGTTGATTTAAGAAAAGATAAGATGGCGCATCAGAGACTAAAGGAAGCTGCAGAGAAGGCAAAGAAAGAATTATCATCATCACAGACTACAAACATTAACCTTCCATTTATTGCAGTAACCCCAGATGGACCTTTAAACTTAGATATGAACTTAACAAGAGCTAAGTTTGATCAATTAACAGGAGTATTGGTTGAAAAAACTATCGAGCCTATGAAAAAGGCTTTGGCAGATGCAGGAATAACTAACGGGGACATTGAAAAAGTAATCTTGGTTGGAGGATCTACAAGAATTCCAGCAGTCCAAGATGCAGTTAAGAAGATAACAGGCAAAGAACCTTTCAAAGGAATAAACCCTGATGAATGTGTGGCAATCGGTGCGGCTATTCAAGCTGGAGTACTAACTGGTGAGGTTCATGACGTATTGCTACTTGACGTAACGCCCCTATCACTATCAATTGAAACACTAGGTGGAGTTGCAACAAGATTAATTGAAAGAAACACAACTATTCCTACAAAGAAAAGCCAGACTTTCTCTACGGCTGCAGACAATCAAACTGCTGTAGATATCCATGTTATGCAAGGCGAAAGAGAAATGGCTGCAGGTAATATAACTTTAGGGAGATTCCAATTAACTGGAATCCCATTAGCACCTAGAGGAGTACCTCAAATAGAAGTAACTTTTGATATTGATGCCAATGGCATAGTAAATGTTTCGGCAAAAGATATGGGAACTGGTAGAGAACAGAGAATAACTATTACTTCTTCAACTAAGTTAAGCGATGACGAAATCAAAGAAAAGATCAAAGAAGCTGAAAAGTTTGCAGAAGAAGATAAGCTTCGTAAAGAAGAAGTTGAGTTAAGAAACAGAGCAGAGACTCTAATTTATGAAACAGAAAAAGCCATGAAAGAATTAGAAAGTACAATGTCAGAGGATGACAAAACAAGGATAAATGAAGCTAAAGACGAACTTTCTAAGGTCTTAGAAAATGGTACTGTTGAGCAAATCAAGGACCTGACAGAAAAATTAACAGAAGAATTCCATATGATTTCCAGCAAACTCTACGAGCAAGCACAAGGTGCTCAAGGAGGCGGTGAAGAAGGACCTGCTGGGGAAGCAGGAGAAGGACCAGATAACGTTGTAGATGCCGATTATGAAGTAGTGGAAGACGAAGAGCCAGAAGTTACTGAAGATACAGAAGAAAAATAAATTCGTTCTAGGTAAAACAATTAAGTCGAAGCCCTCAACCTTTTGGTTGATGGCTTCGACATATTAAAGGAAGCGATAATATGGCAGATAAAAGAGATTTATATGAAATTCTTGGACTAAAGAAAGGCGCTAGTGATGCAGAGATTAAAAGCGCTTTTAGAAAACTTGCAGTAAAATATCATCCAGACAAAAACAAGGGAGATAAAAAGGCGGAGGATAAGTTCAAGGAAATAAATGAAGCATACGGAATACTTTCTGATGCTGAAAAGAAAAAGAAATATGATATGTTTGGACACGCAGGAGTAGACCCTAGCTATAATGCTGGAGGGTCTGGTTTTGGTGGCTTCAGTGGTGGTTTTGGAGGTGCTGGAGGTGCTGGCGGGTTCGAGGATATTTTTGATATGTTTGGAGGAATGTTTGGTGGAGGAACCTCTCAAAGAAGAACTAGAGGTGGTCCAATAAAGGGACGTGATCTTCAAAAATCTATAACTATAACTTTTGAAGAAGCTGCATTTGGAGCGAAAAAACAAATGAAAATTTCAAAAGTTGTAGAATGTACTCAGTGTAAAGGTAGTGGGGCTAAAAAAGGAACAACTCCTAAAACTTGCCCTTCCTGTGATGGCAGAGGAGAGGTTAATACAGTTCAAAGAACACCTTTTGGACAATTTGCTAGCGTGAGCCCATGTCCAGACTGCGGAGGAAGTGGGAAAATTATTGATGATCCTTGTGAAGCTTGTAATGGAGCGGGGAAGGTCAAGAAAACAGTTACTATAACTGTGGATATTCCAGCAGGGGTAGACAACGATTCGGTGATAAACGTCCGTGGCCAAGGAGAACCAGGGCAAAATGGAGGTCCTAGCGGTAATTTATATGTGGTTATTAATATAAGACCTCACGAGTTATTTAAACGTAACGGCTTAGATTTGTTGTTGGAAATACCAATTACATTTGAGCAAGCGGCTTTAGGGGCTAGTATTGTAGTTCCTACTTTGAAAGAAAAGGTTTCCTACAAAATACCTTCAGGAACCCAACATGGTACTACTTTCCGATTAAAAAACAAGGGAATTCAAGCTGGCAAATCAGGTACTGGAGATCTTTATGTTAAGGTTAATCTTGAAGTCCCAACAAAGTTGGATAGCGCTCAAAAGAAGAGCATTGAAGATATGGCAAAAGCCATTGGTCCAGAAGCATATGCTAAAGGAACCACCTTCCGTGACTATTTAAAAAGAGTTTTCAAATAGAACAATAGGTTTATTTTAAAATACCATTGGGATATAGGGAAGGAAATAAGCTAGATGAAGTTAATTGAGACAACTATATTTACTAGTAGTATGGGAGTAGAAGCAGTAACGGGCTGCCTATTAAATTTGGGTATTGAAGAAACTGTGGTGGAAGATCCTGCAGATGTTGAAGAGATTTTAGAAAAGAAAAATAGTTACGACTGGGATTTTGTCGACCCAAAAGTATTGGATTTAAAAGATGAAGAGGCTAAGGTAAGGGTGTACTTAGAGGAAAGTCCGGAAAATCGGAAACTAGTACAAAACATTAAGCTCAAAATCATGGAATTAAAGAGCAAAGAGCTTGAAGGATATTGGGATTGGAAAACTGATCTAGGCCGATTATACGTTGAAGTGAAAGAACTGGATAGCACGAACTGGGAAAATAATTGGAAAGAATTCTTTAAACCCAGAAAAATAACTCCTACATTTGTGGTTAAACCCAATTGGGAAGACTACCTACCACAGGAAGGGGAATTGCTTATAAGCATAGACCCACAAACTGCCTTTGGAACGGGAGGTCATGAGACTACCATACTTTGTATGAACATGTTGGAACGTTATAAACCTAAAGGGAAAGTGGTTTTAGACGTAGGGTCGGGATCAGGGATTTTATCTATTGGAGCCGCTATGTTAGGCGCAAAAAAAGTTGTTGGAATGGATATAGATCCAGAAGCTGTGAGTGTTGCCCGAGAGAACATCAAGAATAACGGTGTAGAAGAACTAGTAAAAATTTTTACTGGCGACTTTCATGATGGCTTTATAAAGGATGCAGATATAATAGTATCAAATTTAATGGCAGATTTAGTGAAAAGCTTGGGAAGGATTCTAAAGACTTATGATGAGAAGCCCTACCTATGGATTAGCAGTGGAATTCTAGTTTCGCAAAAAGAAGAAACAGAAAAAGCCCTTGAATCCATGGGGTTTTCTATTATAGAAAGCAAGGAGGAAGGCGAGTGGGCTGCCATCGCCGCAAAAAGATGAATAGATTTTTTGTAGAGGGAGACAATATCAAAGATGGTGTAATTATCATCACAGAGAAAGATGACGTACATCATATCTCAAAAGTGCTTAGGCTTAGGGAGAATGATTTGATTATTGTTAGCGATAACAGAGAATTCGAGTATAAAGGTAGGATTCTAAGTGTTAACAATAGAGCTGTCGAAGTTGAGATACTTGAAAAAAAAGAATTTGAAAACGAGCCCAAATTAAAGATCACACTATTCCAAGGAATACCAAAGCAAGGAAAAATTGAAACCATTACCCAAAAGTGTACAGAACTAGGGATGGATACATTGGTGCCAGTTTTTATGGAGAGAACCGTAGTGGTGGATAAAGGGGACTATTGGAAAAAAGTTATTAGATGTCAAATGATTGCAGAAGAAGCAGCAAAACAAAGTCAAAGAGGTATTGTGCCTGAGATACGCCAGGCAACCACTTTAAAAGATATGCTTTCTCGACTACATCAGTATTCATTTGTTTTATTTCCTTATGAAGAAGAAAAAGAAACTACAATAAAGGAAGCTCTAAAAAACATTCCGGCAGGAGCAAAAAATGTCGCCATTATAATAGGCCCTGAAGGGGGCTTTACAAAAGAAGAGGCAGTAGGAATTATCCAAAATGGAGGAATTTCAGTTTCTTTAGGTAAAACCATTTTACGGACAGAAACTGCTGGTATTGTTGCTATAGCAATGACATTGTACGAACTGGAGATGGATTAATGAAAGTGGCTTTTTACACCCTAGGGTGTAAAGTTAATCAATATGAAACCCAAGGCATTAGGGAAGACTTTTCCAAGGCAGGCTTTACTGAAGTAGAAGCTCACGAAGTTGCAGATGTCTACGTTGTAAATACTTGTACCGTAACTCATTTGGCTGATAGAAAATCACGGCAAACTATTAGAAAAATGATACGACTTAATCCTGACGGCATTATTGCTGTTACTGGTTGTTATGCCCAAATAAACCCTGATGAAATAGGTGGTATATCTGGAGTGAAGTTGGTAATTGGAACCAATGAGAAGGGCAAAATATTAAGTGAGGTACTAAAAGCTTTAGATGATCCATCAGAAGAAACGGTATATAAAAGACTTGATTACGATGATATATGGGATTATGAAGAAACGGGTAGTATTGTCTCTATGGAATCCCGCACCCGGGCTTATGTAAAAGTTCAAGAAGGTTGTGATCGATTTTGCTCTTATTGTATAATTCCTTATGCTCGTGGAGTAATTCGTAGCAGAAATCCCATTTCTATTAAAAAAGAAGTAGAGGATTTGTCGTCTAAGGGTTTCCAAGAAATTATTCTTACTGGCATTAATACTGCTTTATATGGCAGAGAAAATGGATTTGCAGAGAAGCATCATAATGATTTTCAAACTCTTGGAATTAATAATAATATTGCTGGGATAGCACCCTTAATCGAAATGCTTGAAGCTATTTCAGGACAATTTCGAATTCGCCTTGGCTCCCTTGAACCAAATGTAGTAGATAGCTTAGATATTAAAGAGTTATCGGAATACAAACGATTGTGCCACCACCTTCATTTATCTCTTCAATCTGGAAGTGACAAAGTATTAAAAGATATGAATAGAAGATATTCGAGAAAAAGCTATCAGGACATTTTAGATGTTTTGCGAAAAATAGACCCAAATTATGGTGTGACAACTGATATTATTGTAGGATTCCCAGGAGAAACTGAAGAGGACTTTGAAGAAACATTGAAGTTGGTAGAAAAAGAAAATTTTTGCAAGATTCATATATTCCCATTTTCTTCAAGGCAAGGAACAAAGGCCGCAGAGATGGCGAAGCAAATTGAACATGGAGTTGTTAAAGAGCGAGTGGCGAGACTAGAAATAGCAGCTGATGACTCCCAAGATAGATTTCTTCAAAAAAACATTGGATATAGACGTCAAGTTTTGATTGAAGACTATGACTCTGAATGCCAAGAATATTCGGGGTACAGTGATAACTATATAAGGGTATTCATAAAAAGTGAGTTTGATATATTAAATCAAATGGTCTACCCCACTTTATTGAAAGTTTACAAAAACGGAATGATTGGTGTATTGTAAATATGAGAGGAGGCACTAGGATGTCAGAATGTATTTTTTGTAAAATTGCCAACAAAGATATACCTGCCAAAGTAGTTTATGAGGATGAGAAAATCCTTGTTTTCCATGACTTGGAACCCCAAGCGCCAGTACATGTTTTGATGATAAGCAAAAAACATATTCCATCTTTAGATGAGATTAAGGAAGAAGATCAGGAACTTATGGGATATATGATGTTAAAAGTCAAAGACATAGCAAAACAATTGGAATTGGGAAATGGTTATCGATTAGTTGTCAACTGTGGTGAGGATGGACTACAAACTGTGCAACACATCCATTTTCACATTTTAGGACAAAGAAAAATGGGCTGGCCTCCAGGGTGAGTTAACACCGTAAAACCCTTGCACCTCTTCTGATTTTCTAGTATAATGTTGTTGTTATGAGATTAATTTAGACTGGTTTGCCAGTTCTTATAAGTCAGGAGGTGAGTTAGGAACATGGCACAAGTAATAGTAAGAGAAAATGAAGGCATTGAGAGTGCTCTTAAGAGATTTAAGAGATCATGCGCAAGAGATGGCGTGATGTCTGAACTTCGAAAGAGAGAACATTATGAAAAGCCCAGTGTAAGAAAAAAGAAAAAGTCCGAAGCTGCTAGAAAAAAAGCAAAAAAATTCTAGATATTGAGGTGAAGAATTGACCTTAAAAGAAAAATTAATGGCTGATTATAAAATAGCCATGAAAGAAAAAGATGAAGTACGAAAAAATACAATTAGCCTAGCTCGAGCTGCAATTAAGCAGAAAGAGATAGACAACAGGGTAGAACTTGAAGAAAAAGACATTATACCTATTTTACAAAAACAGGTAAAAATGAGAAAAGACGCCCTTGCTGATTTTGAAAAAGCAGGCAGAACAGATTTATTTGAATCTTATAACGCAGAAATCAAAGTGTTGGAAAAGTATTTACCGGAGATGTTATCTTCAGACGCAATCTTAAAGATTGTTGAGAAAATTGCTTTAGAGCTTGGCATTGAAGGTGGTAAAGAAAATATAGGAAAATTGATGGGACCAGTTATGGCTGAAGTTAAAGGCCTTGCAGGTGGTAATGAAGTCAAAGATGCCATCCAGAAATTTTTAGGATAAGGGAAAAGAATTAACGGTGCAACTTTTCGTCGTACCGTTTTATTTTGTCATTATTTATCTTTTGAAAAAGAGGAGTATGTAGATGGGAGTATTTCTGCAAGGTTTAACTATGGGAATCGCATATGTTGCTCCTATCGGCCTACAAAATCTGTTTGTAATCAACACGGCGCTTACACAAAGCAGAGGCAGGGTATATTTAACAGCTTTAATAGTTGTTTTCTTTGATATAACATTAGCCCTGGCATGTTTTTTCGGAATAGGTCTTTTAATAGAACGGTGGATGCTTCTTAGGATAGGTGTTTTATTTATTGGAAGTCTATTAGTACTATGGATAGGAATAAATTTGATTCACACCAAGAGTACTTTAGATACCTCAAGCAATGTAAACGTTCCCATACTAAAAATGATTTGGTCAGCCTGCGTGGTTACATGGTTTAATCCCCAAGCAATAATAGATGGAACAATGATGTTAGGGGCATTTCGTGCAACATTAGATCCTTCGATTTCTCAATTTTTTATTTTAGGAGTTGCTGTAGCATCAACCCTTTGGTTTTTGGGAGTATCTACTATCATTACCTTTTTTAGCGCTAAATTTACCACTAAAACTTTAAACAGGATTAATATTATTTGTGGAGTAATTATTATTTTCTATGGAATCAGACTTTTTGTAGGATTCATTGTATTAATAAAATCCTATTTTTAAAATGCTGACAGCTTGCTTATAGACAGCATTAAAGGCTTAATGGTTGCTATTTTTATAATAAGACCTATAATTAGTGGTAGATAGTATTAATTTAAAAGGAGGGATTTAATGGCTAGGCCAAGAAAATGGAGAAGAGTCTGTAATTTACCGGAGAGTAATCGTTTTGGTCCTCTTAATCCCGGGAAAGAAGAGTTGCCAACTGTTACTATGACAGTGGACGAGTATGAAACAGTTCGTTGGATAGATTTAGAAGGGCTTACTCAAGAAGAATGTGCTTCTCAAATGAACATCGCTCGCACCACGGTTCAAGGAATATATAATGATGCACGAAGAAAGTTAGCGGAATCATTAGTGGAAGGTAAAATCTTAATAATAACTGGTGGACAGTATCGACTTTGTGAGGAAAGCGAAGGGCCTTTTTGTGAAAGAAATTGCCATCAACAAAGAAGAAGAGGCCAGAGGCCTCTCGAATAATATAAATTTTTAATATAATAGGAGTTGCTTTATTCTCCTGCCGCAAATAGATTTTCAGAAAGAGTAAGCCCAGCAGAAGTGAGGGCTTCTTTTATTTGTCTAAGGTGATCATGATTCTTTGTTTCCATTGTAACCCTTAGGAAACATCCGTTTATCGCCGTATTTTCTCCACCTGGGTCATGATATACTTTAGTAACATTGGCTCCTAAATCTGCAATAATTGCAGAAACAAGTTTTAGCTGTCCTGGTTTATCCAAAAGTTCTATAGTAAGGTCAGTGAGCCTACCAGAGGTTAGCAAACCACGATGAATTACCCTTGAAAGGATATTTACATCTATATTACCACCTGATAGAATTGCGCAAACTTTTTTACCTTCTATGGGAAGTTTTTTAAACATAGCAGCAGCAATAGAAACTGCTCCAGCACCTTCTGCTACCAATTTCTGCTGCTCCATTAGTGTAAGGATAGCCGTTGCGATTTCATCATCTGAAACGGTAACTATATCGTCTACATATTGGTTACACATTTCATAGGTAATTTCTCCGGGCATTTTAACAGCAATTCCATCTGCGAATGTTGACACTTGGAAAAGACTACATCGGCCATGTTCATTAATTGAATTACACATACTTGCAGCACCAGCTGCTTGGACGCCATATATTTTACATTCAGGTTTGAGAGATTTAATTGCATAACCAATTCCCGATATTAAACCACCGCCTCCAATAGGTGCAATAATAGCTTCAATGTCAGGCATTTCTCTTAATATTTCCAGTGCAATGGTTCCTTGACCTGCTATAACATCTTCGTCATCAAATGGATGTATAAAGACTCCTCCTGTCTCCTTTTGGTATTCTACTGAAGATTGGTATGCATCGTCATAAACACCATCAATTAGTTGGATGTTTGCTCCGTAGCTACGAGTGGCCTCAACCTTTGAAATAGGAGCAGTACTTGGCAAAAATATTGTTGATTTAATTCCGTTTCTAGCCGCAGCTAAAGCTACTCCTTGTGCATGATTCCCTGCAGAACATGCAATCACACCTTTTGATTTCTCCGAATCATTTAGGGTTGATATTTTAAAATATGACCCCCGAACTTTAAACGACCCGGTTAATTGAAGGTTTTCGGTTTTTAAATATAGATTATCTCCTGCAATTAAGTTATGGGCAGGGACAATTTCGGTTTCACGAATCACACCATTTAAGCTGTGTGCGGCTTGATATATGCGATCTAAAGTAAGAATAATCTTCACCTCCTTTAAATTATCTACTTTTAAATAATATACTATTTTCCCGCCTTTTGCACGTGATTTATCAAAATTCACTAAAAATCTACATTTAAATTGTGTATTTACACAATAAGAAAGGACCTGCAACAAAAATGTTGCAAGTCCTTATGGCGGAGAGAGTGGGATTCGAACCCACGTGGGATTTCTCCCAAACTGATTTCGAGTCAGCCCCGTTATGACCACTTCGATACC
>CAYLIF010000025.1:0-22127 GCA_964383845.1 uncultured Oscillospiraceae bacterium
ATTATAACATAATATTTTACAAATACATCTCGCGATATTACAATAAAAGAAAAAGCATTTGAGCGAGGTAAAAAATGATGTTATGTGTTAAGAATACTATCCCAGGAGTGTTACTGTGTTTAATCATAGCTGCACCGGCCTGGATATTAGGGAAGTGTTTTCCATTAGTCGGTGGGCCGATCTTTGCAATATTAGCAGGAATGCTACTTGTTATATTAATTCCTGACCTTCTATTAAAAAAAAACTTTGTAGAAGGAGAAAGCCCTTTGAGATTATCAGCGCTAAAATTGAAGGAAGGAGTAAGATATACATCTAGAAAAATCCTGCAATATTCTATTATTCTCTTGGGATTTGAAATGAACCTATTTCACGTAATCGAGGTAGGGAGTCAATCCCTGATTATACTTGTGTTCACTCTCTCCGCTTCTTTTTTAGTTGCTTATCTTGTAGGTAGGGCCTTAAAATTAGAACCTAACATGACTACTCTAATTGGAATAGGAACATCAGTTTGCGGAGGGTCTGCAATAGCTGCTACAGCGCCAGTGATCAACGCAAAAGATGAGGAAGTTGCCCAAGCTATATCTACCATATTTCTTTTTAATATTGTAGCGGTATTTATTTTTCCTGCTTTAGGCCATTTATTAGGAATGAGCGACATGGGTTTTGGTATGTGGTCTGGAACTGCTATCAATGACACATCTTCCGTAGTTGCTGCAGGGGCAGCTTGGAGTAATGCTGCAGGAGATAATACAGCCCTTGCATTTGCAACCATCGTAAAACTGACTAGAACATTAATGATTGTTCCTATAACTTTTGTCCTGGCAATTTATACAGCTAGAAAGGCAAAAAAGATAGAACTGGTAACAGAAAACAATAATTTTTCTTTTATTAAAGTATTTCCATGGTTTATAATCGGTTTTGTGCTGACCTCTATTATAAATACATTTTGGGGTGTCCATGCTATATCCGAGGCTTTAGTTTCTCTAGGAAAATTCATGATTGTAATGGCAATGGCTGCCATAGGATTAAACACAAACTTGAAGAAACTTATAATGAATGGCTTTAAACCAATATTCCTAGGGCTTTGTTGTTGGTTTGCAGTAGCCAATGTATCCTTGCTAATACAAGGATTAATGAAGACCTGGTAAAGGCTGATATAAATTTGAAACATTCTAATTTTGTTGACAGTCTAATTTGAGATGTGTTAGAATTGATGTACGTTATCACCATTTAGAAAGGAGTTGAGGATTATGCTGGTTACTAAACAGGCACCGAATTTCTCCGGAATGGCTTTTCATGAAGGAAAAATAAAAAAAGTATCACTAGAAGATTACCGAGGTAAATGGGTTGTACTTTGCTTCTACCCAGGTGACTTCACATTCGTTTGACCGACCGAACTTTCGCACATGGCCGTGGGCTATGGCAAACTAAAAGAAATGAATGTTGAAGTTCTATCTGTAAGCACAGACAGTGTTTACTCACATAAGATTTGGAATGAAACAGAACTGAGCAAGATGGTTGGTTTTGATATGCCCTTCCCAATGGTTTCTGACCAGGGAGGCAAAATAGGAACACTTTATGATGTATATGATGTGGATGAAGGCGTTGATATTAGAGGGCGATTCCTAATAGATCCAGAAGGAATTATTCAAGCTCAAGAGGTTTTAAGTCCTCCAGTAGGAAGAAACCCTGACGAATTAGCTCGTCAAATAAAAGCCTTCCAACATCACCAGAAAACTGGCGAAGTAATGCCTTCAGGTTGGGTAGAAGGTGGTCAGACTTTGAAGCCATCTCCTGATCTTGCAGGAAATGTTTGGAAAGAATGGAAGCCTCCAACAAAATAAAGGCTAACAATCTGTATATTTTAACAATTATCGATTAACTAAATGACGGATTAACTAAATGACAGACTGTTTATCAAAATAACAGTCTGTCATTTTTCATATATTGGCTATTGAAACCTTTGTAGAACTATGCAATCATAATAAGTATAAATACATGAAAATTCTGAATTCATTATAGGAAAGGGCAAAAAATGCAGAATAAAGAAAAAAAACAATCTCCTTCTATGGATCTTTGGCTAAAAGAAGCAAAAGCCGACTCCAAAGCCTCTAAGGTGGGTATGTTTCTAGTACATAATGGAGTAGTAAGGGAATCTCCAAAGGCGTTAGTTAGAAAAGGGATAGATGATGGTTCACTAATTACTGGCATGGATTTTTCCTATGACCAAGAAAAAGTTAATGAGGTGATAAAAGAGTCATACAAACTAGAAGGGGTATATTATATTAGGGTATGGTTAAACCATGGGAGCCTAGAGCTAGGTGATGATATAATGTACATATTGGTGGGTGGAGACATCCGGCCTCATGTAATCGATGCCTTGCAGTTTATGGTAGAGAAGATAAAGACAGAATGTGTGACAGAAATAGAAAAAAAGAACATTTAGGAGGAGTTATGAAAAAATTTGATTTAATTATAGTAGGAGGGGGCGCTGGAATGATAGTTATGGATGCTGCCCTTAACCATGGATTGAAATGTGCGATTATAGAAAAAGATAAATTCGGTGGAACCTGCCTTACCAAAGGCTGTATTCCTTCAAAGATGTTAGTTTATCCAGCCGACTATATAAGAGAAGCAGAGAACGCTAAACGCTTTGGTATAATAGCCCAAAAACCCGAAATCGATTGGAAGGCTATATCAAGTAGAATGTGGGAACAAATAGATTTTTCCAAGCAAATAGAAAAACGAATTAGCGGAATTGGAAATCTTACCCTTTTTAAAGGTCAAGGTTCTTTTATTAATTCCAAGCAGATGGTTATCCGGTATGAAAACGAACAAGAAGATGAAGTTATAGAAGGGGATCGTTTTATTATTGCAACAGGCGCAAAGAGTCAAATTCCAAAGATTGAGGGATTAGAGGAAACAGGTTATATAACATCAGAGGATTTTTTTGGAAAAAAATATCCAGAAAAACCATGGGGAAGTTTAGTTGTTATTGGAAGTGGAGCAATAAGCTTAGAGTTTGCTCATATTTTCTCTGCCTTTGGCACAAAGGTAACGATGGTAGCGAGAAGCGAGAGAATATTAAAAAAAGAAGATACAGATATTTCCGATTTCATTTACAAACAGTTCCTATCAAATGGGATAAAGGTTCTAACTGAAAGTGATATTATCTCTGTAGCCCAAGATGGAAAAATTAAAGTCGTTACAGTAGAGAATCGAAGCACAAAAAAGCGAGATGTTATCCGTGGAGAAGAGATATTAGTAGCATCAGGATCACAATCTACAGCAATTGATCTGGGTTTAAAAGAAGCTGGTGTAGACACTGATAAAGATGGATGGATTACCACCAATGAATACCTAGAAACCAGCAAAGCAAATATATGGGCTATTGGAGATGTGAATGGAAAGTACCAATTCCGACATAAAGCAAACCACGAAGCTCAAGTAGTGGCTCATAATATTTTTAATGATAAAGAGAAAGTGAAAGTAAATTATCACGCAACACCCTGGGCGATATTCACTCATCCTCAAGTAGGACGAGTAGGAGCCACTGAGGCAGAATTAAAAGATAAGGGTATCCCATATTTAACTGCCAAGAATTATTATTCGGAAGTTGTAGGGGGAAGAGCAATGGGTTTTAAGAGCCATGATGAAGATGATGGTTTTGTCAAAGTGCTTATGGGAAAAGATAAAAAAATATTGGGCGTTCACATTGTAGGCCCCCAAGCTGCAACTCTAACACAGCCTTTCGTTTATCTTATGAACATGGAGAATAAATCTGATCTCAGAGCATATGATGTAATTGATGATTCTATGATTATTCATCCATCTCTTAGTGAGTTAACTGCTTGGGTGTTAGGTAAAATTGATTTATCAGAATTACAAGAATAGATAATCTATTTGAATGATAAGTTCTTACAGGAGTAAGCTATGGGAATGGCAAGTGAAAAGCAAAATCAAAGAAATAATCGAAATGGTTTTACCCTAGTGGAGATCATTGTTGTTATTGTTATACTTGCTATTCTTACGACAGTAGCTATACCTGCCTTCATTGCTTACATAGATAAAGGTCACCGTGCCCATGATTTAGTTTCTTTGAGAAGCTTAAACATGGGGACAAAGCTATATAGTCTTAATGAACAGATTCCAATGGGTGATGTCTTCGCAGAAATAACCACTAATGATGCACGGCAAGATAAACTGTTAGCTGGAGGATACATAGATGAAAAGATGGTTCCGAAAACAAAAAATACAAATTTTTCTTGGAATCATCCCTCAGAATTATGGTGTTTATCAAATTCATCAAATCCACTGGGTAAACCCTTTAAAGATGTTTTAGGGGCAATGACTCAATACAAGGAATCAGAAAATACTTATGGTCCTACTTGGGGCGGAGATAGTGGTACTGCCAATTATACGGTTATTGGTCTAGACCCAGAGATATGGAAGGATACACCAATAGACCATATATATTATAAGCCAGTAGGAAGTAGGCTAGAAATAAGACCTGAGGAAGGGTATACGTTTTATTACGATTATATTGGTGGTGGAAGTGGCTCAATGGCCTCATCTTTGAACTGGGTATTGGTCTATGATTTAAAGAATGATGTATGGACTTACAAGGCTCAAAATACAGGGGCTTTAATAGACATGAGCAATTTTAGAGTTGAATAGAGAAAAATATGATTGTTTAAAAATACAGTATTAGTTATATAGTATCTAAAAACTTGATAAGAAAGGATCACGAGGAGGGTTTTCATGAAAGTCGGATTAATAAGATGTATGCAAACTGAAGATATGTGTCCCGGAACAACGGATTTCAAGATTATAAAGAACAAAAAGTGTGCCTTTGAAGGAGTAAAAGGAGAAATAGAAATCGTCGGTTTTGTTACCTGCGGAGGTTGCCCAGGCAAGAAAGCTATTACTAGAGCTGAAGAAATGATTAAAAGAGGCGCTGATACAATAGCTCTTTGTTCTTGTATTAGCAGAGGAAACCCCATTGGATTTCCTTGCCCTCATGTAGAGGTAATGAAAAGTGCCTTGGTAAAAAAAGTTCGGAGATACTATAACTATTTTAGACTACACTCATTAAGCAATTAGACTTCTGTCCATTCTTGCAGTATTTCACGAATTGAAGATTCAATATTGATGTTTGTTAGTATTATAAGGCTATCACCAGCTTTTATAACGGCGTTCCCTCTAGGGGTTATATCTCTGCCATTTCTTCTAATTGCTACCACAAGTGTATGTTCGGGAAGGGAAAGCTCTTTTAAGCTCTTATTTTCAATTCTAGACCCATAATGAACCACCACCTCAAAAGTAGTCTTTTTAAAGTGATCTGCTTCCTCATGTATGCCTTCGCGATCTTTTAATAAATTCAAAAGAAGAGACTCATAAATGGGGGCACTTCTAAGGAAATCAGCAGTTGTGTATGCCATAACTGAGACAAAAGTTAAGGGTAAGAAATGGCTAAAGGAACCCGTCATTTCTGTAAGCAGAATGATGCCTGTTAAAGGAGCCCTAACAATGGCTGCAAAGAAACCTGCCATAGAAAAAATTACAAAACTATCAAAAAAAAGTGTATCAACATCAAAAAAATGAAGCACTCCCTGTCCATAAATAGCTCCGATTAAAGCGCCAATTACCATTAAAGGAAAAAATATTCCTCCTGGAACTCCTGATCCAAAACTAATCATTGAGAATAAAAACTTAAGTACTAGCACTAAAACCAACCATGGAATAGTGTTCTCTACAGTTAAGTTATCTACAATTTGAGCGCCTCCGCCTAATACCACAGGGAAGGTAAGACCCAATATTCCTGCTATAATGAATGGAATAATGCATTTAACCCAACGGCTTTTTTCTCCTATGCTTTCGTATATAGAAATTGTTTTTAGCAGAAATAAATTATAAAAAGCACCTGCGCCCCCTATTAATATTCCCAGTATGCCGATAAAGATGTAATGATAAAGTGGGATGGCTTCTGCTACTGTAAAATGGAAAATTGGTTCTAAGCCAAAAACTATTTCTCCTACAAACTCTGCTGTTACAGCCGCAGAAAGAGTAGCAAGTAAAACTGTTGGCGAAAAGTAACGAAAGATTTCTTCTAATGCAAACATGACGCCAGCTAAGGGAGCATTGAAGGCAACAGCTAGACCAGCACTAGCACCGCTAGCAATGAGAACCTTTTTTTCTGTTCGAGTTGAAGCTAGCCTATTTCCCAGGCCATTTGCTGCGGCTGAACCCAACTGTATTGAAGGACCTTCCCGGCCAACAGAAAGGCCTGCAAGAATAGTAACCACTCCTCCAAAAAACTTACATATCAATGTAGAAAGCCATTGGGACTTGAAATATCCTAGCAGCTGCCCTTTTAATTGTGGGATGCCACTTCGGCTTATTAAAGGATACTTTTTCACTAAAAGCCCTATACCAACACCTACAGTTGCGAGAACAGGAAATGCCAAGACAGTCCACAAGAGATTGTCTCTCAACCACCCGTAGATCCCAAGGCTCCATAGCTCAGCTTGAGTCAACGCAATTCTGTAAAGTATGGAGACAAATCCTGCACACAACCCAACTAAAATACTTTTATATACTAATGATAGGTTTCTATGGCCTGAGCCAAAAGCTTTGTCATAGTCATTTTTTATTTCCATAAATCCCATTTTCTTTCTATAGTTGATAAAGCGAACAATTTTATTTTAGCAGACAATAGGAGATTCTACAAATTTAAGTAAACCAACGGTTTGTAAATTTATAGAGGCGCTATGTGCTAATAATGATTGAATTTGTGATTATGACGTTTTAATGGGTATAAATCTCTATAATATTCACTGTTTTACAATACATTATTTATATGCCAAAGGGAGTGGTACCGATGAGTAACATAATGGGATCTATTAGGATGTTAATAAAAGGGGCGGCAAATGCCTTTGGCAGGTTTCCTGTTTCAATAGCTAGTGCAATAGGATTTGCTATTGTTACAATAATAAGGATACAGCTTGATTGGCCTTACCAGGAACCTTATAATTTTCTTTTTAACTGTTTACATTGGTCTTTTGCTTTTGGCGCTATATTTACTTTAGCCGCAATAACTGGTGTACAGAGCCGTTACAATACGAAAAAAACATTTTTGGCAGCAAATATAGGAGGAGTTTTAGCTATTATTCTTACCTTTCTTTTGCTGTATTTTTTCGGTGGGCAAAATAATACGATCTCTGGGGCAAGATATAATATGGTTTCGATTTTAGCTTCTGCCCGTGTGACAGCTGCTATGGTAGTCAGCCTTCTCGTCTTCATTGTATTGGCTGCTCATCCTAAGGAAGAGTCTGATATCCCACGTTCATTGTTTATGACCCAAAAGGCCTTCTTAATAGCTTCTTTTTATGGGCTAGTAATTTTTGCTGGTACATCAGGGGTTGCTGGCGCTTTTCAGGCCCTTATTTATAATGATATGAGCTCAAAGGTATATATGTATATCGGCACAGTTACAGGTTTTATTGTCTACACCTTTTTCGTTGGCTATTTCCCGGATTTTCGTAAGGGAGAACTTCATCCAAACAGAGAAATCGCTCAGAAACAGCCAAGATTCATCGAGATTCTTTTTGTTTATATACTAATTCCAATTATGTTAGCTCTTACAATTGTTTTACTGGGATGGGCAGTTAAGACAGTATGGGAAGGTATGGGAGATTCATCCTTTATAAGGCTTTCAAGTATTGCTACTGCATACGCTGTTGTTGGTATTTGGTTACACATAATGGTAACGCAGTATGACTTGTCTTTGGCAAAATTATATAAAAAGATTTATCCTATAGCAGCTATAGTAATACTAGGATTCGAAGCATGGGCATTGATTGTCCAGCTTAATTCCTCTGGGATGAAAACCGCCGAATATTCTTTTAGCCTTCTACTCATACTTACAGTTTCATCAGCAGTGCTGCTAATCGTTTTAAAATCAAAAGCCCATCTTCCAATTATAATTGTGACTTGCGCACTAATAGTATTTGCAGTTTTACCGGTAATTGGCTATCACGCGCTTCCGGTTACTGCCCAGACTGACAGACTCGAAAAGCTGCTGGTCAGCCAAGATATATTAAAAGAAGATAAGTTAATCCCTGCTACATCTGAAGTGGAAACAGAAATTAAAATATCTATTACTGATGCAGTTGATTTTCTTGCCTTTTCGGAAAACCCCAAACTTCCTGCATGGTTTGATGAGGATTTGGCCCAAGGGGATGTTTTTCTGGAAAGGTTAGGCTTTGAAAAAACATGGCCAGAATTTGATCCTACTAATGAAGGCGGCTTTTTAGGAACATCAATTCGCCTAAAACCCCAACCACTTGATATTTCAGAATATAATTGGGCAATTGACCCTGAGAATTTTTATGGAGAAAGCGTAACACCAGTTTCACTAGAGGGGGACAGAGGCCTTTATAAAGTTTATTGGATAAGTAATACAAATTCCGGAATTCCCAACTTTAAGATAGAATTGGATGGTGATATTATCATGGAAAAAGACATGAACGAGTATGTTGATAAAATCACAAAAAAATATCCTCCAGAAAATGGAAAATCAATTGAAGGGGATTTAGTTGATATGAGCGTTAGAATTGAATCTGAAGAGCTAAGTGTTTTAATTGTGTTTAACTATGTGGAGATTATTATAGACCCCGCCTATGATGATATAAATTATTGGATAGATCTAAACACTGTATATATTAAGGAAAAGAAGTAGTGAAAAAGACAAAAAGCTAAAGCTCATGAGGCGATTTCTAAAATGCCGAGATTTAGAAAGGATGTGAGTTTATGAATAGCATTGGCAACACCACTATTTTGGATAGCAGCTTATTAAATATATTATTGTTCGTTTTATTGTGTCTCCTATTTGTATTCTCATGGAAAATAATTATCTCTATACAGAAGAAAAAAAATAGGCACATTCCAGAAGTTAAATTTGGTGAAATATCATCCCTAGATAGTTTAGAGGCTGAAAAACGAATGAAGTTGTTGGCCCGTCAACATTCGGAGTTAATCGGTCGTGGTGACAGTGACTCAGTTGTGCATCTCTACCAAACAGCTTTTGGAAGCTTAAAGGATATTCGAAAAACACTAGAAAATGCCTCTCCTGAAATCCTGTCTGTGATTCCCTCTGCAAGATGGCTTTGCGATAACTTTAGCATAATTTATCAAAAAATAAAAAGTCTAGAAACTGGAGAGTTCCATTCGGGCAACTTACCCTTATTAAAGACAGGTTCATATAAAGGGTATCCACGTATTTATGCTGTGAGTCGTGAAATAGTAGCTAAAGAAAAAAATATAGACCAAGACAGAATCATAAATCTAATTGAAGCATATCAAAGTGAAACTCCTTTAAAGTCTTCAGAGCTACACAGCCTTCCAGAAATGCTATCATTATGCTTATTGGAACACATAATTCAGATTTCTAATGAAGTTAAAAGTTTGATAAAAACCAAGGAAAAAGCCTCACTCTTTGTCGCCGAAAATGAAAAGAAACTCATGGAAGGTTATGATATCATGTCCTTACTTAATAAGGACATGAAACAGCAAAAGAACTTGGAAAATGTATTTCTTTCCCAAGTTCTTTATTTAATGAAGCGACTGTCAATTAGCGATGAAAAAATTGAGAGATGCCTTGTAAATTGTCCTGTTCCCACAGATGGGATGGCCAATTCAAAAGATATATTTTTCGCTGAAAGCCGATTCGAGACGTCCCTTGAATCAATGATAAGATCACTAATTGGTAGTTTTACAAAAGTGCGTAATTTAAATACGGAAAAATTATTTGATACCTTGTCTCCCATAGAAACAACTTTGGCTAGGGATCCATCGGGAGTATATAGTAATATGGATATGGAAGCTAGGAGTAGCTACAGGTATGTTGTAGAAAGACTATCTAGAAAACTTGGTATTTCAGAATTAAAAGTTGCCGAAACTACAGTTTCATTGGCAGAATCCCACGCAAGCTATAGTAGTATATACTGTCCCGACCATGTGGGGGCCTATCTTACAGGTAAAGGACTAAAAATTCTGAAGGCATCTTTAAAGGGTGTGCCCTTTGATCAAAAGACAATTAAAGCATCCACAATTAAGCAAAGGTTATATTTCATCATTATGGGTGTCTTAACCCTGATCATGATTACAATTACTGGATTTGCAGGCATATCAGAAGGACATACTTTTGATGATGTCCCTTTACCATTATTTATAATATTTGCCTTGTTTCCAATTATGGGAATTGCCATAGAGATTACCAACCAACTTTACACTCGTTTTGTTCCAACAAAAATACTACCAGCTCTAGATTTCGTAGAAGGTATTCCAAATAGCTACAGAACCTTTGTTGTTATGCCTGTTATTGTTTCTAGTAAGGAGCAAGTAGAGTCTTATGTTAAGCAATTAGAGCAGCATTACCTATCCAACTCACAAGATAATTTATTTTTTGCAATACTTGGAGATTTTGAAGATGCTAATGAAAGAATGATGCCAAAAGATGCTGAAATATTAAAAGCAGCTGATGATGCTGTAGCCGCATTAAATCTTAAATACCCATCCAGTTCTCTTAGATTTTACAGCTTCTTTAGATATAGGGAATGGAATGAAAGTGAATACTGTTGGATGGGCTGGGAAAGGAAGAGAGGTAAACTAGAAGAATTTAATGCTTTGCTATTTGATGACGAGGCGGCAACAACTTTCATGCATAGCGGCGACAAAAACATCACAAATACCATTCGATATATTATTACACTAGATTCGGACACGAGTTTAATAAGAGATAGTGCCGCAAAATTCGTTGGTATAATGGCACATCCTTTGAACCAACCATTGATTGACTCCGCGACGAAAGTTGTTAAGGAAGGCTATGTAATAATTCAATCAGAGTTGCATAATCATATATTTTGTCCTACGGGTAGTTTTTTTCATAGAATATTTGCTGATCAGCAAGGTCTTGATCCGTATTCTTCAATTGTATCAGATGTATACCAAGATGCTTTTGAAGAAAGCACATTTTTTGGAAAAGGGATTTATGACCTAAAAGCTATGCATCTTTTAATGCGAAATACCTTTTCCGATAACACTGTGCTTAGTCATGATCTCCTTGAAAGTTGTTATTCCCGCTGCGGTTTTTCTAGCGGTGCAAAGTTAATCGATGTTTATCCCCCAAGTGTCAAAAGCTATTTTAAGCGTGAACATAGGTGGGTTAGGGGGGACTGGCAGCTTCTTCCTTGGTTGTTTAAAAAATCAGGTATGAACAAGATTTCTCGATGGAAAATATTTGAGAACCTTCGCCGTAGTCTAGTGCCTGTTTGTAGCCTAGGACTTATTTTAATAAATGCATTTTTTATGGGCAATGCCTTTTATTTGTGGATACCAATAATTTTTCTTGTTGATTTGATACATCTTCTTAATTTACTGATAAGTACATATATGCAAAAAATAGAATTCCCATTATCTCATGTGATAGGAAGAAATTTTATAAAACGAACTTTAAACATTATGGCCTAGGCTCTATTGGAATTCATGTTTATACCTTACCGAGCATGGATTGCAGCAGATGCAATTACAAGAACAATTTGGCGTTTAACTGTTAGTCGTAAGCGACTGTTAGAATGGCAGACAGCTGAATCCGCTGCAAAAACTGGAAAAGCAACATTACAAGCTTATATTTTATCCATGTGGGTTGTTTTGATACCTGCAGGTGCATTGGGTCTAGCTGTATTTTTAAATGGCAGTGCTAACTCTTGGGGATCGTTTATTATGACGCTGGCTTTTTTGTGGCTCATTTCACCTGGAGTTGCTTATTATTTAAGCCGACCTCGTACACCTAAGATTTTGTCGAAAATAAGCGATATAGACAAAAAGATGCTAAGGCAGGTATCACGACGCACCTGGCAGTACTTTATGGATTTTGCAACTCCTGAAGGAAATTGGCTTATTCCTGACAATTATCAGGTTACCCCTGGAGAAAAAGTATCAGATAAAACATCACCAACTAACATTGGATTACAAATGTTATCAATGGTGTCAGGGCGAGATCTAGGATATATAGGTATGTTGTCCCTTATGGACTACATGGAAAACCTCACATATACACTTTCTATTTTACCTAAATGGCATGGACATTTATTTAACTGGTACAATATAGAAACCTTAGAAACTTTATCGCCAGAGTACGTTTCAACTGTGGACAGTGGAAATTATACTGCATATTTGATAACAGTAAAAAATGCACTTACTGAATTACAGGACCAAAAGATAATACCTCTTGAGGCTATAGATGGTATAGTTGACAGCCTCATACTGTCAGGAGTTGACCTGGAAATACCAAAGGAATATGCTAGGGTAGAAGATTTTATCCTAGAGCTAAAAAGAATTGTAGAGACACTAGAAAACAAAGAGTTGGATCCATGGGAAGATGAGACTTGGGTTAATGCACTAATAGGAACCTGTGAGAGTTACATTAGAGATGGCCTAGTTTTAGGGAATTTTAATGTTTCTTTTAAAGATCAATACTCTCTAAGAGAAGCTGCTTCTCAAAACTACCCAGCTGCAAAAGAAACTATGCTGCGATTAGAGGGCCTAATAAACTCAATGGAAACCATGATCAAAGAAACGGATTTTAGCAAGCTTTTCGACGATAAAAGAAGCTTATTCCATATTGGATTTCATAATCAATCAGAGACTTTAGATACAAACCACTATGATCTAATTGCCTCTGAATCTATGCTAACTAGCTTTCTTGCTATTGCAAAAGGTGATGTTCCCAAAAAACATTGGAATAGACTTGGAAGGCCACTAACAATGGTTAAAGGCTTTGCAGCCCATGTTTCTTGGAGTGGAACAATGTTTGAATATCTAATGCCAAATCTAGTTTTACATGAACGTAAATTTTCTGTTTTCAACGATTCTTCTAAGGCCGCTGTTGCCGAACAGATTAAATACGGAAATAAATTGAAAATACCTTGGGGGATTTCGGAGTCACAGTACTATCGATTTGATGTAAATTCCAATTACCAGTATCGGGCTTTTGGTGTTCCCAGACTGAGGTTACAGTTCAATATAAAGAATTCCAAAGTAGTTTCTCCTTACTCAACATTTTTAGCCATGCATATTAAAATAAGAGCAGCCCTTAAAAATATATGGGCATTTCATGATTTGAATGCACTTGGTGAGTATGGATTTTATGAGGCTCTTGATTATAATAGTCCTGACCCAGAGGCCTTAAAAGAATATTCTATAGTTAAATCTTTTATGGCACATCACCAAGGAATGATTCTTGTTTCCATAAGCAATCTTCTTTATGGAAATAATATGCGAAATCGCTTTCATAGTGAGCCTATTATTGGTGCCACTGAGTCGATACTTGAGGAAACTCGAGGATCCGGAGTGGTTTCCGTAGCTGAAAAAGGTTATACCCTTGAATTCAAACAATCAGAAATTCTTCCTGAAGAGCCAGAGAATCGATATGTTAATAATACTTTCTCTGATTCAACAAAAGCAAATTGGCTTTCCAATGGCGAGTTTTCTGTTTTTATTAATTCTGATGGTGATGGTTTTAGCCGTTACAAGGAAACAATGCTTAACCGATGGCGCTCAGACCCATTTAAAAATTCAGGTAGCTACATTTATATTAATGATATAGATTCCAACAAATATTGGAGTACATCATATAGGCCAACTAAAGTAGAACCTGAAAGCTATCAAGCAACTTTGACAGAGCATAATGTTGAGTTCAAGAGGTTGGATTCTAAGATCTCAACCCACACAACGGTTACACTTGCCCCCTCACAGAATGTTGAAATACGAAAGGTCAAGATAACAAATCACGATATCGTCGAGAGAAGAATTCAAACCACAAGTTATATGGAAGTAGTTTTAGATAAATTTTTGGCGGAACTCTATCATCCTGCCTTCAATAAACTGTTTGTAGAAAGCAAGTTTATTAAAGACCACAATATGTTACTATGCAAAAGAAGAAATAAACAAACAAAAACCCCTGAACCTTATCTCTTTCATATGATTAAAACAGACGACGAGATGCTAAGCGATATTGAGTTTGAAACAGATAGAATGAGTTTTGTAGGAAGAAACAATTCTCTGGAGACACCTAAATCAATGGAAGAGGATTTTTTGTTAAGCAATAAAGCCGGTTTTTCTACAGACCCCATTGTCAGCTTGAGATCCAGTTTTTCAATTCTACCAGGAGATTCTATAACGGTGTATTACATAACGGGGATATCTTCTTCAATAAATGATGCCCTGAGTTTAAGCAGACAGTTTAACGATGAATACTCGATAGAGGATATAGCGGAACAATTTAGGTTAAATAGCGAATTGGAAAAGAAATATCTAAACTTAACAAGCCAGGAGATTAGCCACTTCCAAGATTTGATAACGCCAATATTTTACATATCTTCTTTCTATCGTGGGAATGAAAAAGATATTATGAAAAACACTAAGAGCCAGAGCGGTTTGTGGCGTTTTGGAATTTCTGGCGATAACCCAATACTGTTATTACGTGTAAAGACTATTAGGGACATCAGTATCGTTACTGAAGTCTTGAAAGCTTACGAATACTTCAGAATTAATTTAATTAATGTAGATCTAGTTATTCTTAATGAAGCTGAAGGTGGTTATTTGCAGGAACTGGATTTCGCTATAATGGACATCACAAGTATGCTAAAAATATATGGTAACGATGAAGGAAAGAACAGTTTGTTCATTCTTCGATCAAATCAAATGGAGAAAGAGGATATTGAGTTATTGGCTACAGTCTCTCGAATAGTATTCACCCAAGAAACTGGTATATTTTTTAGGCAAGCTCAGGAAGAAATGTTGGCTAAAAATATCGTTTCTAAAGATACTGGAGGACTACTGAAGTGGGAAAACTCAGATGATTGGGACCAAGAAAATATAGAAAACGTTGAGTTAGAATTCTTCAATAGTTTTGGAGGTTTTTCTAAAGACGGTAAAGAATATGTGATTCTACCAAATAACGACAAAAAAACTCCAATGCCTTGGATTAACGTAATAGCAAATGATAAGTTTGGATTTCTAATTTCTGAGTCTGGGGCTGGCTACACCTGGTCTATAAATAGTAGAGAGAATAAAATTTCTACTTGGTCAAACGATCCCGTTATGGACCCGAAATCTGAAGCTATATACATTAGAGATAAAGATACAGGACAAGTTTATGAACCCATGTCTGTGGGAAATTGTGATAATAATTCTTGTATTGTCCGTCATGGTTTTGGATATTCAGTCTTCTCTAAAAAATCCCCACGCCTTGACCAAGAAATGGCGGTCATGGTACCCCTAGATGAAGCAGTTAGGCTTTGGAAGTTAACTCTTACTAACAAAGAAAAAGAAGAATTAAATTTGGAAATCAACCTCTTTGTTGAATTCGTTCTTGGAGTAGATCGTGAATTGAGCGCACCCTACATAGTAACAACCTATGAAGAAGAAATAGAAGTGCTACTTGCGAAAAACCTTTACAATGAAAGTTTTAGAGAACAGAAAACATTTATATTCTCTAGTGAAGAGGTGGTTTCATATACAGGTGACAGAAAGGAATTTTTTGGTGTCAATGGTAATATTGAAAGACCACAAGGCTTAGGAAAAGATCTTTCAAATAGAATTGGAGCAGCTCTTGATCCCTGTGGAGTCATACGAGTGGAGACTTCTATAAAACCTGGTGAGAAAAAGACAATAGTATTTGGACTTGGACAATGTGATGACGAAGAAACAATAAATAGAATTTGCATGAAATATCGAGATACTCTTCAAGTAGATCATGAGATGGAGAAAGTTAGGGATTATTGGGCCAAGACTACAGGGCAAATAAAGGTTACTACAAAAGACCTTGCAGTTGACATTTTGGCAAATGGATGGCTTATGTATCAAACTATTACTTGCCGCATAAGGGCAAGGACTGCTTTTTATCAAAGTGGTGGGGCTTATGGTTTTAGAGATCAGCTCCAGGATGTTCTTTCTCTACTAGACACTGCTCCAGAGATGGCTAGGGAGCAGATAGTACTGGCATCGAGTAGACAATTTGAAGAGGGCGATGTTCAACATTGGTGGCACCCTCCTAATGGTCTAGGTGTGAGAACTCGAATAACAGATGATCTTTTGTGGCTTCCGTATGTCACTGCCTTATATGTAAAAAACACAGCAGATTATAGTATTTTAGAGGAGACGGTACCCTTTCTAGTGAGTCCCCCCCTTAGAGATGATGAAAAGGAGAGAATGGAAATCCCGGAGGTATCAGACAAAAAGCACAGTGTTTATTACCACTGCATGCTGGCAATTAGACACAGTAAGTTTGGAAATCATGGCTTGCCTTTAATGGGCGGGGGTGACTGGAATGATGGTATGAATCTAGTTGGGATAGAAGGAAAAGGCGAAAGTGTGTGGCTCGGCTGGTTCCTCTATTCTGTTATAAATGAAATGCAGCCAATTTGCAAATATATGGAAGATGACCATAGTATCAAAGAGCTTCAAGATAAAGCTGAAATACTGCTAGAAAAAATTGAACTAAACGGTTGGGATGGAAAGTGGTATAGAAGAGGGTTCTTTGATAATGGTGACAAGTTAGGGTCCAAAGAAAGCGATGAGTGTAGAATTGATTCCATTGCCCAATCATGGAGCGTTTTATCTAAAGGTGGAAGAGAAGCACGAATACTTGAAGCATTATCTTCTGCCGACAAATTTTTAATAAAAGCAGATGTGGGTGTATCACTGCTTTTAACTCCTCCCTTTAATGAGGGTAAAAACAATCCTGGCTATATTAAGAATTATTACCCTGGAATGCGAGAAAACGGGGGGCAGTACACTCATGCGGCAGTTTGGTTTGCCATGGCAAAAGCCATCATGAAAAAAAAGAATGAGGCGTATGATCTTTTTACAATGCTTAATCCTATCAACCTTACATCCCATGAAAAGAACGCAATAAGATACGAAAAAGAACCTTATGTAATGGTTGCCGATATTTCTATGGCTGAATCAAAAGAAGGAAAAGGTGGATGGAGTTGGTATACTGGCTCAGCGGGTTGGATGTATCAAGGTCTCGTGACTCACTTCCTCGGGATAAGAAAAGAGGGGAATAGAATAATAGTAAACCCCTCAACACCTGCGTCATTTGGGGATTATAAGGTTGAGTATCGCTTTGGTAATTCACTTTATATAATTAATATTAAAGGAAGCCAACAGACGGATGACAATAAAATTGCTATTATCATAGATGGGAATTCCAGGTCAGGGAATAGCTTTAATCTGCTGGATGACAATGCAGTACACCAGGTGGATGTTAGTTTTTTAAAAGATGTCTCTGAGGATAAAGGTAGCCACAAAAAGGAGCTCTTGTAGGAATACATTTAAATGTGATATATTGGGCTGAGAATTTATTGTCAGGAGGGAAAAGTATGTTGAAAAGGGATAAGTTTGCCAAAGATAGTGAGGCTTGGTGCAATTTAAACAGGCCAGATTTGTCAGAGAAGGAAGTTGATATCGTAGTTTTTGGAATACCTTTTGATGGTGGGGTGAGCTATCGATCTGGAGCAGCTGATGGCCCTTCAGTACTACGTGAAAATACCTTTGCATCCACTCCATACACTGAGCATTTTGAGTGTCTGGATGAGTTAAAAGTTTATGACGCAGGAGACTTTAAGGACGTTAATAGGGACACTCTATTTAAAGAAATTGAAGATTACGTATGTGAACTAGTAAAAAATAATATTTTCTTTACCGCGGTAGGAGGAGATCATTCTGTAACCATTCCTATTGAAGCGGGAATAGATAAGGCTTTAAATGAAGAGTTTGGAATTATTCATATTGATGCACACTTTGATCTTTGTGATAGCCTTAATGGAGATCCTCTTTCACACGGCTCTGTTCAAAGGAGAGCTTTGGAATTGAAAAACATTAAAAGCACTGAAAATATATTCTTTGTGGGGATTCGTTCTATTGAAGCAGATGAATTTGCCTTTAAGGAAAGCAACAAGATTACGGTGCAAAGTTCTTACAACTGTCACAAGTTTGGGATAGAAAATATCGCAAATGAAGTGGTTGAAAAAATGAGTAAATACAAAAAGGTTTATATAACCTTAGATATAGACTGTTTAGATCCGGGATTTGCAGCTGGAACAGGGACTCCTCAGTTTGGTGGCCTTTATAGTAGACAACTCCTTGAATTACTTGAAATCCTATTTGAGAAACTGAACATTATTGCCTTTGATGTAGTTGAGGTTGCTCCTTCCCTTGATCCTTCTTTAACATCTATGTTTGCGGCTCGTAGAATAATCACTGAAAGTTGGGGCAATTTCGCTCGAAAAATAGGTAAAATTAGAGGTTAAATTATTTTAAGTGCTCAATTCAAGGTCTACAAAAAGGAAAAATATGAGGGATTATTTGCGTGTATCAAACAATAAAGCTAAAGGGGTAATTATCATTATTGTTTTTAGCCTTTTGTTGGTGGTTTTTTTTATGTGGCAGAATAATAGCATTATAGTTTCAGAATACGAATATTTCAATTCAAAGATACCCAGAGATTTTAAAGGCTTTAGAATTGTTCATATATCTGATTTGCACAATAAAATGTTTGGTGAGGATCAGAGTAAATTGCTAATTGAAATAGAAAGATTAGAGCCAGATATAATTGTGGTTACTGGAGACTTGATAGATAGGCGTAAGTTTGACCTGGAAAAAGCCATGTGCTTTATAGACGGGACAATAGAAATTGCCCCTGTATATTTTGTTTCTGGGAATCATGAGGCTTGGTCGGGGAAATATCCTGAGATTAAAGCAGAATTACTGGATTCAGGTGTCATTGTTTTAGACGACACATTTGTTGAGATAATAAAAGGAAGTGGAGCCATAAAACTGTTTGGTTTTGCCGATCCTGGATTTGATAATGGTGGGAATAGAAATAGAAAGGCCAATACAGAAAATTTGGGCAAATTAGTTAATGACTGGTCAGTGAGAGCAGATTTTAAAGTATTGCTAACTCATCGGCCAGAACTATTTGATCGATACATCGCCATGGATCTTGACATGATTTTCGCAGGCCACGCCCACGGTGGGCAATTCAGAATTCCTTTGATAGGGGCGATATTTGCCCCTGATCAAGGATTCTTCCCCAAATTTACAAGTGGCAATTACGAGGAAGGCTCTTCAACTATGTTTGTAAGTAGAGGTCTTGGTAACAGTATCATTCCAGTGAGGATTTTTAATCGGCCTGAAATAGTTTCTGTAACATTCAATTAAATTCTTTAAATCAGAGCAATTGGTCTAATTGGTGACCCAGATCCCTGTTTAATCTTTAGAGGCAGGGCCATAAAATATGAGAAGCTAGGTAAATCATCTAGATTCATCAAACATTCCATCATTAAGATTTTATTTGGTAGCCAATAGACTTCATGTCCATATGAGAATGAAGCCACCCCGTCAACAAGAGCTTGATCGCAAGCAACAGTATCGCTACCAACAGCTTTAACTCCTCTGTCAGAGAAGAATTTTGCTGCAGATTCATCAAAACCAGGAGCATTGTTTGCATAAAATTTACCCTTACCACCAGTGGCCCAATACTTTTCCCAACCGAAATTCAGTAAAGCAATATAACCTTTTTTTACTGCCGCACCACTTTTTTCTTCAAGATCCAAAAGCTGCCTTGCGGTTATTAATTGACCAGGTTTGGGATCAAGAGATTTAATGTCATATTTTACAGCTGGTCCCATTAAAATGTCCGCGGGAAATGTTTCTATTGTTTGATCCATTTTATCTGCCAATATATGTGCAGGAGCATCCACATGAGAAGCTGTATGTTCAGCCATGCTAATAGATTGACAGTAGTAACCGTCGCACTCATGAACCACTGTTTGGTCGATTACTAAGTGTGGATGGCCAGGCCACTTGGGAATTCCTTTTTCAATCAAGGGAGCCAAGTCAATACATTCAAAGCTGGAAATCATACTTTGTAAATCCTGTACTTTTTTTTCTTTAATGTCCATAAATGTCTCCTTTCTTAGAGGGAAATATCGTCTATATATCTATAATATGCCATAACAGAAAGTATGTCTAACTGTTGTTAATAATTACAGTTTAGAATTTTGCACATTATTGAAAATAATCGTTGCAATAGAGGGCATTCTACTGTATTATTAACAGTGGCTTAAGAGAAAATTATTTCATTTAGCCACATATTAAAGATATCACTAAATACGCACATCGAAGAATTGGTTTGAATAAGGCTTGCTTCGATGGAGGGAAAAAACCAAGGAGGATTAGAATGGCAGTTGTATCAATGAAACAGTTACTAGAGGCAGGGGTTCATTTTGGACACCAAACAAGAAGATGGAACCCTAAGATGGCACCATATATTTTTACAGAGAGAAATGGTATTTACATTATAGACTTGCAAAAGACCGTTAAAATGATTGAATCGGCTTACGAATTCATGCGTTCCGTTGGAGAAAGTGGCAAGCCCGTTCTTTTTGTAGGAACAAAAAAACAGGCACAATCCGCTATTGCAGATGAAGCAAGAAGATGTGGAATGTACTTTGTTAATGAGAGATGGCTTGGTGGCATGTTGACTAACTACAAAACCATTAGTGGCCGAATTGGCCGCCTTAATGAAATCAAAGTAATGGAAACTGACGGAACTTTTGATAAGTTAACAAAAAAAGAAGCAAGCAAGCTTAAATTAGAACTTGAAAGATTAGAGAAGTTCTTAGGTGGATTTAAAGATATGAAAGGGATGCCAGGAGCTATATTCGTGGTAGATCCTAAAAAAGAACGAATTGCTGTAAGAGAAGCTAGAATTCTAGGAATTCCAGTTGTTGGTATCGTAGATACAAACTGTGATCCAGATGATTTGGATTATATCATTCCAGCAAATGATGATGCTATTCGTGCTGTGAAACTAATTGCTTCAATAATGGCTGATGCTATTATAGAAGCCAATCAAGGGGAAAGCTACGACGAAGGTCCAGAAGGACAGACTGCAACAACTGAAGCAAACATTGACAAAGAAATTACAGAACCAGCTATAGAAGCAACAGAAAAAACAGAAGGATCGGAGGAAGTATAAATGGCAATTACTGCACAAATGGTAAAAGAACTGCGTGAAATGACAGGCGCTGGAATGATGGATTGTAAAAACGCTCTGACTGAAACAGATGGCGATATGAAAGCTGCTGCAGAGCTTCTTAGAGAAAAAGGGATTGCAAGTGCTGCAAAGAAAGCTGGACGTGTGGCAGCTGAAGGACTTGTAAAAATAGCTTTCGCGGAAGATGGAAGTAAAGGTGCTATTGTTGAAGTAAACTCTGAAACAGATTACGTTGCCAAAAATCAAGAATTCATAGATTTTGTAGACGCGTTGGCAGCTAAAGCATTAAAAGATGGCGAAAAGGATATGGACGTTTTCCTTGCTCTAGACTTTGCAGATGGAGAAACAGTTCAATCGGCTCTTCAGAATAAAATTGCAAAAATTGGTGAGAATTTGAATCTCAGAAGATTCCACAAGGTTGCAGCTCCTGGTTGCAAATATGTTGGATACCTTCATGGAAACGGCAGAATTGGTGTAATAGTAGGATTTGAAACAAAAGCTTCTTTAGAAGACATTTCCGTTCTTGGCAAAGATCTTGCAATGCAAGTTGCGTCCATGAACCCCATGTTCTTAGATGAATCCAAAGTTGATCCCGATTACATAGCAAATGAGAAAAAAGTTATGGCTCAACAAGTACTTAACGAAGGAAAGAAACCTGAAATGGTAGATAAAATCGTTGAAGGTAAGATTAAAAAAGAGATTAAAGAAATTTGCTTGCTAGAGCAAAAATTCGTTAAGGATAGTGATCTTACTGTTAGACAATATGTAGATCAAGTTGCAAAAGAATTAGGCGAAGATATAAAAGTCGCATCAATGGTTCGTTATGAAGTAGGCGAAGGCATTGAAAAAAAGGAAGAATGCTTCTTAGAAGAAGTAATGAAACAAATGAACAAATAAATATGCCGCTTAAACACCGAATCTTATAATTGGATTCGGTGTTTTTTTATAAGACCATTTAGAGTTTCGGAACATTGACGGAAATATAGTTTGGTTGTATACT
>CAYLIF010000026.1:0-19982 GCA_964383845.1 uncultured Oscillospiraceae bacterium
AATAAATATTACAATAAAAAAGAGGCCGGATTTATATCCAGGCCTCTATTTTATTGAGTTCATTTACCAATCTCGTCCAAGGGAGTCCAATTACATTATCCTTATCTCCTTGTATGTGATCCACATACTTGCCAAAAGCTCCTTGAATAGCATAGCCTCCAGCTTTATCATAAGGTTCACTTGTTTGAATGTAGTCTCTTATATCTTTTTCGGAATACTGTTTAAATGTTACCTGTGTAGTTTCGCAAAAGACTGCTCGCTTCTTTTTGTGTGCTTTAACTATAGCAACTCCCGTTAAGACTTGATGAGTTTTGCCATTAAGCGTTGAAAGAATACGGTGTGCATCTTCTTCAGAAACTGGCTTTCCTATAATTTCGTCTAGAAGGACAATTGTATCAGCTGCCAATATTATGTCTTCATCATGGCAGAGATCTTCAACTGAGAGAGCCTTCTTTAAAGCCAAAAACATTACACCTTCATGAGGAGTTATACCAGATGGAAGAGTCTCTTCGACATCTGGTATTATAATCCTTGGGTTGTAATTATGTTCTTTTAGAATATCGATTCTTCTTTGAGAAGAAGAAGCTAAGACTAAAGAAGCCATCCAGGCACCTCTTCATCGTCATCATCGTCGTCTTTAGGGGGTTTTACAGGAGGATTTTCTCCAGGTGTCCCTGGTTCTGTAGCTCCAGGTGTAGGCGTTATGGCTGGTGGAGTTAACCCTTCAAATGGTGGCTTTTCATTTTCTGGTGGTGTAGTTGGAATCTCGTTAAATGTATATTCAGTTTTTCCGGATGGGTCCACAGGATACTGTGATAAATCATAGTTATGATAGGTACAATAGTAATGAGGGACTTCAGAGTTACCTGAATAGCCTCTATCAGTACCTGATTTGTATGCAACATTAGGGCACCAAGGGGTTGCTAAGAATCCAGAATCAAGACATACAGCTACGCGGCTGTATGCAGCCATTTTTTTGCTTGGCACAGTGCCTTTTACAAAGTATTCACTACGAGTAGGTCCACCACTAGGAAGACCGCCTGAATATGCATCAACTGATGCTGAAATAACATTCTCAGGCGCTTTACCAAAGGATTCTCTAGGCATTCCATCTAGGCATTGACGCATAATTTTGCTCCAAAGTCTTGCTGCAGAGACAGAGCCTTGCGACAACTCAATATTTACATCGTTTCCGATCCATAGCGATGCTGCATACTTAGGAGTGTAACCAACAAACCATGCGTCGTAGTTATCCGATGTAGTACCTGTCTTGCCTGCCACAGGCTGACTTGAAATTGCTGCAGGTTTACCAAGCCCGTTAGTTACAACACTTTGTAATATATCGCTCATAATCCAAGCGACTCCTTCATTCAAGACTTGATTTTTCTTGGGCACCTTTTTTAAAAGCACTTCACCTCTTTTGTTTTTAACTTCAGTGTAGCAGATTGGCTCAACATATACTCCATAATTAGCGATAGTGCCGAAGCCACCAACCATTTCTAAAGGAGATATCCCATAAGTCATACCACCTAAACCTAAGGCTGCGGGATTCAAATCATTTACTTCAGGACTTCCTCTTTCAACAGTAGTGACACCCATTCTCTCTAAAAGATTGGCAGAATAATCAAAGCCAACTTGAGAAATAACTTTAACTGCAGCTACGTTCACTGATTGTTCTACAGCGGTCCGCAAGCTCATCAATCCCCGGTAAGAATTATACCAGTTTTTAGGCCAAATCTTATCCCCGGTTTTTAAGGGTGCATCGTCAATTACGGAAGCTGCTGTCCAGAAGTCACCGTAATAATTAGGAATTTCGTTACCAGAGTTATCAAGACTAACAAAAGCTTGATTTGTTCCTGCAGCTTGAGATTCATAACCTTGCTGTAGTGCAGCAGAATAGACAGCAAGAGGCTTAATAGCAGAACCAGGTTGTCTTGGTGATGTAGCTCTATTGAATAGCATTCGACCCTTTGTGTTTCTTCCACCAACCATAGCTTTGATTTGCCCTGTTTCATACTCAGTTAGAACCATAGCTGATTGAGGCTGAACTACTTTTTGATTTAGTAAATATGAAGAAGGACCAAAAGACATACCTCTGTCATCAAAAAGGAAAAAGTCTGGAAAATCATCAAAAAACTCGGCTGCAATTATTAGATTGTCATCATTGTCCCGGCTTTTGTACTGAGCAGGGATACTAATATGTCCACCATTCATGCTGTGGAATATAGAGTCTTCCATTATATAAATATCTTTAAATTCCAAACTATAATCCGTTTGTCCTTTGACGGTTGTATTAAAAATATTTAGCCGTTTGCCTTTAAATATGGTAACTGAGCCGTCGCCATTGGCTTTATACTCTTCCGATGAAAGAACAAAAAAACCATTGCTATCAAAGTAAGTCTCGTAATTATAAAGAAGGATTTTATTGTTGGCTCCAATAATATTACCGTTACCGTCTTTCTTAAGGTTGGTAACTCTTGGGAAATTAGCGGTATTAGTGAACTCTGTTTCAATAATTAGCTGCATGCCAGAGTCCATAGTGGTATAAACTGATAGCCCGTTAGTATAAAGCATTTGTTTGGCTTCGCTGTACTCTAAATGGAATTCATTTTGTAAATCTTCAATAACGTTTCCAATAACATAGTCAGTGAAATACGAAGACATTTCTTGTTTTTCGTCAAGCCCAGCATTGATATGTGCAGAAAGGGTGTCTGCCATAGTAAGGTCGTATTGCTCTTTTGTAATTTTTTCTTGCTTCAACATCATCTTAAGGCAAAGCTCTCTTCGTTCTTTGCTTGCGTCACTGATTACGTAAGTATATTGACTGCCTTTATAAAGGATACCTTCAGTGTCTTCATCTACAGCACTTGTATTAAGGGTTTTTATCAAAGCGTAACGATCAGGAGCTTGAGGAAGGGCAGCTAGGGAAACACATTCCATAAGATCCAACTCACTGACATCTTTTCCAAAGTATGCCTTGCTAGCGGCCTGAACTCCATATGAGTTATAGCCTAAGAATATAGTATTCAGATAAGCTTCTAGAATTTGTTCTTTTGTTAGGTTTCGCTCAAGTTGAACAGAGTAGTAGGCCTCTCTGATTTTTCTGGTGAGAGATCGCTCCGATTTCGTATCTGCGAGATAAACATTTCTCGCTAATTGCTGTGTTATAGTGGATGTCCCGCTGATTTGTCCGCTAGAGAAAGAGTCTTTAATGGCTCCAAAAATACGAATAAAGTTAAAGCCGTTGTGTGTCCAAAAAGTTTTGTCTTCCAATGAAACGAAAGCATTAATCATATTTTCCGGCATTTGAGAAAACTCGACATTTGTTCTCTTTCCGTCAGCTTCAAAAACTGATTCTATGGGTTCTCCCTCATCGTTATATAAAACCGAGCTTTCAGACAGTAAATTGTATATATTGTCTGGGTCAATTGAAGGAGAGGTGAAAACTATAGACAGTACTAAAACAATTACTACAGCAGCAACTGCACCAGCAAAAATTCCCAAAGCTTTAAATAGTTTTTTCTTATTAACCTTATATCTTTTTGATCTTCTTTTACCGTTTTTAGTGGTAGCCATATTTGAGTTATCTCCTGAGTTATCTATTATGAAATGACCTCTTAGCCTGTTCCATCCATTGGAGGCCCTCTCGCTTACCTTTGAAAAAAATGAGGCTAGAAAAAATTTACTTTCATTTTCGTTATCCTTTTTATCCTTGTGCCTGTGGGACCGATAGACTCTATCGTTATCTTCTAACGGCGAAGTTGTATTTATAGATGTTTGGTTTTTATCTCGATGTGTTTTCTCTTCTGAACTGGACATGTTCAAACTATCACTAATTTTATCGAACTCATCATTTACATTTTCAAACTGAGAGAAGAAATCATCCATCTCTTTTTGTTTGTCGTTGTCCTTATATTTATCTGACAAAGTATTTTACCTCCATGTTTTTATTTCTCTTATGTTGCATAAATCACAGCATATTATACCATAGCTTTGCTAATTTACAAATTCTAGGATTAATAAATCTTACATTATATAGACGAAAGTTATATAGATATGTTCCTTAATATGGTATAATATGGAAATAGATACATTCTTCATTAATTAATCATTAAAAATAGAAGGAAATTCAATTGAGAAGGCCAATCCTCTTGCCTATTTTCTCCCTAGTATTAGGAATGATTATTTCAGCTGTTAGCGGGACGAAAATAAATTATGTTTATATAGCCTTGTTTCTAGGAGTAGTTTTTTCCTTTGTATTTGTTGTTGCTAAAAGGATAGAAGGACCGGATAATTTTAATTTATGGAAACGGGGGATATTGCTTTCTTTTATTTTAATTGTTTTAGGTATGAGTATTTTTAGCCATGAAGCAAATCGCACTTATTTTTTAACTCAATTTAATGGATTAAACGTAACCTTAAATGGTACTGTAGTTTTTTCAGAAAACCGAGGAAAAGATTTATACAATCTAACACTGTTAGTTAGAGAGGGCCAGAATCATATATTAAAGAAGCCAGAAAAGGTGCTAGTCAAGATATATGGAGAATTAGAAGATTTTCAAGACTTGGTAGGTAGAGATATCCAAATTAGAGGTGCTTTAGAAATACCTAATCCTGCAAGGAACCCTAAGTGTTTTGATTATCAAAAATATTTGAGAACAAAAGGTATAGCTACAATAGTGAATGTAAATCCTCGATTTATAGAATATCAGGGATTGCGAACAGGGACCTTTAGTCTAGGCTGGAGAAGCTTACATAATATTTCTGCTATAAAGCAAGAGTTTCTCAATACCATATCTCAAAAAATATCTCCTCAAGGAATGGCCTTAGTGAAGGGAATGTTGTTTGGAGATAAAAGTGATATAGATCCAGAGCTGATATTAGAATTCCAGAGAAATTCAACTGCTCATATATTAGCAGTGAGTGGACTCCATGTTGGTATTATTTATGGGTTTTTAACTTTGTTGTTCAGAAAGCACAACTCTTTGGTAATAGATCTTTTTATTTTATTAGTTTTGGGGATATATGCAGTTATGAGTTTTTTAGCACCATCAGTTATTCGGGCGGTCTTTATGATAGGTATTCATATTGCAGCTAAACGGTTTCATTTTAGGTATGATCTTCTTAGTGCAACAGTTTTTACAGCCGGTATAATATTATTGATTAATCCTTTAATGTTATTAAATGCTGGCTTTCAACTATCATATACTGCTTTATTAACGATGTCTTTTTTTATTCCTTATCTCCATCATCATTGCTCTTTGAAATTATTAAAACCCTTTTTACCATTAATGGCAATTCAAGTTGGTTTAATCCCGATTATTGCCTTTCACTTTAACCATCTTTCTTTTGTTGGTATCATTGCAAATATTCCAATCATATTTTTGGCTGGTCTAATTATTCCCATATTAATAATTCTGTTTCCTTTACATTTGTTGCTCAATGGAATGTTAATAGATACTCTTGCCACTTCTTCGGATTGGTTATTTCAAGCAATTATTTTTATGAATGAAACCCTTTATTTTCAAGGGAGATTCAGCACATTAACTCCAAGCCCTCCCTTCTGTTTGATTGGATTTTTTTATCTGGGATTATTTTTTCTCACGTCAGAATTAACAGCCCTCTGGAAAGAACGTAAACAATTTGCTAAAATTTTAGGGTCTTTTATCCTGATTGCAGCTCTATTAGTTTGGGCTGGTTTTTTACTAGAAGATGATTTCCAAGATATAGGGATTATCTTCTTAGATGTTGGACAAGGCGATTGTCTCTTTATTGAGACTCCTAGTGGCAAGACAGCTATGATTGATTCAGGTGGAAGTGCAAGTTATGATGTTGGGCGGAAAACTCTTCTTCCATTCTTGTTGAAAAATGGTCACAGTAAATTAGATTTGGCTATAGTCACACACTTACACCAAGATCATTATGGCGGGTTTAAGACACTTAGCCAAGAAATACCAATAGGTGGATTGGTTTTATATGGGGGGTATCAATCAGAAAAAGACAAGATAGTTTCTGAGTCGGGTTTCAAATCAAAAGATTTAATCTTTTCCGAAAAAGGGGTAACAATAAAACTTGATAATAGAGTATCAATAGAAGTACTGTGCCCTGAAGCTTGGACAAAAGATGATAAATATAATCCTGAGGATGAAAACCAAATGTCTTTGGTTTTGATGGTAATTTATGATGGTGTAAAAATACTGATGACGGGAGATATTGATAAAGAGGGAGAAAAGAATGTTGTAAACTCAACATACAAAATTCAGGATCTGAACTGTGATATTTTAAAGGTCCCCCATCATGGATCTAAATACAGTATGAGTGAATTTTTTTTAAACCATACAAGTCCCCAATGTGCTGTTATTCAAGTTGGTAAAAACAATTTTGGGCATCCAAGTTCAGCTGTCCTTGAAAAATGCTTGGAAAAAGATATAATGGTTTTTAGAAACGACCTACAGGGTGCAATCGGTATTAAAATTGAAAATAGGGAAACGCAAAATTTATGGGTAAAAACTATGATTACAAACGCATTATAGAAGATATAAAAAATAATGATATACCATCAGCGGTTCTTCTTTTTGGAGCTGAACAATTCCATGTAGAATGGGCTACTGCTATGCTAATCGAAAAATTTGTCAATCCCATCACAAAAGAATTGGATATAAGCACCTTTAATGAAAAGCCTTCTGTGGAAGAACTTATCAACGCTTGTGAGACCCTTACAATGTTTTCTAAAAGAAGAATTGTTGTTGTTTCCAATAGTGGTTTTTTTAAAGGAAAACAGAAGGATGACTCAAATGAAAGCTCAGAAGGCAATAATCAAATAAATGAAGTGGAAAAAACCAGCAAAAGTGGAAATGAAGCAGAACTTCTATGCAAATACTTAACTAATGTTCCACCCTCCACCCTCTTAATTTTCAAAGAAGAAGAGGTAGATAAAAAACTAAAAACTTATAAGGCAATAAAAAAATACGGTAGAGATTATGATTTTGAAACATTAGATGCAGAAGAAATAAAGAGGTTTATAAGAAACCGAATCAAAAAGGTGGGCAAAGAAATACGAGCTGAAATAGTAGATTTGATTTATGACCTATCTGGCTATATGCACACTAACTCAGATTATAATTTATACAATTTGGAAAATGATTTAATAAAGATAACTTCTCATTCTGAAGGTGTAGAAATAACTGCTTTAGATGTAACAAGTACATTAGAAGGGGATATGGATACATTTGTATTTTCTCTTGTGGAAGCCATGGGCTCTGGGAGGAAGGGCGAAGCTCTCAACCTTTTCTCAAACATAATAGATGGAGGAGCCAAGTTTTTTGGTATATTAGGTCTTTTGATTGCTCAGTATGAATTAATGTTGGATGTAAAAGAACTTCTTGAAAAAGAACGAACTCTTCCCACCATTGAAAAGCTTTTAAAGGTTAATGGTTATCGCTTAAGAAAGGCCTTGCCCACAATTCAAAAATATTCATCCAGAGATCTTAGAGAATTATTGCTAAAGTTGTTTGCTATGGAACGGAATATTAAGAGCGGTTTAATAGAGCAAAACTTAGCTCTTGAAATGTTTATCGGAGAATTATAATTATGAACAAACAACTAAAAGCAGATCTAATGCTTATACTTGTGACATTTGCTTGGGGGGTTTCATACTATTTAATGGATGTAAGCCTTGCAGATATGGATCCTTTTACCTTGAATGCCCATAGGTTCTTAATCGCTTTTTCTATTGCCGTAATACTTACTTTTCCTAAGCTACGAAGTATAAATAGGGAAACTCTATGGTATAGCTTTGTTATAGGGACTATCTTGGTAGTTGTTTATATAGGTGCCACTTTTGGAGTACTATACACAAGCCTTTCAAATGTAGGGTTCCTATGTGCTTTGTCAGTTGTATTTACCCCTATTCTTGGATATTACATTTTTGGAATAATTCCAAGCAAAAAACTAAGAATTGTAGTTGTAATGTGTATAGTAGGGATTGGTTTGTTAACTTTGGATAGCCAATTAAAAGTGGCCATTGGAGATTTGCTTTGTATTTTGTGTGCTTTTGCCTATGCATTTGATCTGCTAATAACTGAAAAAGCGGTAAAAAAGTCTAATGTGAATGCATTTCAGTTAGGGGTTTTTCAATTGGGTTTTACAGGTGCTTGGCAGCTTTTACTGGCTATTATTTTCGAAGAACCGCATTTACCTACCAACAATACTGTATGGGCTTCAGTTCTTTTCTTGGCTATTTTTTGTACTGGGATTGCGTTTATAGTTCAAACTGTAGCTCAACAGTATACAACTGCAAATCATGTGGGGGTTATATTTACATTGGAGCCTGTTTTTGCTGGCTTTGTAGCCTTCTTTATAGCTGGAGAAGTTTTATTATCAAGGGCTTATATAGGAGCCTTGCTCTTGATTTCAGGCTGCTTTATTATGGAGGTAAACTTTAAATCAAAAAAGGAGAAACCCAAAAAGGAAAACAAGGATTGCATGTGAGTTTGAAAGCTGTTTAATCTATTAATGTTGAAACAAATATAAGGAGGCGGAAATGTACAAGAATATTAATTACCAGGTGAAAGATTCAATAGGGACTATTAAAATAAATAGACCTGAAGCTATGAATTCCTTAAACTATGAGACTTTAGAAGAATTAAGTATGGTTTTTCAAGAGATTGCTAATGATACTGATGTTAGAAGTATTATAGTAACCGGTGAGGGAAAAGCTTTTGTTGCTGGGGCAGATATAGCCGCTATGTCAAAAATGTCTGCTGCTGAAGGACGTGAAATGATGAAGAAAGGGCATCAGTTAATGAATTTTATGGAAGCCATAGAAAAACCTATAATCGCAGCTGTAAATGGATTTGCCTTAGGTGGTGGCTGTGAACTTGCACTAGCATGTGATTTTCGTATAGCATCAGAAAGAGCTAAGTTTGGCCAGCCAGAGGTCAATCTGGGAATTATCCCTGGTTTTGGAGGCACTCAACGTCTCCCAAGATTAGTAGGAAAATCTAGGGGCAAATTAATGATTATGACTGGAGATATGGTTGGAGCAAAGGAAGCTATGGAGATCGGACTTTGCGATAAGGTTGTAACACCCGAAGAACTAATTACAGAGGCGGAAGCTCTAGCTAAGAAAATCATGAGTAAGGCCCCTCTTGCCATAGGAGTTGCAAAAACGGTTATAAATATCGGTTATGATTTAGATATGAAATCAGCTACAGCTTTAGAAATGGAAGGTTTCACTGGGCCCTTTGCCAGCGATGATAAAAAAGAGGGCATGGAAGCATTCTTAAACAAAAGAGACTCGGATTTTAAGGGTAAATAGACAAGATAGTTATATTATTTGAATATTATAATTTTCTCCATTGCCAATTATTACAATTAGTTTACAAATTAAGATGGGTAATAGTATAATTGGGGCCATAAATAACCACTTGATATTTTGTCGGTGGTATTGGGTGTAAAGGAGGAACAAAAATTATGAAAAAGACCTTAGTAATTGTGTTGATCGTCACTATGGTACTAACTTCGTTTGCTGCTTGTGGCGGCGGGGGCGGAGGCGGCGATGTTGCTTATGACGCAGAGAATCCTATGGTTTTCAGACTGGCATCGGATGCTCCAGTTGATCATATGTCAACTAGGCTAAATGAGCAGTTAGTTGAACTTGTTGCTGAAAAAACAGAAGGAAGAGTGGAGATTGCTTATTACCCTGCTAGCCAGTTGGGTAGTTATGAAACAGTTTATGAAGAAGTAATATTAGGATCTGTTGATTCTGCTCAGATTACGGTTCCAGATGCATCTGACGCAAGACTTGGCGCTGCCTATTTACCATACTATGCAACGGGTTTTGAAGATGGTAAAGTTCTTTTCGGACCTGATTCATATATGGTTTCAGTTATGCAAGAGATTTGTGCAACCCAGAATGTTAATTTCGTTGGATTTGTATGTGAAGGTTTCATTGGAATGGGAGTTAAAAAAGATCCAACAGATGTTATGATTCCAGGTGCTAACAAAAATTTAGCTCTTAGAAGTCCTGCTATGGCTACATTCCGAATTGTTGAAGAGGATTTGGGATACAACCCCACTACTATTACTTATGCTGAGGTTCCAACCGCTCTTCAAACTGGAGTAGTTTCTGGTTGGATCGGCGGAACTGCCAACATGAACTATGCTTGGGTTGGGGAAATTATTACAAAAATGTATTATAATTGGCTACATCTTGAAGCAACCGCATACGTAATAAGCGAAGCTAGCTTAGCAAAACTAACAGATGAAGATAGAGAAATCGTTCTTCAATGCTACACTGACATGAGTGCAGAAAGTTTCAATGTAGCTGAAGCTAACGAAGCTGACTATCAAAAGAGATTGCTAGATGATTATGGCGTTGAAGTGTACGTCTTTACAGAAGAAGAAGTAGCGGAACATGCAGCATTTGTTCGAGAAACTACTTGGCCAAAACTTGAAGATTTATTAACAAAAGAATTAATGGATGGCTTTAGAGCTGAAGTAGGGATGTAATAGGATACAAACTATACGTTAACATTTTTAAATAAACCAATAATGATGAGGAGGAGTTTTCTCCTCCTCATCATTTTAATGGAAGAGAGGGGTAGGACATTGACAAGAATTGAACATACAAAGTTCTGGTTCATTGTTCCAAAAATTATGCAATGGGTGATTATCATTACTGCCTCTATTGTAACGCTAATCGTCTTTGCAGAGACTGTTCTAAGGTTATTTAAATGGTTCAGTTTCAACGGATATGAAGAACTTTTAATTATGGTTGCTTTTTGGCTGTATATGATTGGTTGTGCCCATGGTAGTTATGAAAAGAGCCAAATAAAGGCCGACATTATTGAGGTTATGTTAAAAGAAAGTATTTTCAAAGATATTATTCGTATACTTAGAGAACTTGTAACTGTGGTTTTATCCTTGTGGTTCACATGGTGGGCATTTAATTTAATTCTATATGCCATAAATATTGGGTCGGTAACTTCGGTATATAGAATCCCTATGGTTTTTGGCTTTAGCTCTATTTTTGTTGGAGTTGGATTTATGACTTTTTATAATTGTGTTTATATGATAGGTGAGATGAAGAAAATGTATCTAAGACGCATAAAACATATTGATGTAGAACAATGGATGGCGGAACGTGGCATAGAAGGGAGGGCCATATAAATGAGTACAGTAATAATTGCAGCAGCAGTTTTAGTCTTTGTATTAATTATAGGATGTCCCATACCTTTAGCTTTTTTCTCCTCTACATTGACAATTGTTTTACTTGGAGGATACGACTTTCAGTTTCTTTTCCCATATGGATACAATAAAGCTAGCTCTATAATCCTTTGCGCTATACCCTTATTTGTTCTAGCTGGCGCATTTATGGAAAAAGGAGGTATTGGTGAAAGCCTAGTTGACTTTGTAGGATCTTTTGTTGGCCGGATAAAGGGTGGGCTTGGAATCGTAATGGTAATTTCTTGTGCATTGTTTGGTGCCATATCAGGAAGTGGTTTTGCAACCCTATCTTGCATCGGTTCCATAATGCTTCCTCGCATGTATGCAGCAGGATACCCAAGAGGCCACTGTTCTGCATTGATCTCAAGTGCATCAGTTCTGGCTTTACTTATTCCACCAAGCTTGAATATGATACTTTACGCTTGGGTAGGTGGAACTTCAATTCTCGCAAGTTTCGCGGCTACGGTAATACCTGGTATAATTTTAGTAATTTTATTCAGTATAATAAATGTTTACTTACTAAGAAATTGTCCAACTATTGAGGTTATCCCTAAGATCCCAAGAAGAGAATTACCTAAGGAAAAAAGAATTATTCCAAGTACATTAAGAGCATTTCCTGCTATTCTTGCACCAGTAATAATATTGGGTGGAATATATGGTGGATTCATGACACCTACTGAAGCGGCAGCAGTTTCAGTAATCTATTCTATTCCTGTGGGGATATGGATATATAGAGGCTTAAATCGTCAAACTTTAAAAAGCTGTCTTATTGAAGCGGGAACTACAACTGGAGTAATATTAATAATGCTGTTCTCAGTTATGGTAATGTCTAGGCTATATATCATGGAAAATGTACCAGCTAAGATTTTAGGTGCAATGACTTCGGTTTCCGAAAATCAATTCGTGTTATTAATGATGATTAACTTATTCTTAGTTGTAATAGGAATGCTTATGGATGATACCAGTGCAATCCTACTATGTACACCAATTCTTTTACCCGTTGTTACACAACTAGGAGTAAGTCCTATACACTTTGCAGCTATTATAGGTGTGAACTTAGGGCTGGGTTGTGTAACCCCACCTACAGCGCCATTTTTGTACTTGGGATCGCGTATCGGTGGAGCACCTGTTAACGAAATGTTAAGTACAACTATGTATTTGATTTTCTTTGGATGGTTACCTACACTTATTGTTGTAACCTATGTTCCTGGTCTATCTTTATGGTTACCAAGATTATTAGGCTTGGCAGTTTAAGCTAACAAGTTGTTAGAAATTATATGTTAGAAGAGAGAGGCGAAGATAGATAAAGCCTCTCTTTTCTGTTATAATTATCAAGGATTTCCTTGAAACAAACTTTTTAAACAAGAGAATTATAGAAAGGACAAAACATGGAACTACTACTGTTATTTGTATTAATTGTTTCTTTCTTTTACTACGTAAAAGGAAGGGGCGAAAAGGGCAAAGCTGGTTCTAGTGTAGGTGGAAAAAATAGCCCATCTGCATATAAAAGAAAAGTTAAAGCCTTATTAAAAGAATTTGGTCCTTTTGAAGAAAACTGCAAAGAATTAATGGAAACTCTTATAAACACAGCTAGTGAAGAAGGAGTGCAAGAGTTCTTCCATAAAACTTACGGTAAAATGTGCGATTTCAGTGAAGATGAGATTATCATCGATTCATATTTTCTTCTGGTATTTGGAGATCAGCGTAATCATTATATTTATAAGAGAAATATTCAAACCAATATATTTGAGCCTGCATACAAAGAACACTATAAAGGTGATAAGAATTTAAACCTAATAGTCACCAACAAAAAACTCTATGTTGGAGATGATCTAAACCAAAAAAAAGGAATCAAACCTATAGTACTTCCTTTACATAAAATCGAATCGGTAAAGCAAACTAGTGACTATGTTGAGCTCACAATAAAGACTAGATTGGCAGGAGAAAGAATTCACAATATTTGGAATTCTTCGGGAAACAACCCGCTATTTCACTTGCTTAGATGCCTTTTGGACGATCAAAACAATATGGCAAATAGTGAGAATCTTTCGGCAATGGATTGAGACAATTTACAAATAATAATATTATTATATTACTATTTTGTCCTTGTAAATTGTGTGAAAAAGTAGTATAATTTCATTAGGGTTAATAGTATAGAAAGGAACTAAATATGACTTTAGATGAAATAAAAATAATAGTAGAAGAAAATGTAAACCCAGTGTTAGCAGAGCACTATGGTGGTGCAGAAGTTACTGGCTGGGAAGATGGGATTGTTTATGTGAGAATGACTGGTGCGTGTGGCCAATGTCCATCTGCTAAAGATACAATCGAGTCAGTGGTAAAAGGAATTGTGATGGCTCAAGCTGATGAAGTAAAAGATGTTGTGCTAGATACAACAGTATCACAGGACTTAATGGATTTTGCGAAAAAAATCCTAAACAAAGAGATATAAACAAATTTGGCACCAATAGGTTAAAACCGTTAAACATATTATAAATTAAAAGGAGTGTATGCAAATGTTAATGACAGGAGAACAGTATATCGAAAGCTTGAGAAAGCTAAAGACCAGAGTGTATATGTTTGGAGAGCAGGTTGAGAATTGGGTTGATCATCCAATAATCCGTCCTTCTATTAATTGTGTAGCCATGACTTACAAGTTGGCTCATGATCCAGAGTATTCAGATTTAATGACAGCAAAATCCAACCTAAGTGGAGAAACTGTTAACAGATTTGGACACATACATCAAAGCACAGACGATCTTAGAAAAAAAGTTAAAATGCAGAGACTTTGTGGACAAAAAACCGCTAGTTGCTTCCAAAGATGTGTGGGAATGGATGCTTTTAATGCAGAATATTCAACAACCTTTGAAATTGATGCAGCACATGGCACCGATTACCACAAACGATTTGTAGATTTTTTACAAGAAGTTCAAGATGGAGATTGGACAGTAGATGGAGCAATGACAGATCCTAAGGGTGATAGAGCTCTTTCACCTTCAAAGCAAACTGACCCTGACTTGTTTTTACGTGTTGTAGAGCAAAGAGAAGATGGGATAGTAGTAAGAGGTGCTAAGGCCCACCAAACTGGTTGTGTAAACTCACACTGGCACTTAGTTATGCCTACACAGGCTATGAGACCAGAAGACAAAGATTATGCTGTATCATTTGCTTGTCCCTCTGACGTAGAAGGCTTGTACATGATATATGGTAGACAATCATGTGATACTAGAAAAATGGAAGAAAATCATGGTATGGACGTTGGTAACCAAGAGTTTGGTGGCCAAGAAGCTTTAGTAGTTTTCGATGATGTTTTTATTCCAAACAAGTACATTTTCTTAAATGGAGAAACTGAATTCGCTACAATGCTTGTAGAAAGATTTGCTGGATACCATAGACAATCTTACGGTGGATGTAAAGTTGGAGTAGGTGACGTTCTTATTGGAGCTGCTGCCTTAGCTGCAGACTATAACGGAGCAAACAAGGCTTCTCACATAAAAGACAAGCTTATTGAAATGACTCATTTAAATGAAACCCTTTACTGCTGTGGAATTGCTTGTTCAGCAGAAGGATATGCAACAGATTCTGGTGCATATCAAATCGACTTGCTATTAGCAAACGTATGTAAGCAAAATGTTACAAGATTCCCTTATGAAATAGTTCGTTTAGCAGAAGATATTGCTGGTGGCCTTATGGTTACTATGCCAGCCAATGTAGACTTTGAATCAGATTTACCAGTTGCTAAAAATGGCGATACTATAGGCGATATTTGTAAGAAATACTTTGCCGCTTCTCCAGCAGGTACAACCATGGAGAGAATGAAGGTTCTTAGACTATTAGAGAATATGTGCTTAGGTACTGCTGCAGTAGGATATCGTACAGAGTCCATGCATGGAGCAGGTTCACCACAGGCTCAGCGTATAATGATAGCAAGACAAGGAAATATCGAAGCTAAAAAAGAACTTGCAAAAGCAATAGCCAAGATATAATAGATTATGAATAAAATCGGCGTAAAATATTGTGGCGGATGCAATCCCCGTTTTGACAGAGGGGCCATATACCATACTATTCAGAGCAGATTAGAAGAAGCTCACTTTGAACATGCAAAGGAGGGTGTCAATTATGACGCCCTCCTGGTTATATCCGGTTGTACAAATAATTGTGCAAGCTATCAGCAATACAAGTACAATAAGGGTGTAGTGCACATTAAAGATTCAAGTGAACTAGAGAAAGTAATATCTCAGTTAAAAAAATTAATGGAGGGATAATGAATTGAGCTGGAAAGAAAATTATAAGAATAAACTATGTTCACCAAAAGAGGCTGTTGATTCAATAAAATCCGGTGATCGGGTAGTATTTGCTCACTGTGTAGGTGAGCCAAGAGGATTAGTTGCTGCAATGACTGATAATGCATCTGCTTACCGAGATGTAACTATATCTCATATGGTTTCTCTTGGGCCTGGAGCATACACCGCACCAGAAAGCAAAGACAGTTTTCGTTGGGATGGTTGGTTTACAGGTGGTAATACAAGAAAATGTTTAGAGCAAGGACATGGAGACTTTGTTCCGGTTTTTTTCCACGAAGTACCTATTTTAATGCGTCAAGGGCATTTCCCCGTGGATGTTATGATGGTGATGGTATCACCACCAGATAAGCATGGTTACTGTTCAGTTGGTGTTTCTGCTGACTACACAATGCAAGGAATCATTTCTGCAAAAACCGTTTTGGCAGAAGTAAATGATAAGATGCCTGTTATTTATGGGGACACTTTTGTTCATATTGATGAATTTGATAAAATTGTAGAGTCTTCCTATCCCTTGTCTGAAATTCCTTTACCAAAAATCGGTCAAGTAGAAGAGGCTATTGGTAAGAATTGTGCTACATTAATCGAGGATGGAAGTACCTTGCAACTTGGCATTGGTGCTATTCCTGATGCAGTGCTATCTCAACTGAAGGATAAAAGAGATTTAGGGATTCACTCTGAGATGATTTCTGATGGAGTTGTTGATCTCGTTGAAGCAGGAGCTGTTAACTGCTCAAAAAAATCAATCCACAAGGGGAAAATGGTCATAACTTTCCTTATGGGAACACAGCGTCTCTATGATTTCTGTGAAAAAAATCCTATGGTAGAGATGAGAACCGTAGATTATGTTAATAATCCGGCTGTCATAGCTCAAAACAGCAAAATGGTTTGTATTAACTCATGTTTGCAAGTGGATTTCATGGGACAAGTAGTATCTGATAGTATTGGGACCAGACAATTCTCAGGAGTTGGTGGCCAGGTTGATTTTGTTAGAGGTGCTGCAATGTCCTTAGACGGTAAAGGTAAAGCTATTATTGCAATGCCTTCTGTAACTATTAAAAAAGACGGAACTATGATATCAAAAATTGTTCCATTTATAGACCATGGAGCAGCAGTTACAACTTCTCGTAATGATGTAGACTATGTAGTAACAGAGTATGGTATTGCACAGCTTCGAGGCAGAAACCTAAAAGACAGAGCAAGAATGCTTATAGATATCGCTCATCCAGATGTAAGAGATGATCTAAAAGCAGCATACCTTGAAAGATTTGGAACTGAATGTAGATAGTAATTGTCGTTTAGAATAGAAAGGGTGGATTATTATGTTAGCATTAAGAATTGTCCCAAAGATTTATTATTTTGACACATTTAAAGAATTCAACGAAGAGTTCAATATTGGAAAAAAAGATCTTCTTGTTACAAACGAATGGATTTATACTCCCTACGTAGCTCCTCTTGGAATTGAGACCAATATTATTTACCAAGAAAAGTTTGGAAAAGGAGAACCTTCAGATGAAATGATCGATGAAATGATCAAAGAAATGAAGAAATTTGATTTTGACCGTATTATTGCTTTTGGCGGTGGCACAATCGTAGATATTTGTAAGATTCTAGCCCTTGATGTACCTGAAAGAAGCGAAGACCTTTTTACAGGAAAAGTTGCTCCTAAAAAAATAAAAGAACTAGTTATTGTGCCCACAACTTGCGGTACAGGAAGTGAAGTTACAAATGTAGCTATAGCAGAACTAAAACAACTTAACGTTAAAAAAGGAATAGCTGTAGACGAGACTTATGCAGACATAGCAGTTTTAATTCCTGAAACCTTAAAGGGTTTACCTGACTTTGTATTTGCTACAAGCTCAATTGACGCCTTGATTCATGCCGCAGAGTCTTATCTTTCACCTAAGGCAAGTCCCTTTACAGAACTATATTCTCTAGCAGCTATTGAAATAATAATGGATGGCTACAAGAAAATATTGGCAACTGGAAATATGGATGCTAAAGCAAGAGAGCCATACCTAAAAGACTTTATCATCGCTTCCTGCTATGCAGGTATAGCCTTTGGTAATGCAGGCTGTGCTGCTGTACATGCATTGTCTTATTCAATTGGTGGAGCATTCCATGTTCCTCATGGTGAAGCAAATTACCAGTTCTTCACAGAAGTTTTCAAGTTATATATGAAAAAAGATCCTAATGGCAAGATCGCTAAAATGAATGAAATATTTGCTGATATTTTAGGATGTGACGTAGCCAATGTATACGACGAGTTAGAAAAATTCTTGGGTCAGATTATGGTGAAAAAACCATTAAAAGACTATGGAATGACTGAAAGCCAAATCGAAGATTTCACAAAATCAACTGTAGATAATCAGCAAAGATTATTGGGCAATAATTACGTGGCTTTGTCAGATGACGAAATAAGAACTATATTTGCAAACCTTTATTAGTAGTAATTAGATAGCGGGGAATTACCTTTATGAACATTTTCGTAGTATCAGAATTATCAAGAAATATTCGAGCTCTTGGTCGTATGGCAATGGAAACGAAGCGTAATACCGCTATGCTAGTATTGTTTATTTACGGGGTAGCAACAATGCTACCCCCAGCAATTATTACGATTTTATTTGGTGGTACATTAGGTGAAAACATGTCCCTATTGTACACATTATTAGTTTCAGGACCTTTTACCTACGGCCTTGCAATATTTTTTCTAGCAATGTTTAGGAGGCAAAGTTCAGACATCCAACAGCTTTTTGAAGGATTTGAACAATTTGGAAAAACCTTGGGACTGTTTTTATACATAGTATTATTTACAATACTATGGTCTCTTCTATTTATTATACCAGGGATTATTGCTGGTATTAGATACAGCCAATCCTTCTTAATAATGGCTGATCACCCAGAATATACCATCGGCCAATGTGTTGATGAAAGTAAAAGAAGAATGCAAGGAAATAAGGGTAAATACTTTATTTTGAACTTGAGTTTCTTTGGATGGGCTTTTCTTTGTGGTGTCCCACTAGGAATTGTTGAGTTCATGTTCATGGAAAGCCCTAATGTAGTTTTATACCAATTTCTCTCCTTAGTGGCAATGATTCCATATATTTGGCTTGGGGCTTATATGCATCTTACTTTAGTTGCATTTTACGAGATTTTGACAGGAAATTTAAGAGCTGAACCAATTAATCCAGAGCTCCCATTGGACTTACAATAATGGAAGCAGTAAATACTTCATTTTTAGAATGGTAGTTGAGGCAAAATTTATGGAAAATGATTTTAGAATCCTGCTTTTTGCAGGTGACATAAATGTGTATAGTGTTGCAAGAGCTTTTTACGAAGAATATAAAATAATACCCAGAGTTTATGGTAAATACGAAACCTTTCCTTGTGCAAACAGTAAGATAATGGATTATACTGCTAACTATGAAGCGGATCAAGGGTCTGTATTTTTAGATTTAGTGAACCAATATGCCCTAGAGCATAACGAAGAAAAAATTATTCTTATAGGTTGTGGAGACAGTTATGTTCAGCTAATTGCCGACTATAAAACCCATTTCCCTGAGAACATTTTGACACCAACAATTAATGGTGATCTTATGAGGAATTTAACTCACAAAGAAAAATTCTATCAAAGATGTGAAGAATTAGGCGTTCCTTATCCAAAAACATTTATACATCGAAAAGAATTAGCAGGGAATTTTGAGTTACCCTTTAATGCCCCATTTATAGTTAAACCTTCAAATGGAATTGCATATTGGCAACATCCATTTCCAAGGCAAAAAAAAGTATTTAAATGTGACACTCGTGAAGAACTAAACTCAGTTTTAGCACTTATTTACGAAGCTGGTTATGAGGATAGTATTATTATTCAGGATTTTATTCCTGGGGACGATACATTTATGAGGGTGCTAACCAACTATTCCGATCGTAAAGGAAAAGTGAAAATGATGTGTTTGGGCCATGTATTATTGGAAGAACATACACCTCATGGTATAGGGAATCATGCAGTAATTATAACTGAAAGAGAAGCAAGCATTGAAAAAAAATTCAAAAAACTCCTCGAGGATATAGGTTATATAGGTTTTTCTAACTTTGATATTAAATATGACCAAAGGGATAATGAATATAAAGTCTTTGAAATAAATACTCGTCAAGGCAGAAGCAACTATTACGTGACAGGGTCAGGCGAGAATATTGCAAAGCTTGTGGTAGATGACCTGGTGAATGAAATCGAATTAGATTTCCGTTTAGTCGATAATGAACATTTATGGATGGTGGTGCCCAAAGGAGTTGCCTTAAAGTATATTGAGCCTCAAGAATATCGAGACACCATAAAAAGATTGATTCGTGAGAAAAATGTGAGCAACCCTTTAAAACACAAGGCAGATAGAAGCATAAAACAATATTTATATTTTCTGAAAAATTATTATGGACATTATGTTAAATATAAAA
>CAYLIF010000027.1:0-17450 GCA_964383845.1 uncultured Oscillospiraceae bacterium
TATCTTTTTTCATTTCCATAGCCTCAGCTTTAAACTCTTCTAGCTTTCCTGCATCTTCGGCAATTTTACCATAAGTTTTATTTGTTTCTTGTCTTTCAGCCACAAGGCTTTCTACTGTTTGGCCTGTTATTCCAGCTAGGGCTTCAGCAGGGCTTTGATATGCAGATGCTGCAAATCCTGTAACACCTGTTGCTCCTACCACTAATACCACCGCGGCTATTATAGTGACCTTTCTGAAATTTTTCATTTTGTTTACCTCCTAGTTTTCTTTTGTTACAAGCAAAATCTTTTCTGCTATAGTCATATATTACTATTCTCTTATGTCAAAAGTATGTCTTAAACTTGGTCTTTTTGTGGAGTATTATCCCTATCCCAAGTAAAGGTAAATGTTGCGCCTTGGCCCTGGATGCTTTGGGCAGTCAACTCTATACCGTGTCTTTCTGCAATCTGCTTGGCAATAGCCAGCCCAAGGCCAGTTCCCGTTTTATTGGCTTCGGAGCGAGCTTTATAAAACCTTTCAAAGATATATGGTAATTCATCTTTAGGGATGCCTGGCCCCTTATCTTTTATATGGAGCTGGTTGCCTTCAACAATTATACTGACTGTTTCATCCTTAGGGGAGAACTTAATTGCATTATCTAGTATGATCATTATCATTTGACGGATCCTACCGTAATCTCCAAGGAATTCGCAGCTTCCCTCTTCTTGTTTAACTTCAATTCCAACGCCCTTTTTCTCAGCCAAAGGCTTGGCACTTCTTGTAACATCTTCTACTATATGACAAATTGAAAGACGGGTTTTTTCGATTGCAAAGTCTGTGCTTTGAAGCTTTGAAAGGTCCAGAAGGTCTCCAACTAGCCTTTCCAGATATTTCGATTCTTCCAACATTTGCAAGTTATACTCATCAATCTTTGTGGGATCTGTAACAACCTTATCTATAAGGGCTTCTAAAGACCCGCGAATAACAGTTATTGGCGTTCTTAATTCATGGGATATATTAGCCACAAACTCTCGGCGCATATTTTCTAGATTCTCGCTTTCATGGCTGGCTATATCCAAGCGGTCTGCCAAGATATCAAGGGTATTTGCCAGGTCTCCAATTTCATCATTTTGTTGAATGTTGGTTTTTGCTGTATATTCCCCCTCTGCAAGGCGGCCAGCAGTTTTTTTCATAGTGGCTAAGGGTCTTGTAAAAGAAAGGGATAAAATCACGGATAGTATAACGGCAACTATCAGGGCTAAAATAATACTGATTACAAGTATTATAATTCCTTGAGATATAGCTTCATTAATGCCTTTAACTGGGGAATGAACAAGTACCACTCCAATTACATCACCACCCCCATTAAAAATAGGCACCCCAACAGTGAGGGTAAGCTCGGACAAAAGATTGCTAAAATCTTCGCTGAAAACTGTTTTTCCTGTAAATCCTTCCTTGATTAGGTCTTCAGCGTTAGGAGGCAAGTCCTTGTATCTATAATCTCTTACCATGTGCCCACCATGTTTCCCGCCGGTAATAAGGTTCAGGTCTCGGTCAACAATCCAAACATCGGTACCCCCAATGTCCCCTGTCATGCGAAGATACATTCCAAATCCCGCCATTCCTCCAGAATCTTTATCCATATATAAAGGAATGGTTTGGGCTATCTTTGTGGCTTGGCTTTCGAGTTCAACTTTATGAGATTCTAAGGTATAGCTTCGAAATAGGAGAATGAAAACACTACCAATTATAATAGCGAAAATTAAAAGAGCCAATGCAAAATATAGGCTTAGCTTGGCTGTGATTTTGCTGATTTTCTTAAACATCTTCCTTTACCTCAAATTTGTAGCCTACTCCCCATATGGTCTTAATGTCCCAGTGGGGATGACTATGTTTATCAAGTTTTGCTCTAAGTCGTTTGATATGACTATCAACGGTTCGATTGTCACCAATATAATCGTATCCCCATAAAGAGTTCAATAAGTTATCCCTTGAAAATACCTTATTTTTGCTAGCTGTAAGGGTCCATAAGATCTCAAATTCTTTTTTGGTCAGGGGAATATTGACATCGTCAATAGACACCGTGTAATCCTGAAGATCAACCTTGAGGTTGCGAAAAACGAAGACTTGTTTGTCTTTTTCTTCATAGGCGATACGACGCATTATAGCCTTAACCCTTGCCATCACCTCTGATGGGGAGAATGGCTTTACTATATAGTCGTCTGCCCCAATCTCAAGGCCCATTATCTTTTCAAAATCTTCCCCACGGGCTGTTATCATTATGATTGGAACGTTGGAAGTTTTTCTGATTGTTCTACATACTTCAAAGCCATCTTTTTCTGGCATCATAACATCCAGAAGAATTATGTCGGGCTTGTGGCTTTCAAATTTTTCAATAGCCTCTGCCCCATCACCTGCAATGATAGCTGTATAGCCATTGTTAATCGAGTACTCCTCTAATATGGAGCTTATCTGCTTATTGTCGTCAGCAATTAATATTTTAAACACATTCATCACCACCTTGTGTTTATCTTACCCTGTATTTGTGGCATTATTGTGTTTTTGTTGGCAAATGTCACTTGCGATGCTGTATACTTGCTTTTATGAGCATATAATAATTAGGGAATCCTTGTTGAGTTTGAATAAGTGAAGCCCTTTGAAAGGAAAGAATCCATGGCAGGAAAATGGTATGGCTGGTATGTGGTTTTAGTTAGTGCAATGATAGGTTTTGGCATGACTTCTACCTTTCCACAATTCACTATGGCAGTAGAAGATTTGGCTATTCAGCTGGATACCACAAAAGAGTTTTTACTGTTTTCAGATACCATAAAATCCTGTGCAGTAATACTGGCAATGCTTCTATCGGGTTTTATCTATAATAAGCTGAAATTAAAAGGTACTTTTGTTTTTGCCATAGCATGTCTTCTTATTCCTCAGATGATTTTTCCTTTTCTAACAAATAGCTTATGGGTTATTCCTTTAAAAATCATCCAGGGTTTTAACGCAGTAATGTTTCCCCTCTTTATCCTGTTAATTGTAGATTGGGTAGAACAAAGTAAGATGGGCACAGCTACTGCAATATTCAATGGAGTGTTTTATGTTGGAGCGGGTTTTGGTGCTACTATAAGCGGTTTTGCTATCCAGATTTCTGGGTGGAAGGCCTCATTTTTCGTGGTGGCTTTGTTGATATTTATTCCTGCTGTTCTATGGTTCTTTACAGTAAAAAGAAAAGACCGAGTTTATCTGGAAGAGGATGATATTCAACCCACATCCTCCTATGGTATGCTGGGGAAAATTATAAAGCTACCTGAAGTATGGCTACTTATAGCTTGCCTCATATCTACCACTTGGATGATTCAAGCTCTCTCAGTTGACTTACCTCTTTTTGGTGATTATCTAAATTATGATGCTTCTACAATCGGGCTGCTTATGACATCTCTTTCCTTTGGAATATTTGCAGCTGCTATTATTTCAGGAAGGGTCTCGGATACTGTAGCACTTAATAGCCAGGTTTCAGCTCGTGGACGATTGAAAGTTTTTCTTGTTGGCCCATCCCTAACTATTGTTAGCGTTATATTAGTCATGATTGCAGATCTCACTAGCCCCTTCCTTTTTTATTCAACTATTCTGCTTCTTTCTTTTGCAAGCTCCTGGGGGATCGGCTCTTTCTTTTGTATGCTCCCGGAACTACTAGAAAGGAATGTTCTAGATTATTCCACAGGTTTCATAAGTGGTATTGCTAATTTTGGAATGCCTCTAGGGCCTTTAATATTTGGGGTGGTTTTTGGAGTTCGGGGCTTTTGGACTCTGGGATGGGTTAGTTGTATCTTAATTAGTCTTGTTAGCCTTGTGGCTTCATTGGTGTTGCTAAAAAGAAGTTCTTGACCCTCACTCCTTAATGGTGTATTATATCCATATATTACCATATAATGGAGGTTTTTATCATGGGTACAGAAGGGCTTAAGCTAACATTACAAGATTATGTTCAGGGTTTCTTGGATTATTGCACCAATCAAAAACGACTTTCCATGAATACATATCGGGCCTACGAATACGACCTTAGATACTTTCTCCAATATCTAGAGCAAAGAGATCCGCCTATAAATGACCTCCCTGGGATTACAAGGTTTGTAATGGAGGATTACCTGGCCTATCTCAACTTAATTCAGAAGGTAAAGGTCTCCACCATTAGAAGAAAGTTTAATTGTTTTAGCTCATTCTTTACATATTTAGAGTACTTTGACATTATCGGCGAAAGTCCTCTATTAAAGTTCCGTTTAAAAATGCGGGATAATCCTTCTTTACCAAATACTATCTCCGTTGATGGCGTCGCCAGGATATTGGAAGCTGTATATCATCGCCCAGCAGAGGACGCCTTGGGAAAACGTACTAGGATACGTGATATCGCAATTATTGAATTGCTCTTTGCCTGTGGGCTGCGGGTAAGTGAAGCCGCTGACTTAACTCTGGATGACTTTAATCCTCACAATTACGCCTTGCGAATTTTAGGGAAAGGTTCAAAAGAACGGTCCGCCTATATAACCAACCCTTCTGCCCAGAAGGCCTTCGACAATTGGTTAGCCTTTCGAGAAACTCTAAACCCTCAAGTTGATAATATATTTCTTAACCGCTATGGAGGCAACTTAAGCTCTGTCACAATCAGGTGGCTTATTCATAAATATGCTGACATGGCGGGAATAGAGCATAGGGTGACGCCTCACAGTTTTCGACACTCCTTCGCCTCTTCCCTTCTAAATGCCGATGTTGACAGCAAGTATATCCAAGAGCTCTTGGGACATAGCTCTATAAAAACCACCCAAATGTACCTTCACACCACGGAAGATAAAAAAGTGGAACTATTAAAAAGATCCCACCCTCGTCAGCACATTCATCTTAAGGACCCGGAGGATTAGTAAAATCTAGGGTTTCACCCTTGGAAATTTTGTTATTTATGCTTTTAAGTCTTTTTTATTGGCAAATGTCACTTATTATGCTGTATACTAACTTATATATATAATTAGTGAACATCTGCATCCTAGTAGAGATTCAATAGGTGATAACACCTGAGGGGGGCATAAATGGCTAAGGAAAGATGGTATGGGTGGTATATAGTTTTTATTAGCGCATTCATAGGAATAGGGATGACATCGGCATATCCACAGTTCACTATGGTTGTAGAAGAATTATCTATACAGCTTGATACCACAAAGGAATTTTTGCTTTTTTCAGATACCGTCAAGTCCATGACAATAATAGTGGCCATGCTCTTATCTGGTGCTATATATAGCAAGCTAAAGTTAAAGGGCACTTTTCTTTTCTCAATGTCATGCCTCCTAATTACTTTGCTAATCTTCCCTTCCCTAACTACAAGTTTTTGGGTTATACCATTAAAAATCATACAAGGTTTTTCCGCAGTAATATTTCCTGTATTTATTCTTACAATTATAGATTGGATAGAACAAAGCAAGATGGGAACAGCCACCGCACTTTTTAATGGGATCTTTTATGGAGGGGCTGGATTTGGAGCTACCATAAGCGGATTTGCAGTGGACCTTTATGGCTGGAAGTCTTCTTTTTATATAGTAGCTTTGGTGATATTTGTTCCAGCTGTTTTATGGTTCTTTACCGTAAATAGAAGAGAGAAAAGCCAAATAGAAGAAGCTATGGATAGCAGTCCATCTGGCAAAATGTTGGGAAAAATAATTAGGCTTCCTGAAGTATGGCTTTTAATAGGCTGCTTCATATCCACCATATGGATAATCCAAGTACTTTCTGTTGACCTACCCCTCTTTGGAGATCATTTGGGTTACGGTGCCTCTACAATCGGTTTGTTAATGACTTCCCTTTCCTTTGGAATATTTGCAGCAGCAATAATTTCAGGAAGGGCTTCAGATATAGCCTCTCGTAATAGCAAAATATCTATTCAAGGTCGGTTAAAGGTTTTCCTAGTTGGACCCACCTTAACTATTCTATCCATTATTTTAGTTATTACCGCTGACTTAAGCAGTCCTTTCCTTTTTTACTCTACAATCCTCCTTCTCTCATTTGGAAGTTCATGGGGCATAGGGTCTTTTTATTGCATGTTGCCAGAGTTACTTGAGGGCAAGGTTTTAGATTATTCCACAGGCTTTATCGGTGGAATTGCAGACATCGGAATGTCAGTAGGGCCATTAATATTTGGAGTGGTTTTCGCAGTGAGAGGTCTATGGACTCTTGGCTGGCTTAGCTGTATTTTGATTAGCCTTGTTAGCGCTGTATCTTGCTTGATGTTAATAAAGAGGAGTTCAAGCCCTAATCAGTAATTTCCTGAGAAGGGCTCTAGGTAAAAGATAAGTTCCTTTAATAAAAAACTCTCTTCCTTGGCATTTATCCTTTGCCTAAGAAGAGAGTTTTGTTTTTAGATTTTCATCTATTTTTCATTTTCAGTGGGTATCTTACTTTACTACTACGATATCTACATTCTCATACTTATCATTGCTGATATCATATAATCTAACTTGTTTTCCTTTTCTTATGCTGGACAGGCTTCCCGCTTTATATTTGCCGTCGCTTTGAACAACATATACTGAAGCATTGTCAGCCACTTCATAATATTTTATTGAAGCGCCAGTAAGACCTACTAGGCCGTTAGTAAAATCTTCTACTATTGTAAAGCCCGATGGGGATGTTAGTTCAGCAAATCTCTTCCCTTTTACTATTCCCCCTGTTGTCGCTATGTTTCTTACTTCCCCATTTGTAGTTGCCATCTCATAAATTGTTCCATCACCTGAAGTTACTACTGGAGGAACCAGGTTCTTCTGGCAAAGCCAAGTTAGCTCTTTCATTGCAGTCCAAGTATCTAATCCTGCAACTGCATCTCCTTGACCATTAAGTGCTGTGTTTTGAGAGTTAATAAGACCGTATACCATGCCGCTAAAACCAACGTCATAAGGCAATATAATTTGAATTATTTTATTAGCAGACATTAGGTACCAAGCCGGAGTTGTAACGTTTTTGTAGTTATTAACGTCTCTTTTCATATAATCGGCTTTGTTTCCAGAAACCACCATGTCCATCTTGTAATTCTTTTTAGCTTCGTAGGTATATACTGTAACATTTTTGTCTAAGGCCTTGCCGTCAAATTTGCTTATATTGGCGTCAAAAGTCCCCGTGGTATATTTTAATCCGGAAAGTATTACTTCACCAGCTACTATGTCTTGATTATGGGCTTTGTCAATTAAATCTAAAGCATCATAAGTAACTTGAGCTGTCATCCATTTGTTAATAAATTCTGGCATCTCTATGGCAAGTCCTGCTCCTAGCCCCAGATCTTTTGCCTTTTGAACATAATTTTCTGGCCAAGTTCCACCTAGTTTAGCATCATTGTAGCCTGCTGCTCTTACAACAAAAGTTAATAGCTCGGTGGTCTTAACGTCTCCTCCAGGATTGAATTTGTTGTTACCAACCCCTAAGGCAATACCATTCTTTACAGCATAATTTATATATGGAGCTGCCCATCCATAGCCCACCATATCTGTAAATCCGCTATCGGGAACAGACTGTGTTGCTGTTCCAAATAATTCAGCAGATGGAGGATCTATTGTTCTCACAATTATTGCGCAGGCTTGGGCTCTACTAAGGGTTGCGTCTGGATGATATAGTCCATCAGTATCCCCAGTTATAGCACCTCTCTCCATTAACTTTTCCACAGCGGTTTCATAGCTCTTACCCGCAACATCAGATGGAACTGCCGCAAATGCCAAAGATGTAGCCATTAGCATAAGAATTAGAACCATTGATAGTATTTTTAATCCATTCTTTCTCATTTTTTTAAAGCTCCCTTCTCTTTCTTGTTTTCTTATTTTACGATGATATCTGCAGAAATTTTTACAGTATCAGAATATCCTGGTCTTGAAGTTGTAACTCTAACATGGTAAGCCCCTACCGCAGTTGGAGCGGTGGTACTGTAAGTATTGGACGTGGCGCCGGCAATTGCAACATTATTTAGATACCACTGGTAGCTGTGGGTGCCTGTTCCTGTAGCAGTTGCAGAGAATGTTACAGCCCCTGATGATATAGGGGGAGAAGGACTACTACTAACGCTAACTGTAGCTGCAGAAGCAGAGCTTTTTGGCATGTTTCTATATAAGAGTTGTACAACTTCCCCTTTAGTTGCTGGAGCATTCCAGTTTTTAATCATTAAGGCTCCATCCATGTTAAGGATCTCTGCATACTTAATGTAATTATTGGGCCACTTACCATACTGGTTAATGGTAGCATCGCTAACCCCTTTGGAACGCAAGACAACTGCAATTACTTCCACATAGGTTACACTGCCTCCTGGGTTATATTTGTTTTGGCCGATTCCATTAATAAGTCCGGCATCATGGCAAACATTGATAAAGCCTTTTGCCCAGCCGTAACCTTTTAGATCTCCAAAGCGATCTTGCTTTGCTGCCTTAGCTATATCGCCTGTATTGTTGGTAGCTTTAGCCATAATAGCTGCGTATTCAGCTCGATTAATAGTTCTTTCTGGATGAAATAATCCATCGGTATCGCCAGTTATAATCCCCTTATCTATAAAAGCTCGGGCTTGATTGAGAAGCTGTGTGCCTACCAAGTCCTTGGGGTAACTGCTATTAGAATTCCACTGGTTGTAGTCGATTGCACCAAAGCCCAAACTTACTGAAGACAGGACTAAAACCGCTACCATCAATAGGATAAATGATCTTTTCTTTTTCATTATTCCCCTCCATTTTTATTGAAACAACTATATATACTAACAAACAATTATAGCCCATGCCCCATTCTTTTTCAATGATTCTCAACATTTGTAACCATTTCGACATATATCAAAAGCTTCCTTTAAAGACGCTTATATAGACGCTTAAAATAAAAATATGTTCCAAAAAAATATTAAAGGAACATATCTAAAATCCATACGTTAATAACAATATATGATACAATTAGTCCAATAAAGTTTTAGAAAAAAGATATATTCTCGTACCGGCAAAATCATATTATTTAAGACTTATTCTTGCAGTTAATTGAGGAGGCATTGCTATGAAGCGTAATTTTATTCATGTTCTAACAGTATTCCTTTTAATATTCACCCTTTTAACACCTGGACTAGCCCTACCCGACCAAAGTTCAGCGGCTACTCCAACTGATATAAAGGGGCACTGGGCTTACACTTATATTGCTAGGGGTATTCAACTAGGCTTTATAACTGGTTACCCAGATGGAACGTTTCTTCCTGACAACCCTGTTAGCCGAGCAGAGTTTGCCAAAATGATGAACTCAGCATTAGGAAACACCGGGACAGCATCTAGCAACTTTAAAGATGTTCCTACATTTGAATGGTTCTACAATGACGTTAATAAGGCTGTTGGGGCCACATATGTTGATGGCTATGGAGATGGAACCTTTCTTCCAAACAAGGCCATCTCTCGCCAAGAAGCAGCGGTAATGATTGCTCGAATTGTCCCTTCTTATGGGGTTTCATCAAACTTGAACACATATAAGGACGGCTCTAAAACAGCAGACTGGGCTACAGAATACATGAAAAAAATTGTAGGCAAAGGGTACTTAGGGGCTTACGATGACGGTCTTTTGCATCCCGATGATAATCTTACAAGAGCACAAACTGCCAAGATTATTTGCGCAATTTTGGACAAAGAGGATATTGTAAAAACTTTTACAACATTAAAGAACGATAATACCGTAGTGAAAAACACTCTTTACACCAATGCTGTTACTATTTCTAAAGATTTAGGCGAAGGAGATGCAACATTCCAAAACTGTACATTGTTGGGAGGCCTTTTAGTTAACGGAGGTGGTAAAAGCACCATTACTTTAGAAAACTGCCGAGCCACTCAGTTGAATGTTAACAAATCTGGATCTACCGTTAGGGTCTTGGCTAAAGGGGCAACTACCATTCCCCAAACCATAGCACAAGAAGTTTGTTCTTTGGAAACGGTTTCTTTAGCAGGAGGTATTTTTGGAAAAGGATTTGATAGTCTAGATATTAGGAAGAATGCAGACACTACCTTAACTGGTTACTTCCCCTTAGTAAATATGGTGGGAACCAACGGAACTGCTCGCCTAGAGGGATGTTCCATTACCAATTTAGTTGTTTCAAAAGACGCAAAGAACTCTAATATACACATTGACAGTCGGTCTGCTCTAGCCTCAACAGATGTTAACGCTGTAGCAGCTTTCCATGGACCAGGAACCATCAAGCATATGAATGCTAATGTCAGTGGTATCACCTACGAAACAAAGCCAACAAAGTGGACTTTAGCTTCTGGAGTTGTTGCCCCTAAGGAAACTAACCCTGATATAAAGGCGGTCTTCTTGCCAGACAATGGAGCTAAGTCAATTGCCCTTGCAGTGAAACCAACTCTTAGCTTCTCTGCAGAAATCGAAACTTTTAAAGGCGATGCCATCACAGCTGCATATTTGAAAGATAATTTGGTTTTCAAAAAGAGTTCCGCCACTGGAGCAAATGTTGCATTCACAGCAGCTCTAAGCACAAACAAAAAAATAATTACTGTTACACCTACCGCTAATCTTGATTCAAACCAAGCCTACTATCTAGGTTTTGTGAAGGACAAATTCAGAACTGTTAGCAGCAAAGAATCCATACCAGCAAAAAGTGTAATATTCACAACAATAAATGTTACCCCAACGGCTTCCATAAGTCCGGCAAATGGTGCCATTCAAGTTGGCCTAAAGGATTCTCTAAAAATTACTTTTTCAGAGCCTATCTTTAAAAGTGACGGGAAAGCTGTTGATTCAGCCTATCTAGCTAGTAATATCACGGTTTTAAAAACGCTACCGGCAGTAATTTAAATACTTCTGCAGCTTCCATATCTGGGAATGTAGTTACTATCCCTGCACCCTCAGGAGAATGGGGTGATGGAGCTTCTTATACCATTACTGTTAACGGTTCTTCTTTTAAAAATTCTACGGGTAATTATGTGGCTCAAACAGCGTCTAGCTTTATAGCCGGAACAAAAGCTCCTACTCTTACCATAAATTCTGTAACATCAAGATCAACCAGTATAACCGTTAATGCTGAATCAACTGTCCCTGGACATTGTTATTTCGTTGTTACAGAGGTAACTACCGGCGCAGTTGCTCCAACTATTGCGCAGATTAAGGCTGGACAAGATTCAACAGGAGCCCCTGCTCCTTCAACCAATAGTACAATTGGTGTAGTCCCTTCTAACTTCTCATTGACTGGATTAGTGTCTGATAAAGAGTATATTGTTTATGGGTTTACTAGTGGCAACGGAAAGGACTCGGTACCGGTATACCAATCTTTCACTAGCCCTAAGCCTGATGCCACGCTAAGCTCTTTAATATGTACATACACCCCTTCTGGAGGAGGTATACTAAATAGGAATGTTCCAATAAATGACGCTATGTATATTAATGTTCCTGCAGACGCAACAGATATAAATAATGTGATCATCAAGGCTTCTGCTCCTAGTGATGTTACAATCGAATTTTCAGGCGATACTACTGCAGGGCCTGTTTTAAATTCATTAACACAAACTATAGATATGTCTTCTCTAGAGATAAGCAGTAAATTCACGATCTCCATAAAAACTTCAGGCACTCCTTATAAAGACAAAACTTATACCCTTACCCTTACAAAAGTTGCTGGTAGCTAAAATCTACTACTAAAACAATCGATGGATACGTATATTAGGCTTAATGCGATCCACTTCGAATCGGTAGGTGCCAAGTCCTGTGCCAGTTTCATCTCTGACGGTACAGACAACCTGATATCGTCCTACTGCAGCGAAGCCCGGTAGAGGAGGAGTCCATATCTCAGGATATGATCCACCTTTGCCGGCTTTTATATTTTCTTCCAGAAAAGCTCCAATTAATTTTTTATCCAGATAGACTTCCGTAGTTAGAGAAAGAATATCTTTTTCTTCGTCGTCTACTCTAATCTGAATTCGATAATTATCTTTATAGGCAACGGTTTTGTTCTTCCACCTGCCATCCGTTTTAACCTGAGTGCGTATATCTGTAATCCAAGGAGCTGTGGCTGTGCCTTCTATATAAAATGTTACGGTTTCTACGTTGGAAAACTTGTTAAAGTCAGGGTATCCTAAGGGATGTCCTTGGCTATCTTTGGGAACATCTTTTCTAGAAGGATTATCCTCTTGCCAGTGTTCCACCACATACTTTCCATCTATATAGAATCTAGGAATCGATCGGTCTAAAATTCTGCCTTGATCAGGGTGAAGGCCATCGTTAAAAGGTGTGTGGGTATATCTCCAATATTCTCGTCTTGAAGGATCCTCTTCATAGTCGCTGTAAAATAAATCGTATGCTACAAGCTCTCCTTTCTTATAGATGAGAGTTTCCCGTTCCTTTTCAGGTGCTTTTTCTATAACCACAGGTTTTGCTTCAACATAATGACTAGTCCATTTTGAGAGAAAATCTCCAGCCTTATGGGCATCTTCTTCAGCATATACCTTTACACCTTTTTCAATTGAATAAATCTGGAAGTCTCTCCAATACAAGGGGCTTTCCCCAGTTACTTTAAGAGTAAAAAGGGTCTGTCCTAGATATGTATCATTTTCCAAAAACATAGTATCTCTTTTACCTTCATGGTCTAGCCCATAAAAGTATGCTCCCTCAGAATACGCTTCTGGTTTTCTTGAGCTTTGATAAAAACTAACTCCTCCAAAATCCCCCCAGGAACCATTATATGCTCTAGCTCTTTCATTAATAGTCTGACTTCCTTGAACACATCCAAGGTTGACCCACCAGTCTCCTGGAATCTGCATAGGTACGGATCCGTACTCACATCGTCCATAGGCTGTCCAAACACTACCAGGAGGATACCAAGTCCAAGAGACATTCCAGCTGTTTCTAGAGGAGCTGGCTGGTCTTGAATGTAATAGTACTTCAGTGTCTAATGCCAATTGGCCCGTGGGGATATTAATGTTTAATATTTTGCTGTCAGGATTACTTGTATTCTTTGCGATTCGTTCATCTGTAATGGTAGAAAAATTCGAGCTTACAGACTCTCCGGAAAAGCCACGGTATGCCATTACCTCAGGCGGAGTTTTCAAGGAACCTTTGCCGTGAACAAATCCATCGGCTAAAACGGTAATGGTAGGATCTGGTTTTTCTGATTCTTCTCCACTAAACTCTACAAAACTACAAGTTAAGTTGTCTATATAGGCATAAGCCCATAATGGAAGAGTTCCATAATCTACTGTAGAAAATGATAATGTATTTACACCTTCTGGTAGAAACTCTGGAGAGGTGTACCCACCAACACTTCCCGTAATGCCAGGAATCTTATGCCAAGGCTCATCATTTAAGAAAATCCGAGTTGATGCCCAACCCGGGCTTTTAACATCGTAGTCAAATGAAAGCAATGCCTTCACTCCTTCAGGCACAGTAAATGTTATTGTACTGCCATCAGAAAATACTCTATTGGGTAACTTGGTTTTACCGCTATATAGGTTAGCTCCTTTATAGACACCATCTGCGGTTCTTCCTCCGGGGATCTCAAAGAATTCATTATTATCCCCACCGTTAAAATCTTCTATTTCTGTGTGAACCACTCTATAGGTATCTTGAGTTAGATCTTCTTCAGCCTCCCTGCTCTGTGATAAAAACTCATAGGTGAATGGTAATATTCCTCCCTCTGATAGGCCCTTTACTTGATATTCATAATAGTATGTTTTATTGGGATCTAGGGCGAAGTTTCGTTGTAGGCTTGCCTCTCCTTCTCCTGTGCCTTGAAGTTCAAAGACCCTTTCATATTTACCCTCTCCCATGGCAACTTGGTCAGCCACATCTTGGAACAAAGAACTATCAGGGTTCTCTGAAACATAAAATATATGAAGGTCTTCTTGGTGCTTGGGAAGTACTCGTTCCATTACCTCATCAAAGGTTTGGTATCTAAGCATAGTTTTAGCATAAAGGCCTGTCATTCCTTGAGAGGGATCGGTTTCTACGGAATCTTCGTTATATGTGTATGACGATGCCAAAAGAGAGTGAGAACTGCTGCCGTATTCTCCTGCTACTCCAAAGGCAAAGTCTCCCGTTCCAGAATAATTCCAAGTACCTGTTAAAATATCAAATGTGCAAAGATAAGCGAATTCTGTGTAATAGTTCATAACACTTCCACCACCCCACATACCGGCCCACATAGCACCTGTTTGCACATATACCTTGTCTCCTGCCTGAACAGAAAACATGGGATAGCCTGCATCAGTTCTAAATCCTTGTTTTGAACTCATTGAAGCCACCATACTGGTAGGATTATTTACCCCAAACACCCCTGTGTAGTTCCAATAAGTTGACGAGCCTTTTCCCTCCCAGGATGCAGTAATATAATTGCAGATGCCTCTTTCGTCATATGCGGGGCTTACACTAAATGTCCGACTCAGGTTCCATCCTGAAATACTTTTTTGCAACACATTATTCTTATCATATATTCGGACACTGGAGCTTCCCCTGATTCCCACTATCATGGTTCCTTGAGAATCTATTCCAAGACAGCTATACGATGCGTTTACTCCATCTCCTTCTGTTCCGCGAATTCTAGAAAAGGTGATTTTCTCCGTTGAGAGATCAAAGAATCCACGATTAATTACCATGGAACTTCTTTGTTCAATAAAGTGAATCCCACCATCTAAAACTTCAGTCTTTCCTTGTATCTGCCCAGTGTAAACTTTACGATAACTTCCATCTCCTGTATTAAGGGCGTAAATTCCATCGCTTTTAACACTGTAAATGATATTTGCCCCTGAAGATGACCAGTAATTATCTTCTCCAAGAGTAGCAGAAATCTTAGCCAAATATGAACCATTGTCTTTAGAAATTACGAGAGTGTCACCAGCATATCTAAAAAACAAATATTTGCCTTTATTGTCATGGGCAAAACTATCCCCTTGAGTAGGTCCAATGGTCATAACATCTTCAGTTATTGTAAAAGTCCAGTTCACCTCTCCACTTTCTCCATGGCGAGAAGTTATAGTATATGGCATTTGTGGATAATCATTATGGGTTCCCCCATTCCAAGTACCATTAATTGTATAGAGATTCTCTTCGTCTACGGAAAACCATTTATTTTCTAAGAATGTAGAGCCTCCATTAAAGCCAAAGGGAAGTGCCACCCAGCTTCCATGATAATAACCCTTAAGGGCTCCCGCTGTAATGTTTGGTGGAAGAGTTTCGATTTGTATGTTACCATCTATCTCTTTTTGTACGAGATTTTTTCGCAATGCATTTTCGTTCTGCGCCAATATTTTGGCCTGAATCTTTGACTTGGCTATAAAAAGAATTGTAGCTTTTTTTGCGAAAAGAGGTTCTATTAATATTTTTGGTGGGATATTTTCTATCTTGGTCTCCCCTAAGGTCATGTCCCACTTGTAATCTGAAGGGGAAATATATTCTTCTAAGGTAGCTTCTGTCCAGTGGTCCTTAACAAGAAGTTGCATCTCTACCTTGCCGACCCCGTCTTTAATAAAGGAGACTTTTTTCCTTGTTCCAAAGGAAAGATCCATAAATCCTCCTAAGCCTTCTATGTTCTGAGGCTCTGATAATTGGGGATTGCCAGCGCCATCCTTTGGTAAAACCATCCAAGTGCGAATTAATTGATCTCCATCAGATTGAGATATATCTTCTACTTTAATCTGGCTCTGGTCGGTGCTTTTTCCACGTAAAAATTCTTCTGGCAAGTCCATTGCAGCAACAGGAGGAAGGTCTGGGGCTACTAAAAAGTTCTTAGAGTTTTCATCCCAGTGCCCTCTTGTGTCTTTGCAATAAACCTTGTAAGTGAATTCCTCTTCTACAGTATTCTTAGTAAGAAAATCAAGTTTCAAATGAGTGAAATATGGATCCCATGAAATAGATTGAATGGGCCTAGTCTTGATACCTTGGCTATTCACCAGTTGATTTTCTGTGCCGGTTAATTCATGTTGGAGCTTTATAATTTCTCCAGTACTTACCCTAGTCAATTCCACCCAAAGAGTTTCTAAGGGATAAAGAGGGTTGGTTGCAACAACAACATTTAGCGTTTGCTTTCTGTTTTCCTTTTGAACACCTCCTAGGTCTACTATAAGGGTTGGAGTCTTTTTTACTTCAATGCTCTTTGTATCACGAAATACCGCTCCTGTTTTAGCCGTAACCTTTAATGTTACGGGAAATGTTCCCGCTCTATTAAAGGTCAAGTCTGCAGTAGTGAGAGATGTTCGCCTACTATTAGCAGACCCTCCTGGCTGAAAGGTATTGCTAGCAAAACCCTCTTTATACATTCTATATGCCGAGTAACCTTCTCCATCTACTGTAAAAAGCGATGTGTCCCAAGCCTCTACAGTATGATTTTCGTAAGTCCATTCCGGTAAATTCAAATGTGCCTCTCCTGTTATATTTATGATTGGCTCTAAGGGTTCTTCTTCATCCTCATGCTCTTCTTCCAGAGTATAGGAAAAAACAATGGGAATAAAATACAAATAGCCCTCTACATTAGGGCTGTATTGTTCTGAACTTGGGTCCATTAGATTCATGGCATTTTTTATTTCTTGTGAAGGATTCCCAAGAAGATCAATGATTGCTTGTTTGCCGGATTCTCCTTGATCCAACTTTGCCTTTACGTCATAAGGACTACCCTTTTTTGAAGAAAGAGACATTCCATAGTTAACATTTATACGGCCATTAGCGGGATTATATGAGGTCCCTCCAGACACTGATAATGAGGTGGCTGAATAATCATAGTAATATTCTAGATAACTACTTTTATCCCAAGCATATTGAGGATTCCAGTGATGATAGTCCCCTTGATCAAAATCAAAGTAGCCCTGCTTTCCTATTCCAGCCTGTGGATCAAAAGGATATACATCAACTGAGGAGGCTTCTTTAGGAAGGGTGTGCTGGTAAGAGTAGCTAATGGTTCCCCCTGGTTGCCATCCATTTTGCCATTGCCCCGCTGAATTTTTCCAAACAAAAATGACACCTGTGTCCAGCCTGAAATGTTGTACATCAACGGTTTCTCCATAGGAATCTGAGGGTGACAAAGATATAGTTAAAATTAGAATTAGCAAAATAATTATTAGGCCTTTGTTTTGAATATATTTCATTTTCATCCGCTCCCTATATAAATGGAGAAGGGATAAGCATCATAGTATCATTTAGCCTTTCATACACTCCAATATAGTCGAACTCCGGCAAAAGTTCCCCCGATTTAGCACCATCAACCCAATAACGTGTCGATAAAACATCTGATGTGTAGATTACTTTATCACCAATAATAAACACTACAACTCTTGAACGGTCTTCCGGAAAGATTCTAAGCGTCTCTATTCCAGAATAGCTGTAAACCTTATCATATATGTAAGGATCGTTATCTGTAATCCAGTATTGCTTAACACCTAAAAGCATGTAATCATTTACATGGTTTGGTATAAGATTCTCGATGGGCATTAGTTTTTTATTTGCCGGGGGTTCT
>CAYLIF010000027.1:17550-18693 GCA_964383845.1 uncultured Oscillospiraceae bacterium
ATGGTTTGGTATAAGATTCTCGATGGGCATTAGTTTTTTATTTGCCGGGGGTTCTGGTACTGGGAAGAGTTGCTTCCTTTTCGTTTCCATAAAACGACTTATTACAGCTGCCGCTTCGCCTCGGTTTAATGTTGCCTCAGGCCTAAATGTTCCATCAGGATAGCCTGTTAGAATCCCTGCATCGTATATCTTTACAAGGTGATACTCCTCGGGATTCCTGTAATCAACATCTTCAATTCTATCAAGGATTTCCTTATGTTTTTTTATATCCCACTCACCTAACATCTGGCTTAGTATGAGGGCCATGTCTCCTCGAGGGATAGGATATGAAAGCTTATTCAACCCTACTCTATCCTTGCTATAATAACCCTTAGTTAAACCTTCCTCATAATATGGAGATGCCCAGTGATCCTTGTGGTCATTGCTAATAGAATTTGCCGGATCCTTCTTTCCCAAAGAAAGCACTGCCATCTTAAGAAATTCACCATAAGTGACTTCTTTTAACGGTTTAAATGACCCATCTGGATATCCTTTCAGCAAACCACTTTCTGAAAGCTTAGAGATATTCTCATAGGCCCAATGATTAGTAGCCACATCCTTATATACTGTAGCTCCGTATACTGTTATCGGTCCCATTGTTCCTAGGCACATTGGAGCAGAAACCACAAAACATATAATCAGGATCCTTAACGTCCAACCTTTAATTCTCATAAGCCACCTCCCATAATTTGGTAATTTACATTATACTACCATTATTTACCATTTATTGTCAAGGTGTTTGTGCCAACAAAAAAGATACATCTATTTGATGTATCTCTTAACTATCTTATGGGAGGTGAGGCTTTATGAAGGATACTATAAAGGACGTGATTTATAAAGTTTTTGAGTTACATGTGAAAAACTTTATGGTTTAACAACTAAAATATATGCTCTTTGATTTTTCTGGATGCGGTTGGTTGGCTGATACCCAGTTCCTGGGCCACTCCAATAGTTGTTTTATGTTTTGCATATGCTTTTTCTATTTGTTGTTTTTCACAGAGTTTTAAAGCATCAAATAAGGTTCCACCTTCTGATGTGGTTTCTTTTTCCCCTGAATTAACTATGTGGGCTGGCAATAGCTCCACCCCGATTTCTTGGGGCTCA
>CAYLIF010000028.1:0-18170 GCA_964383845.1 uncultured Oscillospiraceae bacterium
ATAAAGACGGTGAAGATGCTTGTGATTTCTTGTGGGACAAAAGTACGCACGTCTCCACATTGTTTGTCCAGGGGAACATGTCAACTGGTGTTGCTTCTATGAATTCATAGCCTTCTTGGGTAAGATACTTAATGTCTCTTGATAGGGTGGCTGGATCGCAGCTTAGATATACGATTCTCTTGGGGGATACTTTAACTACCGCTTCTAAAAGCTCAGGAGCACATCCCAACCGTGGAGGGTCTAGGAATACCACATCTGGTTCCCATTCTAGCCCTTTAGGTAATTCTTCTTCTGCCTTGCCCCAAGTAAAGGTTATATTAATCAGACCGTTAATTGTGGCATTTCTGTTTGCGTTAATGACAGCATCTTTAACTGATTCAATTCCTAGTACTCTCTTTGCACTTTTTGCTGCTAACAGGCCAATAGTCCCGACTCCACAGTAAAGGTCCAGCACATTTTCATCATCTTTAAGATCAGCATATTCCAGGGCTTTTTTATAGAGTTTTTCTGTTTGTAGAGGATTTATTTGGTAAAAGCTATTTGCAGATACCTCAAACTCTAATCCCATCATTTCTTCTAGTATCGTGGGTTTTCCTGCAAGGAGGGTAATTCTGTCTTTTCCTTTTTCTTTGAAGCTTACATTTTCAAGTGAATACATTAAGCCATCTTTGGTGGGTTCTATTGCTTCTATGGCTTCATCCAACTGTTGAATCAACAAATCTTGCTGAGGCTGAGATGGTTTGTCAGCAATAATAACCACCATAACTTCACCTGTATGAAATGCGGTTTTCACAATTACCTGAGAAATAGTGGTAGGGTTATCCTTTATATACTCTCTAAAAACTTGACCAACTGCATTGGCAGGTTCTGCTTGCAGCATACAAAAAGGGACATCAACAACCTGATGGCTTTTTTGCTTGTGGTACCCTACATGGTCAGATATAGGATCTACTTGTAAAGACGCTTTGTTTCTATATTCAAAAGGCTGGTCCATAGCTATTATCTCTTTAACCAAAGGGTTTTCTATACCTGCAAGTCTTATCAGTTTGTCTTTTATTTGCTTTTCTTTTAGGATTAATTGTGCTTGGTAATTATATCTTTGATAAGTGCACCCTCCACATTCCTTTTCATGAGGGCATTGAGCTTCTATCCTGTCTGGGGAAGTTTCTAGAAAAGATAAAACCTCACCGAAAGCATATTTCTTTTTCTTCTTCGTGGGGATTACCTCCACTAGATCTCCTGGAAGGGTATCCGCCACAAAAAAAGTTAGGCCATTGGATTTACCTATACCCTGACCTTCAAATGAAACATCTTCTATTTTAATAATTATTCTATCCACAGTGCTCCTTTATTTTTAAAGCTCTTTAGCGATTTCCTCAATTTTTTTCAGTCTGTGATACATTCCTGATTTTTTAAGTGGGGGCTCCATCATTTCCCCTAGCTCGGAAATGCCCACTTCTGGATTCTCTTTGCGTAAGACTGCTGCATGATAAAGCCTATCTGGTAAACTATCCAGGCCAGCTATTTTTTCTATATGTCTAATAGCCGCAAGTTGTCTTTGAGAAGCATTAACAATTCGGTCTGCATTAGCTTCATCACAATTCTTAAGCCGGTTGGCAGAATTTCGAAGTTCCCGCTCTAGCCTTATTTCCTCATACTTAAGAAGATGTCCATGAGCCCCTACAATATTAAGAATATCGATTATCTGTTCCGATTCTTTAACATAAACCACCCATTTGTTTCTTCTGTTGGTAATCTTAGCATGAAGATCAACAAAGCTATTTATAAGTTTCACTAAATCTTTTGCAAAGTTCTCAGTGCTACAGACAAATTCCAAGTGATAACCTTTTTTGGGGTCACTTACACTGCCTATACCCAAAAACACGCCCCTAAGGTATGACTTTCTGCAGCATTTTGTTTTAATCACGCTGTCGGAGATTCCATCTGTGAATGTATCCATTCCCTCTTTTACCATTAACATTCCCGTCTCTCGAAGAATTTTTTCTCCCATAGCTTCACCAGAAGCAACTACCGTCATATGATATATACTACCCTTCTTTAAGGGCCCACCATCATCGATTTCCATTTCCATTTCAACTCCATAGTAGTCCTTGAAAATAGTTTGAAAATGGGATGCTATATCAAGATCATCCAGAGTTATCATAGGTAACATTTTCCCACTGCTTATTTTTACACTTCCGCACACTCTAAGAAAACCGGAAATCTCTGCCAACATACAGCATTTTTTCTCCGGTTCTACAAGTGCTATTTCTTTTTTAATTTCTGATGAAAAGGATGCCATTAAATTCTCTCTATATTCACAATCCGGCTTAAATCAAGCCCTGCGCTTTGAGCTCTTTTTAATCCTCTAGTGAACCCTCCAATTTTATCCGGGCTATGAGCATCACTGCTTATTGCAAACTTTACTCCTGTTTTTGCTGCAGTTCTAATTCCCTCCTCGTCTAAATGCGGATGCCAATTACTAATCTCCATAATAGTATCCGTTTCTTCACAGACTTTAGCCAGTTCCAAAATATCAAAAGGACCTTTATCTCCAGGGTGGGTAAGCATAAAGATATTATTCTTACGAAGAGCATTTATTACCATCTCAGTATTTCTCACTAAAAGACTGCCCTTTTTTGCCTTTGCCATAGGTCCATTATCTGCACGTCTAAATTTTGATGCTAAAAAATTTTCCGCAGAAAAAGCGCCCATAATTCCGTAGTGATATCCAGCAAGTACAATATCGAAGAAATCCATTTCCTCAGGTTTTACATCGATTAAGTTCCCTTTGGTGGAAATGTTGGCTTCAACACCGAAAACAATCTCGATTTCAGGATATAGATTTTTTAATTTCTCAATTTCATCCTTCATTTCCTTCATTTTCTTCATACTCACACCATAAGTTAAATGGCCTGGGCCATGTTCTGTAATGGCAACCTTTTCCAGTCCCCGTTTTACGCCCATAATAACACTTTCTTCAATTGAACCTTTTCCATGGGAATACGTTGTGTGGGAGTGAAAATCCCAAATCATCTTATACTTCACTACTCTCTCCTCCTATTATCCTTACCTCTGGTTCCAGATCGACTCCAAACTTATCTTTAACTGTATATTGAATTAGGTGCATTAAAGTTATAATATCTTGGGCAGTAGCTCCATCCCGATTCACAATAAAGCCTGCATGCAAAGTTGAAACTTGGGCCCCACCAACTTGTAGTCCTTGCAATCCTGAATCTTGAATTAGCTTTCCTGCATAATATCCTTCTGGTCTTTTAAAAAAGCTGCCAGCGCTTGGAAGATCCCAAGGTTGTTTGGCCTTTCTCTTCGCCATGAGCTCTTCCATCTTACTGTAGATTTCTTTTACATCTCCAGGAACTAAATTAAACTCTGCTTCCAAGACTATTTCATGTGTTTCTTGTATGATGCTCCTTCTATATCCTAATTGAAGATCTTCAGATGAATATATTTTTTCCGTTTTGCCGTCCTTTGAAATTACTTTTACCTGATAAAGGCTTTGTTTGATCTCTCCATCATATGCACCTGCATTCATAAATACTCCGCCTCCTACACTACCAGGAATTCCATTAGCAAACTCCAGGCCAGAAAGGCCAGCCTCTGCAGCCACCACAGACAAGGATTTTAAAGAAAGAGCAGGTCCAGATCTAAGGGTGGTTCCCTCTATCTGGGTATCATAAAAACTACCAGCAAGCTTAATAAATGTGCCTTCATAGCCTTCATCTTTAACTAATAAATCGCTGCCATTTCCCAGTAACATAAAGGGTTTTCCCTCGTCAGTTAACAAGGCTAGCGCTGTTTTTAGTTGGCTTGTGTTTTGTGGAAAAACCAATCGATGGCAAGGTCCACCTACTTTAAAGGAGGTGTAATCTTTCATCAAAGCTTTTCTCAAAACTTGATCTTTTCCTAAAGTTCTCTCTAGCTCTTTTGTATAATCCATATTACACTTCCTCAACAAAATAGACAAAGTCAGATCCTTCAAGAAGTCTTAAAACTTCAGCTTTAGTTCTTCCTCTAGGGATGCGAACTGTAAAGTAAAGGCTAGCTGCACCAGCAGTCATTGGAATATCTTGACTTATGTGAACATTAGAAACAGAAATCCCCAGCTCTCCAGCAGTATTTTTAAATTCTTTTAATGCTCCCATAGACATAATCTCTGCATAAAGGTCAAAAACCTTGGATTTGTCATAAAGGTATGACTCCAGTTTTGGCAGTAACCCCAAAGCGACAATTACTAGAATAGCTGCTAAAATTGCTCCAAAGTAGAATCCAATCCCAGCGGCAAGGCCAAGACATGCAGAGGCCCAAAGTCCGGCAGCTGTTGTGAGACCTTTGATTCTATGACGACCTGTAACTATAATAGTTCCTACACCTAAGAAACCAACTCCGGTAATAACTTGCGCCCCTAAACGAGCAATATCTGTGAATTGATCAAGATACACCACAATATACTGGTTAGTCATCATTGCTAAGGCTGACCCTACACAAACAAGAATGTGCGTTCTGAACCCTGCAGTATGTCCATGAGTTCCTCTTTCTATTCCTATGGCACCTCCGACTAGAACAGCCAAAGATAGACGTAATAAAACCTCTAATGCGTCTAATTCATTGCCTCCCATTAAAAAGTCATTTACTTGTGACCAAACACTCATTGATTGCTCCTTTATTCTTGGGTTTCTAATACGATGGTATATTATAGCATATAAGTACCAATTATGGTAGAATTAACAACGAAGAAACCACTCCAAAAGGAGGATATAAGGTGTATCGAGAAATCAAAAAAAAGAAATTAATATTAGAAAATCGCCTTCCTTATCCACATGAGGTATCAAAAATGATTGAAGAGATGAACCTGTTGGATTGGGTTTACACATCTCTAAGATTAGATGGTAGTACTCTTTCTATGGAAACAGTAGGCCTCTTGCTAAATGGCGAAATTACTATGGAAGCTACTTTGGAGGAACATGCTTTTGTTGATCGGCTTGTTCAAACAGCAAAAAAGGCTCAAAATCTTGCCTCTTTTAATAGTGGAATAGACATAAATCTAATCAACAAATTTTATGGTCTTATGACAGGAATCGAAGAACCCCACTTTAGAAAGGGAAATCCCATTCTAATATCTCTCTCATATACCCCTCCTCATGCCCAAGAAGTAATGGAGCAAATGGATATACTATTAAACTGGTTTGCCACTGACAAGGAAGAAACTAACATTCTTCGAAAAGCATGTTTGATGCATCATCGATTCTTAGAAATATATCCCTTTGAACTTTACAGCGAAGCCATGGCCAGATTCATTTTTTATTATGTTCTTCTATTAGAGGGTTACCCTCCCTTCCCTATCAGTTTAACAGAATCCGCCTACAATGATACATTGTCTATGTTCTTTAGAAGAGAAGAGATAGAACCTTTTTATCAGGTTGTTGAAAGGTGTTTGCTTCATAAAATGGAGATTTTGATGCAGTTGACTGAACGAGAATAAAATATGGCAAAAAAATACCAGCCGGGTTCTTATCCGACTGGTTTTTTATTTGTATTTACACTGGATATACTTTATCCTCTTGATTAATTAAATCGCTGTCCAGATTTGACATCTTAGCCTCTCTCTTCTTAAAGAATTCTTGAGCTGGGCCAGGGAATAGTGCCTGAGTTAAAACATCCTCTGGTTGAATCATCCATGGAGCAGCTTGCTTTTTTATTTCTTCAAGCTCTGGTTTAATCAAATCAGCAGGTCTTACGGTAATCTGTTTTTCTTCACCGATTATCTTCTTAACGATTTCTTCCTTTATTGGAACAGTTGTTTTACCATACATTCCCTTTACCAACATTTTAACCTCGTTGGGAATCATCTTATAACGTTCACCCATCACAACATTCAATACTGATTGGGTTCCTACAATCTGACTTGTAGGAGTTACTAACGGTGGATATCCTAAATCAGCCCTAACTCTTGGAACTTCTTTAAGTACTTCGTCGAATTTGTCCATAGCATTAGCTTGCTTCAATTGGCCGACCAAGTTAGAAAGCATTCCTCCTGGTATCTGGTACATCAAAGTATTAATATCAACACCAAGCAATTTGGGATCCAGCAAACCCGACTCAATATATCTGTCTCTAATAGGCTTAAAGTACTCTGCTATCTTATCAAGGGAGTCCATATCCATGCCAGTATCATATTCAGTACCTCTAAGAGCTGCTACCATAGGTTCAGTTGAGGGTTGTGAACTTCCTTCCCCAAATGGCGAAATAGCAGTGTCAATAATATCAACTCCAGCTTCAGCAGCCTTTAAGTAAGACATGCTGCCCATTCCACTGGTTGCATGAGTGTGTAGTTCAAGTGGAATCTTTATGGCACTTTTGATATCTTTTACCAACTTGTATGTATTAAATGGGTCTAAAAGACCAGCCATGTCTTTGATACACACAGAGTCAGCTCCCATGCTTTCAAGAGATTTTGCCAGATTGATAAATACCTCATTGGTATGTACCGGGCTTATAGTATATGAAATTGCCCCTTGAGCGTGACCACCATATTTTTTTGTGGCTTTGATTGCGGCCTCAAGGTTTCTAGTATCGTTTAAAGCGTCGAATATACGTATGATATCTATCCCGTTACTAATCGCTCGGTCAACAAATTCATCCACAACATCATCTGCATAATGCTTATAGCCAAGAAGGTTTTGTCCTCTGAGCAGCATCTGAAGGTTTGTCTTTTTTACAATCTTTCTGAAGGTTCGAAGGCGATCCCATGGATCTTCATCTAAAAACCTCAGGCTTGCATCAAAGGTTGCTCCTCCCCACATTTCCAAAGAATAGTATCCCGCATTGTCCATAGTCTCTAAAATAGGAACCATTTCTTCAGTTCTCATTCTAGTTGCTATTAAACTCTGATGGCCATCACGTAAACAAGTTTCTGTAATTTTAACTTTACCCATCAATAATATCCCTCCTGATTTTTATCTTCTATCGTTTATTTTTTAAGTGAATAATGCTTCTAGACATTATACCCGTTTTTCGATGATTATTCACTCTATTTTCTCTAACATCTCTTTTATTTATAGGGCTACTTTTAATCTCCCTGGTACTCTCCGGATTTACCTCCAGTTTTTTCAGTAAGTCTTATATCCGTAATTTTCATCCCTCGGTCTATAGCCTTACACATATCGTAAATAGTTAGGGCTGCTACAGAAACTCCATGTAGGGCTTCCATCTCTATCCCCGTTTTCCCTTGAGTTGTGGCTTTGCAGCTTATATGAATTGCACTTTGCTCTTCATCAATATCAAAACCCATTTCTACCCCGTTAATTGCTATGTTATGGCACATGGGAATGGCCTCCCAAGTCTTTTTAACGGCCATAATTCCAGCGGTTTGGGCCACCCCCAGCACATCGCCTTTTGACATGTCACCTTGAATGATTTTTTCCAAGGTTTCTTTTTTCATAGTTATAGTTCCCTTAGCTACGCCAAGTCTTTTGGTATCATCCTTATCTCCAACATCCACCATCCTAGGTCTACCATTCTCATCTAAATGCGTGAGTTTATCCATTGCTTTAGCCCCCTATTTTATTCATATTACGCTCAACTGTGGCTTTCCCTGGTTCTAAGTGATGACACTCTTCCTTAGCCATAATTGCCTTTTCTATACTCTTCTTTACTTTTCCTATGTCAAACTCTCCATTTGCATCTGGTATCAGAGAGGCTTTTAGATCATGTTCATAGTTAGAATGTAAACACGTCTTTAATTTTCCGTCTGAAGTTATGCGAACCTTATTGCAATTGGGGCAAAAACAATGGCTAAAAGGGCTTATAAATCCAATATATCCTTGACTGCCAGGAAAGGAATAAAGTTGAGCGACTCCTGATTCATGAAAAGAGGCTTCAACAGGCCTTAGTTCAGGGAGTTTCGCTAAGATTTCCTCAGAAGAAATATATTCATAATTAATATCCTTATTTCCTTTGAAGGGCATAAGCTCGATAAACCTAACTTCAAAAGCTTCTTCCATAGTAAGCTGGGCGAAATCGTGGATTTCGTCATCATTAAAACCTTTCATGGTAACTACATTTAGTTTTATGGGAGAAAACCCTGCTTCTTTAGAAGCCTTGATGCCAGCTAAAACATCCTTCAGATCGCCGCATCGGGTTATTTCATTGAATTTATGGTGATTAAGTGAGTCCAAACTTATATTAACCCTATCTAAACCTGCTGCTTTTAAGGGCTTTGCTAGTCTCTCAAGTAAAGCACCGTTTGTTGTCATGGTAAGTTCCACAACTCCAGGAATGGATTTCAACCTTTTTACAAAGTCCACAATCCCCTTACGTACCAGCGGTTCTCCACCAGTTAGTCGAAATTTATGTATCCCAAGCTCTACACTAGCTTTAACAATTGTCTCTAACTCTTCATATCTTAATATTTGGTCATGCCCTAAATCAGGGATTCCCTCTTCGGGCATACAATATTTGCATCTATAATTACATTTATCCGTTATGGAAAGTCTCATATAATTAATTTCTCTACCGTAACTATCCTTCATAAAAACTCCTAAAATCTATCGCTATTATTTAATATTCTCTTAAGAACACCATTCTCAAACCCTACATTATCTTGCTTTTCTTTATCTATATTCAAATAGACAGCAGATCCTGTCACCAATATTTTCCCATTTTTATTGCTGCTTCCTTCTAAATAAAAGTGGGATATCCTTTTCCCTAAGGAAATTGCTTTAGCTTTAACTAGCAAAGTATCTTCCAACATAACTGGCCGTAGATATTTCATTTCGAGTGAAACAGTTGGAATAAATTGAGTCCCGGATAAAAACCTCGCCAAAGCTGACACTGTTATATCAAAAGCCACTCCAACTAATCCACCTTGCATAACACCTACTCTGTTGGACTGCCAACCTTGAATAGGAAAAGCAAAGGTCATGAATTGCTCTTCAAAAGAACATTCATAAGCCTCCCCCATCATCATCCCATTGATAGAATCTTTTTGGGCTTCATTATTCTCTATCATAGTCTTTTTTACATACTCTTCCATTTCAAGCTGCTTGTTCATCCTAGTTCCTTGCTTTCTGCTTCTATTTACTATCCTAATAATAAATTATACACTAGAAAACAAGGTTCTACTACCCTTTTAAATCCACACGGTTAATGTTGGTCTTATTAAAGTATCCATCTAGGTTCGCTACGGCTAGAGAAATAAGTCGCTTTCTTGTCTCATAAGGCATCCAAGCATTGTGAGGGGTAATAATACAATTATCAAGTCCAATTAACGGGCTAGGCTTTTCTATTAGCGGAGGCTCCAAAGCTAATACATCAACAGCAGCCCCTCTGAGCTTTCCACTTATTAGAGCCCTTGCTAAATCCTCTTCATTTATAAGACCCCCTCGGGCAGTATTTATAAGGAAGGCCCCATCTTTCATCTCACTTATAAAATCTTTATCTATCATTTGGCGATTTTTTTCTGTCAAAGGACAGTGTAATGAAAGAACATCTGCCTTTCTCGTCTTTTCTGGGTCTTTGCTGTATATTACAACATCCATACCCAGTGCTTTTGCAATAAAAGCCACCTGGCTACCAATTTTACCGTATCCAAGGATTCCAAGGGTTTTGCCAGCTAACAAGGTTAAGGGTTTTAAATAGAAGCAGTCATCAGAGATTTCGTACCATTTCCCTCCCTGAACAGCCTGGTTATGGATGCCCACTTGATTTGCAAGTTCTAATAACAGTGCAATAGTATGTTGAGCCACTGCCTGTGTTGAATATTCAGAGACGTTAGTTACTGCAATGCCTTTTTCTCTAGCTGCAGTTAAGTCAATATGGTTGTAGCCAGTACAAAGGACTCCGATATATTCTAAGTTCTTTGCCAGGTCCATCATCTCTCGATCTACCCCTACAGCATTTACGAAAATCCCATGAGCATTTTTTATCCGTAGTATCGCTTCCTCTCTTGTTGAGCGAGGAAAAACGTCAAGGTCTCCAAATTTTTCTAACGCTTTCCAAGATAAATCTCCAGGGTTTGTAGTGTATCCGTCTAAAACCACTAGCTTCATTCTGTCACCCTCCTTTGTTGTGCCTTTAGCTCCTTCCCAGAATGTTTTTTACAACGGGCCTAAGCCTTTTGGCAATTATCGCTGCTAAGACCGCTGTTACAAGATCTCCTGGTATTACCATTACAAAGCAATATAGAAATAAAGGCCCTATTCCAATGGGAATGTTAATTACGAAATTTGAGATCATATAAAAGTATACGACTCCAAAGGCATATATTACAAGTATTCCCCCAAGATTTGCTAACATCCATTCCTTGATACCAGGGTTTTTATACCTTTGGGCAATCTTGCCAACCACATAAGCTCCCACACAAAATCCAATAATATACCCAAATGATGGCCTGAAAATGTAGCCGAATCCACCACCTTCAGCAAATATAGGAACACCTACCAAACCAAGAGCCATATATAGAACTGCACTGTATGCCCCCAGTTTAGGCCCCAATAATAGACCTGATAAGAGCACGAAAAACACTTGAAATGTAATGGGTATGAAGGGGGTTGGAATTCTAATAAATGCGCCTACCGCTATAAGGGCAGTAAATAAAGCGATTAGAGTCATATCTTGTATTGAGATTTTGCTATTAGTGGTATTAATAGATTTATTCATTTTGTCTCCTCAAAAAATTAATAGATACTATTTAGTTTAAACAGGTCTGATGCTTACCTCTCCTGAAGATATCCGCTCAATTTCTCCGTCTTCCCTCTTTACTATTAAATGAAAATTCTCATCTATGTCTAGCGCTTTTGCTTTTTTTGGAGTGTCTTCTCCCCTAAGGATTAGTATATCTTTTCCGGTTACCATAGATCTATTGCGATATCCAGGCAAAAATTCTTTTGCTTGCAATTTATTATAGTAGGTCCAAAAATGAAAAAGTACCTCCGCCACCAAAAGATTTCGGCTATCTTTAGGGGACTCTGCTTCTTTGAAAACACCACCTGCCAATGAGCTGATGTCAGCAGGAAAACCATCAGGAGGTTCAGTCAAATTTATGCCTATTCCTAAAATCACTTGACCCAGTCTTCTATTCTCCATGTCAAAAATGCCTTCAGTTAAAATTCCACAAACTTTTTTCTTCTTTATGTAAATATCGTTAACCCACTTAATTTCCGCATCTTCACCCGTTAACTTTTCTATTGCTTCTGACACTGCAACTGCCGCTGCAGCAGTTATAGTTGTTGCCTCATCAATAGCTATGGCTGGAGTGAGAAGTAGGCTGAAATAGACTCCTGTGCCCTTAGGAGAGTGAAAGTTGCGACCTAGTCGACCCTTGCCTCCAGTTTGCTCTTGGGCTACTACAACTTTTCCTTCTTTTGCTTTTAAATCTTTTAATAAATCATTTGTAGATATCACTTGCTCATGAACTTCTATATCAAAAACTCCCTCTAAGGAGCCAAGATACTTTTCTATGCCTTGAGGAGAAATTATATCGCTATTGTCATTTAGCATATATCCCTTATTTGGAACTCCAATAACTTCGTATCCATTTTCTTGTAAATGCTTCACAGATTTCCATACAGAATTTCTGCTGACCCCTAATAATCCCGCAAGTTCCTCACCAGATATATACTTTCCACGGTTATTCTCAAGTTCTTTTAACACCCTGTCTTTTACTGACATTGAATCTCTCCTCTAACTTTAACAGATAAAAAACACTCTTAACTCCTGCTTTTAAATAAAAGCTGCAATATGGTTCTCCGAGTTTTTTTAACCACTTAACAAAAGAGATTCTAACACATTGAAAAAGCATCGTCAACCGTATGTTTTTTCAGGTTGACAATGCTTTTTATGCTTTTTGTTGTTCCATTCTATTTTTTCACAATAAACACAATTTTAATAATAAGATTCGAAATTCTTATGTCTAATAAATTCAGCTTATAATCTCTACCCTGCTGCCTCCAGATTTATCTTTTTTTACAAGTATCTGCTTGTCTATTTTATCTTTAAGCTCTGCCACATGAGAAATGATTCCTACCAATCGATTGCCTTCAGTCAGGCCTAGTAGCGCCTTCATTGCCTGTTGAAGAGATTCATCATCTAGAGATCCAAATCCTTCATCTACAAACATAGTATCTAGCTGAACACCTCCTGCCGAGGACTGAATTTCATCAGAAAGTCCAAGAGCCAGTGAAAGTGATGCTTTAAATGATTCGCCTCCGGAAAGAGTTTTAACGCTCCTTTCCGTTCCATTATAGTGATCAATAACATCTAGTTCTAGTCCACTTTGACTTCTATTATTTTCAGCTTCAACTCTGCGCTTTAATTCATACTGCCCACCAGACATAACCATAAACCTGGTGTTCGCTCTGGCAATGATTCTTTCAAAATAATTCATTTGTATATATGTTTCCAGCATTATTTTTTCTTTGCCGCTTACATTACCATTAGCCGTATTTGAAAGAGTTCTCATCCATAGCCATCGTTTTTCTTGTTCCACTAAATTTCCCCTTTGTTCATTGATTTTCTCCAGAGCCCTGCTATTATTGTCTCTTCTACCAGAGCTATTTGTAATCAATGAAGATAGTATTTGTTTTTCTGTTTTAAGGGCTTCTTCCTTTTTAGTAACAGCCTCTATATCTAACGGTTGGTAATCTTTATCCTTTGAGCTATAAGCATGAATCTTACCTTCCAAGCCAATCATATCCGATTTGCAATTATCAAAAGCCTTTTGGGCATCATCAATTGCTCTCTCTAAGGCTAGCTTTTCCATTGTCAGTTTTGAAATATGATTATTGGCTTTCTCTTTGTTCTCAAATTTTAAGATCCTAGAAAGTTTTTCTCGTGTTTCACTTGTATTTTTAATTTCAACAGCTATGGAAATCTGTACTTTATCTTCCTGTGTCACGGTTGCTTGCAAATCTTCTAACTCTCTTTCCAGTCTGGGAAGAAATTCTTCCAACATTTCTTTTCTCTCTGCTTTCTTTTCTTCTTCCTCTATTTTCATCTCAAGGTTTTGTAATTTAACCACAAGATCTATAAGCTCACCTTCTATTTTTATTGCAGCTTCTTTGATATCAGTTGTTGCAAATAAATCTGCACACTGTTTTGATAGCTCCTTTTCTTGAGCGTCTTTTTGGCCCTTTAAGTTTCCTGCTGCTACACTTAATTTAGAGGCTTCCTCTTCTGCTGCTTTCTTATTCTCTTCCGCCATTTTTAAATCAGCTTCTCTTGGTAGGTTAGCCGGTAATTCTGCTAAGTGAGGATGTTCTTTAGATCCGCAAACAGGACACGGCTGGCCATCATCAACATTAAGGGCTAGGATTCCTGCTTGCCCATCTAAGAATGCCTGGCTTTTTATCTGATATTCACTACTCAGTTCTTGAGAACGCATTTGCGCTGTTGCATATTCCTTCTGCTTTAAGTCTAGACTATTTGAAAGAATATCTAACCTAGCCATATTACCGCTTAGATTCTTTATTAAAACTTGCCTGTCTTTAAAGGATTTTTGCTGATTGATAAATTGCTCTTTTTCCATACCAACATTTTTTAACCCCACCAATTCCTCGCCTAGGGTCTTTTTTTTATTTCTCTTTTTTTCAAGAAGTAATTCTTTTTCAACCTTGTTCTCTTGGCTTTTTTCTAGCTTGTTTTTTAGTTGTTCTAAGAGTCTGTGCTTTTCTTCCAACTCATCATATTGAGAAAGGCTGTTTTTAGCTGTAATAATTTCTTCAGACAGAAAATCTATTTGTGATTTTTTTGCCTTTTCAATATCTAGCTTTCCCGCCAAACTTTCCAATAGAGGTTTTTTATCCAACAATTCTTTTTCTGCTTTTACTAGTTCTACTTTTATTCTTTCCATTTCTTCTGCTTTTGTCAGAGCTGTAGTTATTTCCCTTAAATCCTTTTCTATAGCTTCGAGACTAAATGTGGTGGTTCCTATCTCCTCTTTATCCTGAGATATGATCTTTTCAATCAAAACCACAGTTTCTTCTAAAGGCAGCTCTCCATCTTTAGCTTTATTTAATTCAAAGCAAAGAACATCATCTTCCTTGCAATTAACTCCATTTATATACTGTTTGATACTTGCATTTAGTCTTTCACATTCTCTACTAAGTTCTCCAGACTCTTGCTTCAGTTTCTCTTGAAGCACTGAATATAGCTCGGTTTTGAAAATTTGACGGAAGATTTTTTTCCTGTCTTCGGTAGGAGACAATAATAGCTTTAGAAAGTCTCCCTGGGCAATCATAGCAATCTGAGTGAACTGGTTCCTGTCAATCCCCATGAGCTCTATCACCGCTTGGGTAACCTCTCTGGATTTTGTAACTATCCTACCATCAGGAAAGATTAGTTCCGCATCAGCTTTCTCTGAAGTTGTTCCATCTCCTCTTTTAGTAGGTCTTGTATATTCGGGATTCCGAGTTAGCTTATATTCTTTGCCTGCATATTGAAAAATCAACTCTACAAAAGTAGGAGTTCCTGATTCAGCGTATTTACTTCTAAGCATATTAGAATCGCGAATATCTCCGCTAGGCAAACCGTAAAGAGCAAATGTTATGGCATCAAAAATCGTTGTTTTTCCAGCTCCTGTGTCACCTGCAATAAGGTAAAGACCTTGGCTGCCTAGCTTGTCCATATCAAGTTGTGTTTTCCCTGCATAGGGACCGAATGCTGAGATAGTTATCTTTACGGGTCTCATTGCTCCACCTCCCAAAGCTTACGTATCAGTTCTTTAGTAAATTTATAGGCCTCACCCTCTAAGGGTTGGTTGTTTTGTTTTTCATAAAGTTCTCCGAAAAGTTCAATAGGTGATTTATTTTCAACATCTTGGGAGCCAAGGATTTCTGTTTGCTCTCTTGTTCTCCTATTATCATAATTTAGTTTCATAATATTAGGATATATAATTCTCAGCTTTGCTATGGCATCAAGAATATCTTCTTCGTCTAAAAGTGTAACATGGTAGTAGTCATCTCTATTTAAATCTTTATAAAAGCTTTTTTCAACTAGTGTATTATACTCTCCCCTTATTTCCACTAAGTCTCTTCTAGGAAGCAAAGGGATTTCCCTGATTTTAATATTACCCTTTTCAAAGAGTTCTATAATTGAAATTGATTTTTCATGGTTGGCTTCAGAAAAGGAATATTTAAGTGGGGTGCCACAATACCTCATTGTATCCCTGCCTATTTTTTGTGGGCCATGAAGATGACCTAATGCAACGTAGTCAAATGCATCAAATACTAAACCGTCTATATTGTCTGATCCTCCTACAGATATTTCTTCTGATTCGCAAAGTGAAGCTCCTGTTACAAATTGATGAGTAATTATTACATTTCGGTTATCAGGATTAATCTCCATCTCTTGAACTGCTTTTCTAACAGCATCAGTGTAAGAATCAATCTCTGCTTCAGGGAATAATCGTTTAACATGGACTGGCTTTATAAATGGCAACAGGAAAAATTCCACTGTTCCATATTCGTCTTCTAAGGATACAGGCTTAATATTTCCATCATATACGGGAGACATATAGACACCACTATGGCTCATAAGTCTTGATCCAAATGCAATTCTTTCTGGAGAGTCGTGGTTGCCGCTAATAACCAGAACCTTTAGGTCCCTTTTAGATAGTCTTACCAAAAAGTCATCAAATAATTCAACTGCTTCAGCAGAGGGAACAGCTTTGTCGTACACATCCCCTGCAATCATAACAACATCCGGCTTCTCGTCGTCAATTGCATTGATGATACGAGTTAGGATATAGGCCTGATCCTCGATCATAGAAAATTCATTAACCCTTTTTCCAAGATGTAGATCTGACAAATGAACTAGCTTCATAGATTCCCTCCCCGAGATAGCGGTATAAACAGTTCGCCTCAATTATTTGGCATTACCTAACTATATAATTATACCATGCATCTCATCTGCTTTTCTAACTTTAAATGCACAAAAAAAGACTCAAAATGGGTTGACAGTTGGAAATTATAGATCTATACTTAATTACACAAGTAACTAACCAGTTAACGTTGATGGGAGGCGATAAATTGAATCTGGATTTTGGAAGTGAAAAACCAATATTTCTGCAAATTGCCCAAGAGTTAGAAGATGCTATTCTCACAGGCGCCTTCCCTGAAGAAATTCAAATGCCTTCAACAACTGATATTTCAGTTAGCTACAAGATAAACCCAGCAACGGTTTTAAAGGGTGTAAACATTTTGGTAGATGAAGGCATTGCATATAAAAAAAGAGGAATTGGAATATTTGTAAGCAAGGGAGCTGCTAGTAAAATCAAACTCAAAAGACAGCGAGATTTTTCAAGTGATTATATTGAAACACTTATTATAGAGGCAAGAAAATTAGGTCTTTCTAAAAAAGATTTAATTGAATTAATACAAGGGGGTATGGATGATGAATAATCTTGAAGTTAGCGCTGTTTCAAAGTCATTTGGTGAAACCCAAGCTTTGAAAGATGTATCAATAAAGCTTGTCCAAGGGAAAATATATGGTCTTCTTGGAAGAAACGGTGCGGGGAAGACTACACTATTAAACATTATAACAAACAAATTGTTTCCAGATCAGGGGCAAGTACTCTTAGATGGAGAAATAGTATTTGAAAATGATATGGCGCTATCTCAAATCTATATGATGACGGAAAAGGATTATTTCCCCCCAGCTATGAAGGTAAGCCAAGCATTTAAGTGGGGCAAGGTTTTTTATCCGAATTTTGACATTGACTATGCACATAAACTATCAGATAGGTTTGGCTTAGACACAAATAAAAAAATAAAAACTCTTTCAACAGGCTATAATTCAATATTCAAAATTATTATTGGATTGTCTGCAGAAGTCAAATATCTTTTACTTGATGAACCAGTTCTAGGTTTAGATGCAAATCATAGAGATATGTTTTACAGGCTACTAATTGAAAACTATAATGAGAACCCTAAAACTATTGTGATATCGACTCACCTCATTGAAGAAGCATCTCATGTTATAGAGGACATTATCATAATTGACAAGGGCAAGGTCATAATAAATGAATCCTGCGAAGAACTTTTATCAAAAGGCTATGCTGTTTCAGGTCTTACTGAAGAAATCGATGCTTTTATAGAAGGCCAATCCATAATTGGAACAGAGAGTTTAGGTGGATTGAAAACAGCTTATGTATGGGGTAAGCCAGATAAGGTTGAATTAGGTGAGAAAATGCAGTCTTCTAAGCTTGATCTTCAAAGACTTTTTATACATTTAACGAATAAGGAAGGTGTAATCAGATGAGAATTAAACCTGCAATAAGATATAGACTTGATGAATATAAAAAGGTTCTCCTAGTTTATTATCTCGTAGTAGCAATTGTTTATACATTTTTACTCCTGACTACAACAGATACAGGGTTCATTTTTACCAACATAGATAGTCATGGAACTACATCTGTTTCTATTTCAGGTATAGAAATGTCAGCAATTATTGTCTTCTTCGTCATGGGACTAAATTCATTTACAGAAACCTTTAAGATGTTTTTGCAAAATTCCATTTCTAGAAACACATTTTTCAAAAGTTTTGTCATTGTTGCTATATGCGCTGGAATAGGAGTTGGCTTTATAAATACCCTCCTCAACTTATTATTATCTGGAGTAGAAAGATATAATACTATCTTTCAGCTTATCTATGGAAGCCGATATATAAATTCATCAAATAGTTTGGCGTATTATTTTGAAGAGTTTTTATGGAGCTCCTTAATTTACATAAGTGTACTTATTCTAGGATTCCTCATTGCAGCACTTTACTATCGCCTTAACAAGCTCTTAAAATATATTATTTCTATTGGAGTACCAGTTTTCTTCTTATTGGTTTTGCCTGTCCTAGATGTAACCTTAGCCGACGGAAATATTCATAAATCAATTTTCGCTTCTATAGTTTATGCTTTTGGTATAACAAATGGCTTTAATCCATACTACGCCATTACAACCTTTATGATATTATCGGTTATTCTATGGGGAATCAGCTATTTGTTAGTTAGACGAGCGGTAATTAAAGATTAATAGTAGAAAGGCCTTCAAAAAAATACATTCAAGTATCTTTTTTGAAGGTCTCTCTTGGTCGGGATGACAGGATTTGAACCTGCGGCCTATTACCCCCGAAGCAATCGCGCTACCAAGCTGCGCCACATCCCG
>CAYLIF010000029.1:0-16430 GCA_964383845.1 uncultured Oscillospiraceae bacterium
GTTTTTGGATTTAGTGGATAATGTACAGGATCTTTTTTCGCAAGTCCGCCATACATCCTCTTCCAAATATAATAAAGTATAGGGCCTGACGTAATACCAATCATACCACCGATGAAGTAGTCGGTACCGTTAATAAAGAATGCTATGAAAGCAATTATGCAAGGTACTACGCAAACCACTGTTAAGAAAGGATATCCTCCTGGAATCTTGAATCCACGTTCTGAATCCGGAATTCTTTTCCTAAGTATCATTGCAGATATAAATATCATTACATAAGCAGATACTAACAAGAATACGTCTATTATTACAACTGTAGTAAATGCAAATTGACATAGAATCAGGTTGACAACTGCTACAGAAAGAACTGCAATATATGGTACTCCATGCTTTTTGTCAACTTTAACCAAAATTGGTGGTGCTAGATTATCTTCTGCAAGAGCAAAGAATCCTCTGGACCCTGATGCTATATAAGTATTGTAGATCGAGCATTGGGCCAGAACTGCTACTATTACGAAAAATATTCCAAAAGCAGGTCCCCAGAATGTTGCTGCTACTGTTCCATATCCCACTGAACCAGCTTCTGTTCCCCAGTTTTCCCATTGGCCTAAAGATCCTAAGCCTGCCATTGTAGGAATAATATAAACCGCCATAATTAAAGGAATTGTAATCAATGTAGCTTTTGGTATAACCTGTGGATCTTTTACCTCTCCAGCTACCGTTGACATTGATTCATAACCTGAGTACATCCACATACCGATTGCTATTCCCATTCCGATATAATAAATCCAATCTCCAGCAGCGATACCAGACACTCCCATAATATCGCCATCAGCTGTAAATGGAACAAATGGATTTGATCGCCAATTCATAAATCCGCAAACTGCTATCATTCCAAAAGCTACCATGACCAAGATAGATAAAATAGTGCTGACAATTCCTACGTCTCTTACACCTCGAATGTTAATATAAGTAAATATTAGTATCATTGCAACTTTAAAAACCATTTCTTGGGTGTAAGTTAAATCCCAAGTTTGTGCTACGTATCCCCCAGCTAAAATTACATAGAGGGTGTTGTCAATGTAGATGGAAATTGTTCTCCACCAGCCTGCCTGGAAGCCCCAGTATTCCCCTAAGGCTTCTTGGACCCACTTATAATAACCACCTTCTTGTGGTCTTGCTGATCCAAGCTCTGCGGCTACCAAGCCTAAAGGTGTGCTCCATACGAAAGGTAGTATGATAAGCATTACTAGAGTAAGCCCTGGGCCTGACTCTGGAATCATTTCTTCTATTCCATAGGCGCCGGCTGCACACAAGCAGAAAATCATAAAGACTACTGTAGATACTTTTAGATCATGTTGTTTAAGACCATGTTCTGTGCCATCTACAGCTATAGATTTCTTTTGATCGACCATTTTGTAGTTCCTCCTATTCTAGATTTTCACTTTTGAAGTAAAATATAATAACATATTTATTATAGGTCACTTTAATAGGGTTAACAACTTTTTAGGGCCAAGAAAAAAAGGACAGCAAGACCGTCCTTTAATCGCAGCAACCTTATAACATGAGCCTCTAAATATAGTACATTTTTGCGGTTTCTTCTATAGTATTCGTCGACCTTCTAAAGCTTTCATAATAGTTACTTCGTCAGTATAGTCCAAATCTCCACCCATTGGTATGCCATGAGCTATCCTTGTTACTTTAATTCCACTGGGTTTTAAGAGTCTGGCTATATACATAGCTGTTGCCTCTCCTTCGATATTTGGGTTTGTTGCTAGAATAACTTCTTCCACATCATTCTCTTGAAGCCTTACTATCAGTGATTTTAAGTTTAACTCTTCTGGTCCGATGCCGTCCATAGGTGAAATTGATCCATGTAATACGTGGTAAAGACCATGATATTCCCTGATTCTCTCAATAGAAGACACATCTTTTGGACTTTCAACAACACATATAGTTTTGTCTTCTCGCCGTTTATCTGCACAAATAGAGCAAGGCTCCTGATCTGTAAGATTACCACAAATTTTGCAGTAAACCATGGAAGCCTTAGCTTCTAAGATTGCGTTAGCTAAAGCCTCTGCTTCTGAGTTTTCTAAAGATAGTATATGAAATGAAAGACGCTGGGCGGTTTTAACTCCTATCCCAGGCAGCTTTGCTAATTCATTAATTAATTTTGAAAGGGGTTTAGCGTAATATTTCATAACTATAATCCAGGAATCCCTAACCCCCCAGTTATTTTATTCATTTCCTGGGTGGATATCTCTTCGATTTGTCTTAGAGCTTCATTGCTAGCAGTAAGAACTAAATCTTCTAACATTTCAATATCATCTGGATCAAATGCCTCTGGCTTTATTTCTACCTTTGTAAGTTGTCTCGCTCCATTTACAGTAACTGTAATTGCACCGCCACCGGATGTTGCGCTGGTTTCCATTTTATCAATTTCATCTTGAACCTCGGACATTTTTTGTTGCATTGCCTGCATCTGTGCCATCTGCTTTTGCATTGCGTTGCCACTTCCACCGGGCTTCTTTCCTGCTCTCATTCCTTTTCCCATCTTTATTCTCCTTTATAATCAATTTCTACTGCTATATCTTTAAAACTCTGCTCAACTTCTTTTTTTGTTGCCTCTGCTGATGTCAACTGTTCTTTAGCTAGGTCTTTACCACGTAACCTTGCAACTATAGATTTTCTTGATCCAGTAAGATCTTCCAAAGTAGATGCTATAAGCTCTTTGTTATCTTCGATTCTACAAAGTAAAAAATCTGTATCTGCTTGAATTACAACACATTCTTCATCAACCTGACAAATGCTAGTCGCTCCTTTGGCAACTCTGAATGTAGCTTTTTCTTTTATTATACAGTCCATGGTATTTTCCCAAAGTTCGTCTAGCGGGAGATTTACTTTGCTTGCATCAACTGCATCAACTGCATCAACATCAGCATCACTTTTTTTTGGGTTATCCTCTGGGTTTACAATTTTTTTATCCTGGGGTTTTGCTGTAGGCTTTCTTTTATAGTCTTGGCTTTTAAATTGCTTCTCGGACACTGTATTTCCTTCCTCACTCTCAGGTCTTGTAAGTTTAATACAGGCAACTTCCAATAAGATTCTTGGTTGGGTGGAATACCTAGCGTCTAGGTTTGCTTTTGAAAACTCTATTATCCCTCGACTAATCTCTTCAGCATCCAAAGTTCTTCCTTGCTCTTTGATTCTTTCCACATTCTCAATAGACATATTCAACAAGTTCTCAGGATTATCAATAAATTGAGTGATTAGCAGTCCACGATAGTGGGATACAAGATCTTTTATTAATTGTCGCGCATCTCTTCCTTCTTGTAGTAGATCGTCGATACCCAAAAATATTCCTTTGATATTTCCTGATTGAATATGCTGGGACAGTTGGATAAGAGAGTCTTGATTTGTTGCCCCCAATAGCTCCAATACATCCTCTCTGGTTAAGGTCTTGGCGCCTCCAGCTAAAATTTGATCTAGTATTGATAAACCATCTCTTACGGAACCATCTGCATTACTGGCAATAAGTTTTATTCCAGATAATTCTGCTTTAACATTTCGTTCAGCACAGATCTCCATCATGCGATTTTCTAGTATTTTTTCTGGAATCCTTTTAAAATCTAACCGCATGCACCTAGATAACACTGTAGCAGGCAATTTGTTTGGCTCAGTTGTTGCTAGAATAAACATTACATTTTCAGGTGGCTCTTCCAGTGTTTTTAACAAGGCATTAAAAGCCTCCGTAGACAACATATGCACCTCATCAATTATATAGACTTTTCGTCGTCCAAGAGCTGGAGGATATTTTACACTCTCTCTAAGCTCTCTTATATTATCTATGCCCCTATTACTGGCTGCATCTATCTCTATCACATCAACGAAGGTGCCTTTTCGGACGCTCTCGCAGTTAGAACAGCTACCACAGGGCCTTTCACCCTCACCAATGCAATTGACCCCCTTAGCCAATAATCGTGCCGTAGTGGTTTTTCCCGTTCCTCTTGTTCCACAAAACAAATAAGCATGGCTAACCCTATCGTTGCCAAGCTGATTTTTTAGTATCTTTATAATATGTTCCTGCCCTAGAAGGTCAGAAAAAACCTCAGGTCTCAGGGTACGATATAATGCCTGATACATGGTCCCTCCATTAAATAACAAAATGCCCTTGGATAGCACCACCGGGTATTGGAGAAGGCTTTGCTGCGGCACATAAGAGCTTCCGCTTATTGCTGCTTCCTTCCGGACCTGACAAGATTCACAGAGTCCCATTGCGCAGGACCCAAACCAAACCAAGCGGCGCTATCCAAGGGCAATTCACTTTCTTAATTATAGCGATTATACATATACCCGTCAAGGGTTAAAGGGCTTTAACAACTCTGTCTCCCGCTTCCTCTGTTCCAATAGATGTTTTTCCGGGACTCATTATGTCTACTGTACGATACCCAGAAGCAAGTACAGCCTTTACAGCATCCTCAATGTCATCTGCCTCTTTGGGAAGGTTCAAAGTATAACGAAGCATCATAGCAAGGGACAAAATTGTTGCAAAGGGATTTGCCATATCTTTACCTGCTAAGTCAGGGGCTGAGCCATGTATAGGTTCGTACATCCCAAAATTTCCTAGACCAAGGCTGGCTGATGGCAACATTCCAATGCTTCCAGTTATTTGGCTGGCTTCATCTGAAAGTATGTCTCCAAAAATATTATTGGTTAGAATAACGTCAAATTGTTTGGGGTCACGAATTATTTGCATAGCCGCATTATCAACATACATATTTTCAAGTACTACCTGGGGATAGTCTTTGCCAACTTCATCAACTACTCTTCTCCATAGTCTTGAGCTCTCTAAAACATTTGCTTTGTCAACACTAGCTACTTTCTTGCTCCTCTTTTGGGCCATATCAAAAGCAACTACAGCTATTCTTCTCACTTCTTCTTCAGCATATTGTTCTACATCGTAGGCTGCAAGACCTAATTCAGTTTGCTTGAAACCTTTTTCTCCAAAATATATCCCTCCCGTCAACTCTCTAACTACTAATAGTTCTAAGCCACCCTCTACTATTTCACTTTTTAATGGGCAGGCTTCAGCCAATTCGTCAAATAACAGGGCTGGCCTCAAATTTGCAAAAAGGCCTAGTTCTTTTCTCAAGCCCAAAAGTGCCCTTTCTGGACGTTGATCTCCTGGAAGGTTATCCCATTTCCAACCACCAACTGCCCCTAAAAGAACGGCGTCGCTGTCTTTGCATGCTGATATAGTTTCTTCTGGTAGGCAGTTTCCTTTTTCATCTATTGCACATCCTCCTGCTAAAAGATTTGTGCATGTAAAAGAATGTCCATATTTTGTTTCTATTTTTTCCATGACCTTCAGCCCTTGTCTAACTACTTCGGGGCCAATTCCATCTCCTGGTATCACTGCAATATTATAATCCACTTCTTGTTACCTTTTAGCTTTAAGCAAGCCACCTTTCCCTATTATATTCTTTATAAATTCCGGGAATGCTGTCCCTTGATAAGTTTCTCCCTTTGTATGGTTGGTTATTTCTCCAGTATCAAAATTTACTGAAACCTCATCTCCTGCTTCTATCTTTTCTCCAGCTTCTAAGGATTCAATAATAGGAAGACCTATATTGATTGCGTTACGGTAAAAAATTCTTGCAAATGTTTTTGCGATTACCACAGATATTCCAGACTCCTTTATTACCATAGGGGCATGTTCTCTAGAGGATCCACATCCAAAGTTAAATCCTCCAACCATAATATCTCCTTGTCTCACATTCTTTATGAACTCGGAATCTATATCTTCCATACAATGCTGAGCCAGTTCTTTTTTGTCTGAGATACTTAGGTATCTTGCAGGGATTATTACGTCTGTGTCTACATTATCACCATATCTGTGAGTTTTTCCTTTAACCTGATTCATTTTTTATCTCCAGTCTTTATTTATATTTCTAGCTATCAAATTTTTATAGGGTTATCTTTCCTGCAATGGCGGAGGCTGCCGCTACGGCTGGGCCTGTAAGGTATATTTCGGATTTTGTATGCCCCATACGGCCTACAAAGTTTCTGTTGGTAGTGGCAACACACCTCTCACCTTCGGCCAAGATTCCCATATACCCTCCTAAGCAAGGCCCACATGTAGGAGTAGAAATAACGCAACCTGCATCAATAAATATTTCTGCGTAGCCAAGACGCATACAGTCTTTATAAACTTGCTGGGTGGCTGGGATAATAATTGTTCTAACTCTTGGGTGAACTCTCTTACCTTTAAGTATCTTTGCTGCAATAGCCATGTCCGATATACGTCCGTTGGTACAGGATCCAATAACAACTTGATCTATCTCTATATCTCCTACTTCTTCAATAGACTTTGTATTTTCCGGAAGATGAGGATAGGCAACTTTTGGTCTAATAGAGCTAAGGTCAATGTCTATGGTTTTTTCATAAACAGCATTTTCATCAGCCACATATTTTTTATAGGGTCTTTTCACCCTACCCTCGATATAGCTTTCTGTGATTTCATCAACAGGGAAAATTCCATTCTTAGCCCCTGCCTCAATAACCATATTTGCAATACAAAAGCGGTCATCCATAGACAAGTTCTTTACGCCGGGCCCTGTAAATTCCATGGATTTGTATAAGGCTCCGTCAACACCTATCACGCCAATTATATGTAGGATTACGTCTTTACCTCCAACATTAGAATCAAGTTCACCAGTAAGGTTAAATTTAATAGCTGATGGCACTTTAAACCAGGCTTTGCCTGTAGCCATTCCCGCTGCCATGTCAGTACTTCCTATCCCTGTAGAAAAGGCTCCTAGTGCCCCGTAAGTACAGGTATGGGAGTCTGCCCCAATAATCACTTCTCCTGGTCCTACAAGCCCCTTTTCAGGCAGTAGCACGTGCTCGATACCCATGTCACCAACGTCATAGAAATTAACAATTCCATGTTTGCTGGCAAAATCCCTACAAATTTTACATTGAGTGGCTGCTTGTATATCTTTATTGGGAACAAAGTGATCCATAACCATGGATATTTTTTCTTTATCAAAAATCTCTTGAAAACCATTTTCTTCAAACTCTCTGATGGCAACAGGAGAAGTTATGTCATTCCCAAGCACCATATCTAAAGAGGCTTCAATAAGTTGCCCCTCCTTTACCTCTTCTAAGCCTGCATGTGCAGCTAATATCTTTTGAGTCATGGTCATAGCCATAATAGTAGTTCTCCTTCCTTATTTCGATATAAAATGACTTATTTGGTTTTGCCTGTTAAGGGCTGTTACTAGTGCATTTATTGATGCCATTACAATATCTTCATGTACACCTACCCCCCAATAAACCCATCCATTAAGATCTGAAATGGCAACATAAGCAGCTGCTCTAGAATCTGAGTCCGCTTCCATGGCATGTTCAGAATAAGTAACAAAGCTATAGTCAAAGGCATATGGGCTTTTCTTAAGTGCATTACTGACTGCATCTAAGCGTCCGTTCCCTGTAGCTTCCAGATGAAAGTCTTCACCGGCAAGCTTTGCTTCAATAACAACCTGCATTTTTTGATCACCTTCTGGATCTTTGATCTTTGTAAATGTAGCGTCATAAATTTCTATTGGATCAAAAAGATTCACATATTCTTCTAGAAAAGCATTCTCAACTGCATCTGGAGTCAGTTCTTTGTTGGCCTTATCAGAAATGCCCTTAATCAGATAGCCTACTTCTCCTCGCATTTTTTCTGGTAGTTGATAGCCAAAATTGTTCTGTAGAATATAGGCTACTCCGCCCTTACCAGATTGGCTGTTAATTCTTATTACATCTGTTTCGTATTCTCTGCCAACATCATGAGGATCAATTGGTAAATAAGGGACTGTCCACTGCTCTATCCCTTCTTCTTTTCTCCATTTCATACCCTTTGCAATGGCGTCTTGATGAGAGCCAGAAAAAGCAGCGAAAACCAGTTTACCTCCGTAAGGTTGTCTTGCAGGTACAGGAATCCCTGTATATTTTTCGTAGAATTCAACTACTCTTGGCATATCAGAAAAATCCAGTTTGGGATTTACTCCATGGGAGTAAAGGTTCATGGCTAAAGTTACAATATCCACATTCCCTGTTCGCTCACCATTGCCAAACAAGGTTCCTTCAATTCTATCTGCCCCTGCTAATATTCCCAACTCGCTGTCAGCCACCGCAGTACCTCTGTCGTTATGAGGGTGAAGTGAAACAATTAAATTCTCTCTTTTATGCAGGTTCTTACACATGAATTCGATTTGGGATGCATATACGTGGGGAAGTGACATTGAAACAGTTGCTGGCAAGTTAATTATAACCTTTTTTTCTGGGGTCGGCTGCCAAACATCAATTACTGCGTTGCAGATTTCCAGAGCAAATTCCATCTCGGTACCTGTAAAACTTTCTGGTGAATATTGAAAGCTAAAATCTGTTTCTGGCATTTCTTCTGCGTATTTCTGGAATAATCTAGCTCCCTTCTGAGCAATCTCAATTACTCCCTTTGCTTCCATTTTAAAAACTTGTTGCCTTTGAGCAAAGGATGTTGAATTATAAAGATGCACTATAGCTTTTTTTACACCTCTTAAAGCGTGAAATGTTTCTTTTATTATGTGTTCACGGGATTGTGTGAGAACTTGGATGGTAACATCATCTGGAATTAAATTCCCCTCAATTAAAGCCCTCAAAAATTCGTATTCTGTTTTAGATGATGCAGGAAAACCAACTTCAATTTCTTTGAATCCTATTTCCGTTAAAAACTGAAAGTATTCAAGTTTTTCAGTTAAGCTCATGGGTACTATTAACGCTTGGTTGCCATCTCGTAAATCAACACTACACCAAATCGGAGCCTCTTCAATATGGTCTTTTGTCATCCAGTTCATTTCACAAACTGGCGGCATAAAGTAACCCACTTTATATTTATCATAATTTTTCATTTATACTAACCCTTTCCCTTTCACAATTTCATATTGGCAATTATTATCATCACATTCCATAGTCGAGAATAATAAAAAAGCCCGTCTCCAATAAACCAAGAGACGAAGGCCTGTAAGCTTCCGCGGTACCACTCTTGTTAATATCGCCTGTGAGAATAATCTCCCAGGGAATATTCCCTCGTTTGGTTCTGCTCCGGGGTGAGACGTTGCTCTAACCATATGATGCTTCCAGCTCTAAGGCATCACTCTCTGTAAGGTCTTTTCACAACTTATTCCCTTCATCGCAGCGATATTCTGATGTTCTTATTAATATAATGTATAAAATCAAGTAAGTCAATATCTAGCTGATGAATATTAAGATTTATTAATGATTTATTTGTTGATTATTAATGCTCTTTGTCAATTAAAGCAGCTATTTTGTTGCATTTACCCAATTAAAGGGTATAAACTATACATAGCATTTATTTACTATTCTTATTTTATGTTGTAAACACGAAGGAGGTATACGATGTTAAAAGTTTTAATCCCAGTTGATGGCTCTCCATCTTCAAAGTATTCAATTGAGAAGGTAATGAATACCAATATTCTTAAAAATGCAGAAGTCCATCTCGTAACCGTTATTTCCTCATCTCGATGGTCCCCTACCAGAAACCCCAGTCTTAACGTAGAGTTAAAGACAGCTAAGGACACAGCAAAAGAGAGAATGACTGAAGAAGTTTACGATATTCCAACTTTAAACCCCAGTCTTAATGCAGAGTTGCTTAAGGCCGTAGACGATGCCGACCACAAGTATGCTGATCAAGTCTTGGCAGATGCTAAAGCTACTCTTTCAACTCTTGTGGTTCCAAAAACGGCAGTTGTTAGAGTGGGTGATGCGGCTGAGGAAATTATTAAATACGCAGAGGAAATAGGATCTAGCCTTATCGTTATGGGTAATAGGGGCTTAGGAACTTTTAGCAAAGCTCTGGTAGGTTCTGTATCAGACAAGGTTCTTAATCATTCATGTTGTTCTGTTCTTATAGTAAAAGAACCCCAAGCATAAAGACTCTTATTTTTAGCTTTGCTGTTGTCTTTGATTGACATTTGGGTATAACACGATTAATATATTTATTAATTGTAAATTAGTTTTCATGCAATATAAAAGGAGGTACATAATGTTAAAAGTTTTAATTCCCGTAGACGGTTCTCCATCCTCAAGATATTCAGTTGAAAAAGCAATTAGGACTGGAATTGCCAAAGAGGCAGAGGTTCACATTATGACTGTTATTACACCCACTCATGCTGTTCCAACAAGAAATCCATATATGGCTGCAGAGATGGTTACTGAGTTAGGTGAAGCAAACAGAAAGTATGCAGAAAACGTACTAGCTGACGCGGTAAAAGAGATTTCTTCAGTAGCAGAGCCAAAAAGCGCTGTTATAAGAGATGGAAACCCCGCTGAAGAGATTCTTAAATATGCTGAAGAGATAGGTTCAGATCTTATTGTTATGGGAAATAGAGGTCTAAGCACTTTCAATAAGGTTTTGCTTGGTTCAGTTTCTCAAAAAATTCTCACACATTCATGTTGTTCCGTTCTCATTGTTAAGGAACCCGCAGAGTAAAGAGTTAAGGAGGCTATAAGTGATATTAGTAATACCCGTAGATGGTTCTAAGTCCGCAAAACATGCAATAAAAGCAACTATGGAAAATGGTTTGTTTGAAAATGCAGAAATTCATTTAATCACAGTTAATCCTGCTACTGGAGACATTCCTGCAAGTCCATACATGGCTCTTAATATGATGGATGAAATACTAGCAGTCAACAAGAAAAAAGCTTTGGATATTTTGAAAGAAGCAAGTGATTTGATTGCTCCAAAGTATAAAGTTGCTGCTGCTGTTTTAAAAGAGGGAGATCCTGCTCAGGAGATAATCAAGTACGCTTGTGATTTGGGTTCTGATTTGATTGTTATGGGTAATCGTGGTCTTGGTACTTTTAATAAAGTTCTTTTAGGCTCCGTCTCACAGCAAGTACTTAATCATTCTAAATGTTCTGTGCTTATAGTTAAAGAAAAATAATAGATCCATTAAAAATCGCCCATAAGACAGTAAATTTAAAAAGGCCTTTAAGGCCTTTTTTTGTTATTTCAAAGCTTTATATATTTCATCTGTTGCTGGAGATGCAATTTCTATATGCTCTCCATTTACCACCATGCACACACCATTTTCTAAAGGCTTAATGCTACCAATTAAAGTAAAAGGAATATTTGCTTCTGCCATTGCGTTTTCCATTTTTTCTTTCTTAGAAGGACTTACCATAATCATCATAGATCCTGAAGAGATCAATCGCAGATAGTCTATATCAAATGTATCACATATCTTTTTTGTAACTTCTTCAACAGGTATTTTATCTACTTGGATTTCAGCGCCCATGTTGGCTATTTGACACATTTCCCAAATAGATCCAAGGACTCCACCTTCCGTTATATCGTGCATACCCTTTGTGCCTATTTTTCCTGCTAATACACCTTCTTTAACAACACTTACAAGTTCAATAAAGCCCTTAGCCTTTTCTAACTCTTCTTTGCTGAGTATATTTTTAAGATCTACTTCTCTGTCAGCGGAAATTATGCCAGTACCTTCCAATCCAACACTTTTAGTAACATAAACCAAATCTCCTGGAATCATGTTTTCTGCGTTTTGTGAAGACCATTTTGCACCTCTTCCTATTGCCGTAGAGACAATGACTGGTTTAGTAACTGCAGGTGTTACTTCCGTATGGCCGCCAATAATTTCAACTCCCAGTTCCTCTGAAGCTTTGCCAGCCTGAGACATAATTTCATTGATTTCACTTTTAGTTGTTCCCTCTGGCAGCATTATAGCCAACAAAAGCCCTAAGGGTTCAACTCCATTGGCAGCAATATCATTACAAGAAATATGAACTGCTAATCTCCCAATATCCTTAACCGCAGCAGTTATAGGGTCCGTAGAAAGGACGCATTCGTAATTCCCGAAATCCACAACAGCGCAATCCTCTCCGATCCCTGGTCTTGTCAATACTTCTGGTCTTCGCCATGTAATATTCTTAAAGACTAATTCTTCTAATAGTGAACTATCCAATTTGCCGGTTTTCAACATGGGCTTAATCTCCTTTTGCTTTTAAGATGAGGCTAGCTTTAAAAAATCTTGTTCGCTTATAATTTGTACTCCAAGTGCCTTGGCACTTTTGTTTTTTGATGACACTGAAGCAGAATCATTATTAATAAGGAAATCAGTTTTAGAAGAAACTGAACCTGTCACTGATCCGCCTCTTTGCTCTATATAATTCTTTAACTCATCTCTATTAGTAAAGTTATCTAGACTTCCAGTTATGACAAATACTTTTCCCTCTAAATTTCTTTTTACATCTTCAGAGTTTTCTTCCTCTAAAACCAAAACATCAAGAAGACGAAGAACCTTATCTTTTTTAACAGGGTCATTAAAATAATTGATGTACGCCTCTGCCAGCACTGGCCCTACTCCTGGAATGCTTAATAGTTCTTCCATAGAAAGTGTCATCATTTCAGAAAAGTTCCCTTTAGCGAAAGCTGCAATTAATTTGGCATTTGCAGATCCAATACCAGGAATCCCTAAACCGTAAAGGAGCCTTGCTGCTGTTGTCTTTCGGCTGGCTTCTATGCTTTTCATAAGATTTTCATAGGATTTTTCTCCAAATCCTTCCATAGATATTATGGCCTCTTTTATTTCTTGGTTGCCAGCTATTTCAAATATTTCTGCAGGTTCATGTAGTACTCCCCCATCTATCCATTTTTCTATTGTTGCTTCAGATAATCCCTCAATATTTAAAGCGTTTCTAGATGTCAAAAGTGTAAAGGCTTTAATGTTTTTAGCAGGGCAATTGGGGTTAATACATAAAACAACTTCAACTTCTTTTTCCTTTATTAAGGCAACATCTTCTCCACAAGCAGGGCAATCACTGGGGATATCCACCTCTCCTTGGGGGGTAAGATTCTCTAAAACCTGGGGTATAATCATATTGGCTTTATACACCGTAATTCGGTCTCCTACCACCAATTGAAGCTCTTTAACTAAACTTAAATTATGAAGAGAGGCCCGTTTTACGGAAGTACCTTCTAGCTCCACAGAATCAAAAACTGCAATTGGGTTAATTAGTCCAGTTCTTGAAGCATTCCATTCTATTTTTCGTAATGTGGTTTCAGCAATTTCATCCCGCCATTTAAATGCCATTGCATCCCTTGGAAACTTGGAAGTAGACCCCAATATTTTGCCATAGGCAATATCATTATACATCAAAACTAAGCCATCAGTGGGAAGGTCTGAAGATGTTATCTGGGTTTCGAAATCCTCAATGTCTGCCCTTAGCTTTTCTTTGTTTGTGGTTACGTGTTCAACGGTAGAAAAACCATTCACATCTAACCATGATAGCTCATCTTCTCTTTTTTCAAAATCCATACCTTCTGCCTTAACTAAAGCAAAACTGTAAAAGTGAACATGGCGAGTTCTGGTTATTTTAGGATCTAGTTGCCGAACACTTCCACTACATAAGTTTCTTGGATTCTTGTACTTAACAGCTTCTGCTCCAAGGGCCTGGTTGATTTTTTCAAAATCACTGTACTTTATAACAGCTTCTCCTCTTATTAGAAGTTTATTGGGGAATCTAATTTTAGTAGGCAAATTAGAAAATTCTCTGGCATTATTGGTAATGACCTCTCCAACTTCTCCATTCCCTCGGGTTACAGCCTTTACTAACTTACCCTCTTCGTAGGTTAGTACTATTGTAAGACCATCTAGCTTCCAGGAAAGTACCCCCTCTTGATCACCTAGCCAGGAAAGCAACTCCTGGTAATCCTTGGTTTTATTTAAAGACAGCATAGGCTCATGGTGATATTCTTTGGGCAAAAATTCTGCTACTTCACCTCCCACCTTAATTGTAGGACTGTTTGAAAGTACTATGCCTGTACTCTTTTCTAGGTCCACCAACTCATCATACATTTTATCGTATTCTAAATTGGATAGGATTTCCTTATCCTCTCTATAATAAGCATCTCCTGCTCGATTTAATTTCTCAACCAGTTCCCTCATTCTGTCCATTGTTTTACCTACAGTTTTTCTAAAGGTGCCATACTAATTGCTAATTTTTTTGTTCCTACATTATCGAAGACTACAGTTACAGTTGAATGAGTTAAATCAACAACTATACCTTTACCAAATTTACTATGTTGAACCAAGTCTCCAGAAGATAAATCATCAGAAGACAATTTTTTACTGCTTGCACTCTCTATTGATTGAGCTTTAGAATATCTTAAACCATCAAAGGGGCGATAAGCCTCCTTTGAAAAACCATCTCTCAGTTTTGATTCCTGCTCTTTTTTTTGCCGGTATATTCCGTCGCCCTCTATTAGTTTTGGATCTATTTCTTTTAAAAACATAGACTCTTTGGTAAAATCAGTTTTACCATACAATGTCCGCACTTCAGCGCTTAGAAGATACAATTTTTTCTCAGCTCTTGTCATTCCAACATAGCAAAGCCGTCTCTCTTCCGCCAATTTTTCCGGAGTGTCAAATGATCTCCACCCAGGGAATAGTCCATCTTCCATTCCTGTTATGAAGACTACAGGGAACTCTAAGCCTTTTGCACTATGAAGGGTCATAAGAATAACTGCATCTTCTTTGGCATCTAAATTGTCGACTTCAGCCATCAGGGATATTTTCTCTAAAAATGCTGGCAGTGAAGTTTCTTCCTCTTCATTTTCATACTGGTTGATAACAGATTTAAACTCCAAGATATTTTCTAGTCTTCCTTCGGACTCAACAGTGTTATCTTTTTCTAGATTTTGTAAGTAACCAGTCCCTATTAACAATTTGTCATATATATCTATAATTCTTAGATTCTCTTGTTCTTCATTAAGGGCTTTTAGTAGTACAGCCATTTCGCCTACACTCTTTACAGCCTTACCTGGTAAAAGTTCTCGTGACTCATGATTATATAGCGTCTCTAACAAGCTTAGCTTTTGCGCTAAAGCCAAAGCCTGAATCTTCTCTATTGTTTTTTCTCCGACTCCTCTTTTGGGCTCATTAATTACTCGAGCTAAGGCCAAGTCATCGTCTGGATTTACAATAAGTCTCATGTAGGCCATCATGTCTTTGATTTCTTTGCGATCGTAATATCTTGTACTTCCTAGTATTCGATAGGGTATTCCTTTTCTGATAAAAGCTTCCTCAAAGGTTCTAGACTGAGCATTAGTTCTATATAGAACTACAAAATCACTATAATTATAATTGTCCTTTGAGGATCCACTCTTGGTTATCCTTGAAATCTCCGAAGCTACGAAACGGGCCTCTTCTTTTTCATTATCTGCACGATAGTATTTAATTTTTTCGCCAGACTCCTTATCCGTCCAAAGTTTTTTAGCCTTTCTTCCTGGATTGTTGGCAATAACACTGTAAGCTCCAGCCAATATATGGCCATCAGACCGATAATTTTGTTCAAGCTTAATAACCTTAGCTCCTGAAAAGTCCTTCTCAAAGCTTAGGATATTTTTAATATCTGCCCCACGCCACTGGTAAATACACTGGTCATCATCTCCCACAACACAAAGATTATTATGTTTCTCTGCCAGCATTTTTATAATACGATACTGAATATAGTTGGTGTCTTGATACTCGTCTACCATAATATAGGCGAACTTCTTTTGATACTTTGCTAAAACATCCTTGTGACGGACAAACAGATGCACTGTGTTCCTTAACAAGTCATCAAAATCCATGGCATTGTTTTTTTTGAGAACTGCTTCATAATCTCCATATAGGTCTGCCAATCTATCGTTGAGATACTCCCCGCCATTTTCTTTTCTGTATTGATCTGGGCTTTTATCTTTTTCTTTACATTTACTTATAACTGTCAAAACATAAGCTGGTGAAAATCTCTTGTCATCTAGGCTTCTTTCTTTTATACAGCGCCTAATCACAGCCTTTTGATCTGTGGGGTCATATACAGTAAAGTCCTTGCTATAGCCTAGAAGCTCAGCGTCAGCTCTTAGTATACGAAGACAGGCACTATGGAATGTAAGTATCCACATCCCTCTAACTGACCCTACCAAAGCCTCAACACGGTCTCTCATTTCTCCTGCAGCCTTGTTGGTAAATGTAACTGCAAAAATCTCTCCTGGAAGAACTCTTTTTTCTCGCATAAGATATGCTATCCGGTGTGTCATGGTGCTAGTCTTCCCTGATCCCGCACCAGCTAATATCAGTAAAGGCCCCTCTGTACAAAGGGCAGCTTCTTTTTGTTTTTCATTTAAATTGTTCATGTACTCCATAGATGTAATCTCCTTTTTCTTATTATAACAAAGAGCCGAAGAAATCGCTATGCTTATGATAAATCAGGCCATATAAAAACGGCTGCATATGCAGCCGCTAATAATTGTAAACTCTTTAAAATCTTGAGACTACTCAATGATCTCTACTACTACTCCAGATCCTACTGTTCTTCCACCTTCT
>CAYLIF010000030.1:0-13541 GCA_964383845.1 uncultured Oscillospiraceae bacterium
ATTTCTATAATTCGATTGGCTACAGAAGATACAAACTGGTGATCAAGAGATGTAAATAATATGTTGGACTTATAAGAAATCAAAGCATTATTTACGGCTTCTATAGACTCTAAATCTAAGTGATTTGTAGGATTATCAAGAATTAAAAGGTTTGATGGTTCCACCATCATTTTAGAGAACATCATTCTCACTTTCTCTCCTCCAGATAAGACGTTAGCCATCTTTGTTGCTTCATCTCCAGAAAAAAGCATCTTGCCTAAAAAACCGCGAACAGCTATTTCTGATTTTTCAGTAGAATATTGTCTAAGCCAGTCCACTAAATTATAATTGCTATCCTCAAAATACGCTGAATTGTCTTTGGGGAAATATTCCGTAGTAATTGTTTGCCCCCACTTGAATTCTCCCTCATAGTCGTCAGATTTATTATTGATGATATCGAAGAACTTGGTAATAGCTATTTCATTTCCAATGAAGCCAATTTTATCGTTTTTGTTGATTCTAAAAGTAAGATTGTCTATCAGTTTCTTATCGTTGTCTTTTACACTTAAATTTTCAACAAAAAGAATCTCATTGCCCACTTCTCGAGTTAGTGTAAATCCAATAAAAGGATACCTCCTACTTGAAGGCTTAATATCATCTAGAGTGATTTTTTCTAAAAGCTTTTTTCTGGAGGTTGCCTGTTTAGACTTTGATGCATTTGCGGAAAACCTATCAACAAATGCTTGTAATTCTTTGATTTTATCTTCCTTCTTTTTGTTTTGGTCTTTTAGCATCTTAGTAGCTAATTGTGAAGACTCATACCAGAAATCATAGTTACCAGCAAACATATTAATTTCCTCGTAATTTATATCTACCATTTGAGTACAGACTTCATTTAAAAAATAGCGATCATGAGAAACAATTAAAACAACCCCATCAAAATTTGTGAGAAAATCTTGTAACCATAAAACTGCTTTTAAATCCAAACCATTTGTAGGTTCATCCAATAGAAGAACATCTGGATGTCCGGATAAGGCTTGAGCTAGCAGTACTTTTACTTTGTCTGATTCTTTTAAATCTCTCATATACTCAGAATGCATGCTAATAGGAATTCCAAGTCCTTGCAACAATGAAGAAGCTTCCGTTTCTGCTTCATAGCCACCCATTTCAGCGAATTCAGCTTCAAGTTCTCCGGCCCGCATACCATCTTCATCATTGAAATCAGCTTTCATATATATGGCTTCTTTTTCTTTTCCTATATCATAAAGTTCCTTGTTACCCATTAAAACTGTATCCATTACCAAGTTATCATCAAAGGCATAGTGATCTTGGTTTAATTTAGACATCCTTTTGTTTTTTGCCAGACTTACATTTCCTGATGTTGATTCTTTTTCACCAGAAATAATCTTTAAAAATGTTGTTTTTCCTGCCCCATTTGCCCCAATGATTCCATAGCAATTACCTGGTGTAAAAACAAGATTTACATCATCAAAGAGCTTTTTATCAGAAAAAATAACACTTAAATTTATAATACTTAACATACCATTCCTCCATTACTAATTTCGAGATATTATACCGTTTATATATAGACTAGTCAGTCCATAATCATGACCACCCGTAGAACGGGTGGTCATGATTAGTTTAAATTTATATATGTTTCACGTAGATATATCAATTCAAATACTCTTAAGGATAACAAAAACCGCAGAAAGAGTCAACTGAGCAGGTTGAAACTCCCAAAGAAAAGAATAGGAAAAAGGCTACACAATATAATATGTTCATGATATACTTTTCAAGGTAGCATCATCCTTAAGGGTGATGTGAATTTTTTGCCCTATCACTTTAGCGGTTAAAACTAGAGAATAAGTGAAGTAAAATAGACTCATGCTAAAAGTGGTATTAACAATAATAACAAATATTTAAAGGAGTTATGATGAATAATAATCAAAAGGAAATTACCCTGAAACGGAGCCTCGGAATGAGGGAATCGGTGACGATTACTGTTGGTACCGTTATCGGAGTCGGGCTTTTTACCGTAGGAGCTAATGTAGTAGGCATGTTGGGAGCGGCAGTTATATTAGCAACTCTTGTAGCTCTACTAATAAGTATCTATCCAGCCCTTCTATATGCGGAAATGGGAGCAGCGCTTCCCTATGCCGGGGGTACCTATAAATACGCCACTTTAGGTCTAGGACGACCTTTGGGAATGCTGGCAGGATGGAACTTTATAATCTCACTGGTGGCCGTTACAAGCGGCGAAGCCCTGGCCTTCAGCTTTTATTTCAAAACATTTTTCAATGCTTTGGGAATTTCCATACCAGTCCCGGATATAATAATTGCCAGTATTGCGGTAATTCTATTTATTATACTAAACATTCGAGGGGTTGAGATGACGGGTAGACTACAGAATGGTTTTATGTTCTTTTTCTGGGGAGTGGCAATCATTTGGTTCTTAATAATGATTCCTAATGTTAATATGCCTCACTTTGTTCAGCTCCCGGATTTTATAGATATTTCCACCGGTGGTTTCATCGGTGCTGTAGCCCTTGTTTGGTGGTGTTTTGCAGGATTTGAAACATGCTGTGCCATGGGTGAAGAAATACGTTACCCACAGATAAACATTCCAAGAGCCTTGTTCCTAGCTCCCTTTATTGTGTTTGTAGTCAATGCCCTGTTCCAATGGTTCTTAATAGGGATTGTTCCCACAGAGCAACTTGGTGCTATCGCTATAGCAGATGCTCCTTATGCTGAAGCTATGGCCATTGCCGGAATTTTAGGTTTCCCTCTTATAATGTTAACTGCAGGAATTGCTTTTGGTGGGGACTTTTCTACGATTAATGCTAGCGTAGCGGTCCCACCTAGATATCTTTTCACCATGGCTAGAGATGGAGCTATGCCTAGGATCTTTGCCAAGGTGCATCCAAAGTTCCAGACACCATATGTTGCCATTCTTACTTTGGGGTTTTTGACAGTATTCTTGATTACATCAAACTCCATAATCTATATTGCATCCTTAAGCTTGTTTGGAGACCTGTTTTATTACGTCATTGGCATTACTGCTGCATATGGTTTGCGAAAGAAACATCCAGACCTTAATAGACCCTATAAGGCACCGGGGATCATGATCGGAGCACCTATTTCCGCCATCATATATATTGTTATGATGACCCAGTTGGACCAGGAAGCCTTTTGGTCAGGGGTTATTTGGTGCGTTTTAGGATTGATTATATATGCAATCTGTAGACGTATCTATGGTGAAGAAACAAGAGAAGATGCGGACGCCTTGATTATGGAAGTAGCAACACCTTCAGTTGAAGAAAAGACGAGTATGGACAGGGAATTCAAAGTATGGCGAAATGTAGTAATTATAGCCCTTATTATTGTAGCTATAATGTACTTGCTGCCATATATTATCTAAGTAATGAAAATAAAAATGTTGAGATGCCTACTTTGTAATTCTCAAGCAGTTCTATTATATGAAATCCATAAGAAGAAGTACTATAAGTGCCAAAAGTGCTTTTCCCTAATGTTAGATCCTCTTAACTACCTAAGCAGTGAAGAAGAGGAAGCGAGATATAGAATTCACAATAATGATATAGATGACCCTAGCTATCAAAAGTTTGTTGCACCAATTGTAAAAGCGGTTAAAGATAATTACAATATAAATAACTTGGGCTTGGATTATGGAGCTGGTCCTGGCCCTGTAGCTACAAGTCTTTTAGAAAAAGAAGGCTACGTTCTAAGTCTTTATGATCCTTACTTTCACCGCTATCCTCAAAATCTTTTGAAGAATTATGATTATATTATTTGTTCAGAAGTGATAGAACATTTCCACAAACCTTATGAGGAATTTAATCGCTTGAACAATATATTAAATAAAAAGGGAAGTATATTTTGTTTGACTAGCTTATATGATGAATATCTAGATTTTAGGGGATGGAATTATAAGAATGATGAAACTCACGTATTCTTTTATCATAAGAGAGCTTTAGAATGGATAAGAGATGAATTCAATTTTTCTGATCTAGAGATTGAGGGGAACTTAATAAAACTCAGCAAATAAAATTTTGATACTGATTCTTTGCATAAAAAAAACTAGGCTGATAGCCTAGTTTTTAAAGGTTACTTATTCAGTTCCTACCATTACGCTACTTGCTTTAATAATGGCTACTGCTTTGTCTCCAACCTTTAAGTCTAAACTTTCTGCAGATCCAGTTGTGATACTAGAAACTACTTCTACACCATTCACATCTATAACGACCTCAGTTGAAACTGGTCCTTTTTTTAATTCTTTAATAGTACCCTTAAGTTGATTTCTTGCTGAAAATTTCATATTCTTAACTCCTTCCTAATTCTCGAAACGATTATGTTATATAATATTATATATACCCTAATTGCTATTTTTTAAACTTTAAGTCCACCTCCTCCTAAAGACATTCTTTTTTATCAATGGAAAGATACTCTGGGAAAACCCCTTTATGTTTATTCCTCTATGGATAAGGGCATAATTGTATGAGAATTTAAAAAAAGGAGAAAATATTATGAGCAAATTTAATGAACTACAAAAGAGCTATTCTGAAAAATTAGAGCTATACGTTCCAGTTGTAGCTCGCGTCCATGGTAATGACCATCCGGAGTTTCATGATGTACATAAAGTATATAACAAGATTAATGAAAAAATAAAAAATGCGGCGAATGAAAGACCTATGTTAGAAGAGGAATTTAAAGAACTTCGCAGGATTACAGATAGCTATACAATACCAGAGGGTACATGCGAAAGTTTTGAAGCAGTTTATAATATGCTATCTGAACTAGATGAAGCATACAGTGGATAGTTAATATAATATAAACCAAGAGGCGGTGAACCAATTTGCAACGTTTTATCTTAAGAAGTAAAAATAAGATCATGGTAATAGAGGCTGTCTTAATAGCTGTAGCCTTTATTAGCAAATGGACGGTAGACAATTTAATTATTTTTCAAGCGGCTCTTATCATAGCGTCAGTTTTAGGTATAATTCCAATTGCCCTTCAAGCCTATCAAGCCTTAAGAGTAAAGGTGGTTAGCATTGATGTCTTAGTAACCATAGCAGTTACAGGGGCTCTTTTGATCCAAAACTATGAAGAATCGGCAATAGTCACATTCTTATTCTTGTTTGGTGCATATCTAGAACTACGAACCTTAAATCAAACACGGTCTGCCATTAAAGAGCTTACCGAGATGGCTCCAGAGAGTGCATTAAAACTTATGGAAAATGGTGAGTTTGAAGAAGTGGAGGTGGAAGATGTTGATGTAGGAGATACTCTTCTTGTAAAAACAGGCGCCAAGATTCCAGTTGATGGTACCGTTTTAATTGGCGAAGGCTATATTAATGAAGCAAGTATTACCGGAGAGGCTCTCCCTGTAGGAAAGGAAAAGGACTCCAAAGTATTTGCAGGTACGATTTTAGAGAATGGTACAATTAGGATTTTTGCAGACCGAGTTGGTGAAGATACCACCTTTGGTAAAATCATTGAGTTAGTAGAAGAAGCTCAAGACTCAAAATCCGAAGCGGAGCGTTTTATTGACCGTTTCTCAAAATACTACACACCTGCAGTCTTGGTCATGTCTTTTCTTGTGTGGTTAATCTCAAGAGATATTGAGCTAGCTATAACTATTTTAGTATTAGGATGTCCGGGAGCTTTAGTTATCGGTGTACCTGTATCAAATGTTGCTGGTATTGGAAATGGGGCACGACATGGAATATTGTTAAAAGGCAGCGAAGTTATTCATGATTTTAGTAGAACAGACACAATGATATTTGATAAAACCGGCACCTTGACCATAGGGAATCCAGAAGTTTCAGAAACAAGGTATTATGCAGAAGATGTGGAAGACTCATTGATTTATCTTGCAAGTATTGAGCATGAATCAGACCACCCTTTGGCCAAGGCAATTTTACAAAAAATTGGAATCACTAATTTTCTGCAAGTTGAGAACACAGAGGTTGTTAAAGGTGGGGGAGTGGTAGCTAGTATTAATGGTCATAGAGTAGCTGTTGGTAATGTAGCATTAATGGAAAAAGAGAATGTTCACCTTAATGAGAGTGCAAAAGCTGATATAACCCGTTTAGAAAAAACAGGGAACTCTCTGGTTATGACTGCAGTTGACCAAGAACTAAAAATAATCATGGGTGTTCGAGACCAAATTCGTGAAGGCGCAAAAGAAGATCTGCAAAGGCTAAAAAAGCTTGGTGTAAAAAATCTAGTTATGCTTTCTGGGGACAATCAAGGAACAGTGGATGTTGTTAGTAGTGAATTAGGCTTAACGGAAGCACATGGACACATGTTACCTGAAGATAAAGCAGAATATGTTAAAAAACTAAAAAAAGAGGGTAAGATTGTAGCTTTTGTTGGAGATGGAGTCAACGATAGTCCTTCTTTAGCCCTGGCGGATATTGGTATTGCTATGGGTAGCGGGACTGATGTAGCTATTGAAACATCGGATGTTGTATTAATTAACTCGAACTTTAGTCGCCTGCCCCACGCACTTGGATTAACAAAGGCCACAGCAAGAAATATGGTTCAAAATATTGTTATTGCGGTAGGGGTTGTGATAGTACTATTGTTTGCTTTGTTCTTTACTGAATGGATGAACATGTCAATAGGAATGCTAGTCCACGAAGGCAGTATATTAATTGTTATCATTAATGGTATGAGACTATTACGTTATAAATTAAGATCGTAAAGGATAAGTAATAAATTATTTCTATAAAGTTAATTACGAGGAGGATTATTATGAAAACAGGAACAGTATATTTAGAAACCTTAACATGCCCAGCATGTATGCAAAAAATTGAAGGTGCCATGAAAGGCCTAGATGGTATTGAGCAAGATACAGTGAATGTATCTTTTAATACAAGCAGAGTGAGATTTGATTTCGATGAAGACAAGATTTCCATGGAAGAAATAGAAAAAGCTATCACAAGGGTGGGATATGAAGTATTAAGATCCAAGGTAAAATAGTTTGACATAAGTAAAGAAAAAACCATTAGTCAGGCCAGCTCAATTTGTAGATTTACAATCTGATATATACAATTTATTTCAGACAAAATTTGATAAATTCGAAATGGAGGAAATAAAATGAAAAAAGTGGGAATTTTAATAGAAAATCTGTTTGATGATCAAGAGTTGATATATCCTTTACATAGACTGAAAGAAGATTATGAGGTTCATTTGATAGGAACAGAAAAGGGAATGGATTATGAGGGGAAAGCGGGTGTAGTAGTTAAGAGCACCCATGCTTCTAAGGATGTAGCTGTTGATGACTATGCAGCATTATTTATCCCTGGTGGGTATTCACCAGACTATATGAGGAGATGTGAGGCCACAATCGAACTGGTTAAAGATTTTAATGATAGGAAGAAACCCATGGCAGCCATATGCCATGGGCCTTGGATGTTGGCGTCATGTTGCGATATAAAAGGTAAAGATATAACTTCTTACTTTTCAATTAAGGATGATCTTATCAATGCTGGAGCAAATTGGATTGACAAAGAGTTGGTTGTTTCAGGTAACTTAATGACTTCTAGAAACCCAGGAGATTTGCCAGTGCTAATCAAAGAGTTTGTAAGAACAATAAAGTAGAAATGAAATCAACACTAAAATTTTAAATCATTATTCTATTACTCATTTGATAGAGCTATAATATGATATAATCATACCTGTAGAATTATGTATTTAAAATATAAGGAGGAAAATAATGAAATCTTTAAAAGGAACAAGAACCGCAGAAAACTTAATGAAATCATTTGCAGGGGAGAGTCAAGCTAGGATGAGATACACTTATTATGCATCTCAGGCAAAAAAAGATGGCTATGTTCAAATTCAAAACATCTTTACGGAAACTGCTGGGAATGAAAAAGAACATGCAAAAAGATTTTTTAAATTTCTAAGTGAAGGTCTAGAGGGTGAAAAAGTAGAAATAACCGCAGATTTTCCTGTAGCATTAGGTACAACTAAATCAAACTTATTAGCAGCAGCTGAAGGCGAAAAAGAAGAATGGGCAGAGTTGTATCCTAGCTTTGCAGATATAGCTGATGAGGAAGGTTTTCCTGAAATAGCATATGTTTGGCGGGAAATAGCAGAAGCTGAAGAACGTCATGAAAGAAGATATAGAAAATTATTGGCTAATATCGAGAACAATAAAGTATTCGAAAAAGATCAAGAAGTAGAATGGAAGTGTAACAACTGTGGTTATGTACACAAAGGGAAATCCGCACCGGATTTATGTCCAGCTTGTGCACATAAAATTGACCACTTTGAAGTCTTTTGTGAAACCTATTAATCCAGTAATGTAGGCCTAGTTACTATCCAAAGATCTGCAGCGAATAATTATTGGAAATAAACTATAGGTAAAGAATTGAAAAACGCCTAATTAATCTGTTAGATTTTAGGCGTTTTTTTGTGTTCTTACAAGAAATATATTGGACAAACCTTTGCGTATCTAAATAAAGCTGTAATATGTGGGTATACACTAAATAGCTTTAGGAAGAAAGGAGTTTATATATGGACGCTAACAACCATCAAGAAAAAGATCATATGGAACACAATGACCAATACGACCAACACGGCCACAATGACCATCATGAGATGATGATAGTGGACTTTAAGAAGAGGTTCTTTGTGTCTCTAATAGTAACAGTTCCTTTATTAATATTATCACCGATGATTCAGGAGTGGACCAACACAAGCATTAGCTTCAGAGGAAGCAATTATGTTTTATTTGCGCTAGCTACCTTTATATATTTTTACGGTGGTTGGCCATTCCTAACTGGATTAATTGACGAATTAAAAGCAAGAAACCCCGGAATGATGACCTTGATCGCTATGGCTATTTCTGTGGCATACCTATATAGCACTGCTACGGTATTTGGCCTACAGGGTAATGATTTCTTTTGGGAATTAGCGACTCTTATTGACATTATGCTGCTAGGCCATTGGATTGAAATGAGAGCAGTCCTTGGTGCATCAAATGCATTGGAGGAGTTGGCTGAGCTTATGCCAAACACCGCACATTTATTAAAAGATGGTGAGGTCATAGATATTGCAATTGCTCAGTTGAATACTGGAGATGTCATTTTAATTAAACCTGGGGAGAAAATTCCGGCAGATGGTATCATCTTAAAAGGGAGTAGTTCAATAAATGAATCGATGCTAACCGGGGAGTCAAAACCTGTAGAAAAAGATAAAGATGACAAGGTAATAGGTGGCTCCATTAACAATGATGGCTCATTGGAAGTTGCAATTCAAGGAACAGGGGAAGATACTTACCTATCAAAAGTTATAGACTTAGTAAAATCTGCACAAGAATCTAAATCCAAAACCCAGGGCTTAGCAGACAGAGCAGCATTTTGGCTAACTATAATTGCACTTTCAGCCGGTTTTATAACTCTTGTTGTGTGGTATTTGATAACAAAAGACTTCACATTTGCCATAGCAAGAATGGCAACTGTAATGGTAATAACTTGTCCCCATGCCTTAGGGCTAGCAATTCCTTTGGTAGTGGCCGCTTCAACTGCACAATCAGCTAAAAACGGTTTGCTTATAAAGAATCGAACTCAATTCGAAAACTCTAGAAAAATTGACACAGTAGTCTTTGATAAAACAGGAACACTTACCTATGGGGAGTTTGGCGTGAACTTCGTAGAAATCTTTGACGATAACTACAATGAAGAACAGGTTATAGAGCTAGCGGGAACACTTGAAAGTAATTCTGAGCACCCCATAGCCACAGGTATAATGGAAAAACAAAAGGAACTAGGACTTTCATCACTAGATATGAAGGCTTTCGAAGCCATACAAGGAAAAGGTGTAAAGGGCATAATCAATGGCAAAGATACAATGGTAGTTAGCCCAGGATACCTTAAAGATAGCGATATTCTAGTTCCCAAAGAACTGCCAGCACACGATGTTTCTACAAATGTATTTTTACTTGTTGATGGCAAACTTACTGCAGCAATAGGGCTTTCAGATAGAATACGTGAAGAATCGTACGATGCTATAAAGAGACTAAAAGAAGAGGGCATAAAAACTTGGATGCTCACTGGAGACAACGAAAAAACTGCTAAACAGGTTTCAGAAGAATTGGGTTTGGATGGATATTTTGCAGAAGTTCTCCCCGACCAAAAACAAGAAAAGATTAAAGAACTGCAAGCTCAAGGCAATTTTGTTGCAATGACTGGGGATGGTGTAAATGATGCACCGGCTTTAGCCCAGGCCGATGTTGGAATAGCAGTGGGATCAGGGACTGACGTAGCTGCAGAAACTGCAGACATTATACTTGTTAACTCTAACCCTGAAGATGTAGTTGCCTTAATCGATTTTGGTAAAGCCACTTATAGAAAGATGCGACAAAACCTAATTTGGGCTACAGGATATAATGTCATTGCTATACCACTTGCAGCAGGTGTTTTATCTGGTGTAGGAATAGTTATATCTCCAGCCCTAGGGGCAATATTAATGTCATTTAGCACTATAATAGTTGCAATTAATGCAAAGCTTCTTAAACTAAACAAATAAATTCTGATTGTTGAATTCCCGATCAAGCTTGTTGGGTAGTTTATAAAGGTGAATTTGGGTATACATAAAATATGTGCTTTATTATAACCCTGAAAGCAAAAGCTTTCAGAGAGACGATAGTAAATGGAGGTAAAAAATGGACAAGGGAAAAGATCAAACGAAGAATCCAATGGAAAAAAACGGACTGGGAGCAGGGGTATCTAGCAGAAATCAAAATAAAGGTACTACTCCTGGTATAAAGACGGCAGCAGGAGCACCTGTAACAGACAACCAGGACACTATGACTGCAGGGAAAAGAGGTCCAGTTTCACTACAAGACACTTGGTTTTTAGAAAAGATGGCCCATTTTGACCGTGAGGTTATCCCTGAACGTAGAATGCACGCCAAAGGTTCAGGGGCATTTGGTACATTTACGGTAACTCACGATATTACCAAATACACGAAGGCCAACATATTTTCTGAAATTGGTAAAAAGACCCCAATGGTTGCCCGATTTTCTACCGTTGCAGGAGAAAGAGGGGCCGCAGACGCAGAAAGGGACATCCGAGGATTTGCGTTGAAATTCTACACTGAAGAAGGAAATTGGGACTTAGTAGGTAATAATACTCCTGTATTTTTCTTTAGAGATCCTATGAAATTTATTGATTTAAACCACGCGATTAAAAGAGATCCTAGAACTAATATGAGAAGCCCAAATACCAACTGGGACTTTTGGAGTTCTTTACCTGAAGCATTACTGCAACTTACAATTATTATGGGAGATAGAGGGATTCCCTCATCCTATAGATTTATGCACGGATTTAGCTCCCATGCATATAGCTTCATTAACAGTGAAAATAAAAGAACATGGGTAAAATTTCACTTTAGATCTCAACAGGGGATAAAGAACTTGACAGACCAAGAAGCAGAGCAAGTAGTAGGAATGGATAGAGAATCTCACCAAAGAGACCTTTACCAAGCAATTGAGCAGGAGATGTACCCAAAATGGAAAATGTATGTACAAGTTATGAGTGAAGAGCAAGCGGATGCCATGGAGAATAATCCTTTTGACCTAACAAAGATGTGGCTTAAAAAAGATTTTCCATTAATGCCAGTAGGAGAGTTTGAATTAAATAGGAATCCAGAAAATTATTTTGCGGAAATAGAACAAGCTGCTTTTAATCCTGCTAATGCCGTCCCTGGAATAAGCTTTTCGCCTGACCGAATGTTGCAAGGTCGTCTATTTTCTTATGGAGACGCACAAAGATATCGCCTAGGAGTAAATCACCATCAAATACCTGTGAATATGCCAAAAGGTGTTGAAAATCCACATAGTTTTCATCGGGATGGGCAAATGCGTGTAGATGGTAACTTGGGTAGCGAACTCCACTATGAACCAAACAGTTATGGAAATTGGGAGGATAGTCCTGAAGATAATCTTCCCAAAGAAAAAGGTGGAGATGTGGATAGATATGATTTCAGAGAAGACGACAACGATTATTTCACACAGCCAGGCCTTTTATTTAGGGCTATGACACCTGATCAGCAACAAGTTTTATTTGATAATACTGCCAGAAATATGGGTGACTCTACACTTCAAATTAAGCATAGGCATATTTACCATTGTTATCAGGCAGACCCTAAATATGGCGAGGGGGTAGCCAAATCTATGAATATCTCAATAGATGATGTGGATTTAAACTTACCAAAAAGAGACTCTCACGAGAACCAGAAAAAAGCTAACAATATGCACCCAGAATTAAATACACCTACTGATCCAGTAAACCCAGGAAGAGAGATAGACACCAATACCAATGATTATATAGAGCCTGAAAATGACCCATGGCTACTATAAAAATGAATATCTAAAAACATAATAAGTAAAATCTACAGAAAATCAGTAAAAAAACAATACGGGATCCGGTTTTATATCATTTGGATTCCGTATTTTTAGTGTTTATATTTAACAGTTTTCGCTTACAACCACACCATTTTAGACTATCTTAATTCAAGATTAAATGATATAATCAAGTTGTTTGTTGGTTAATTATTTATCAAACAAAAGGCTGCTAATATAGTCACTGTTTTGTGGTTGTTGTTAGAACAAATATTTGACGGAACACATAATGGTATAGTTTATTAAAACAAGGAGGAAGAATATGAAAAATGTACATATTATAACCGGTGGAAGTAGTGGAATAGGGCTAGAATGTGCAAAGCGGTTTAAAGATGGAATCGTCTTAATAACTGCAAGAAATGAAGAACGTCTAAAAAATGCGGAGGCCGAATTAATAAAAGAAGGAATTGATGTTCGATATAGATCTAGTGATGCGTCAAAAAGAGAAAGTTTAAAAGAACTATTTGACTACGCAAAATCCCTGGGAAAAATAAAAACCATAGTAAACTCAGCAGGTGTTAGTGGCGGATCAGCAGATGCAAAATTAACTCTTGAGATTGATTTACTTGGAGTGGAAAATATAATACAAGAAACATTAAATATAATTGAAGATAAGACTGTATTAGTACTTATCTCTTCTATGATGGGCCATGTTGTACCACCAAATCCCAAATACGATGACTTTTTGTTAAACCCATCAAAGGATGGAGCTATAGACGCTTTGGTACAAGTTTCTCAAAACCAAGCAGATATTGCATATAACTTCTCAAAGAGAGGTACCCATATGCTAGTTAAGAAATATGCTATGGAATTCGGCGAAAAAGGAGCAAGAATTGTTTCTGTTTCTCCTGGCATAATAATGACTCCAATGGGCGAGCAAGCTGCTTTAGATCATCCAGAAAGAATGAATTATATGAAGACCATGACTCCAATGAGTAGGAATGGACATCCAGACGATATAGCCAATGCCGTTGAATTTTTAGCTGATGATAAAGCGTCATTTATTACTGGTACCGACCTTCTCGTTGATGGTGGTCTAGTTATAAGCCTTCCTGAAATTGCCAGAAAATTCGCTGAAAAGTAAAAAAAATCAAAAAACTTTTAATAGTAAAAACCCTAAGACTCCAAG
>CAYLIF010000031.1:0-13480 GCA_964383845.1 uncultured Oscillospiraceae bacterium
TAATCATAGACAAAAATAGCTGAGCCACTAATCCATTGGCCATAGATTTTACCCCAAACCGCTTTTGCCCACCCTGTATCTGCAACCGTAAGGTGAAGCCCATCATCTCTCACATTATGCCAGTATTTCGCTGTGGCAATATGCCCTAATGGATAAGTAAAACTATGTTGTACCATTTTAGGCATTCCCGTGGTGCCAGAGGTAAAGTACAAAAGACTTATGTCGTCATTTTTGGTCCCTTCTGTTCCCTTGGGACGCTGAAATTCCACTGACTGTTCTAAAACTTCTTGGTCAAAGTCCAACCAGCCCTTGTATGACCCCCCTACTGAGACAAGACTCTTTACAGAGGGAGAGTCTTTCATGGCGCCGTTAATGTGACCTATAATCTCATCTTCCGCTACGGATACGATCATTTTTACGTCGGCAGCGTTGTTGCGATAAACAATGTCTTTTTGGGTCAATAAGTGTGTTGCTGGAATTGCAATGGCTCCGATTTTATGAAGTGCAAGAAGACAAAACCAAAACTCATAACGTCTCTTCAGGATCAGCATAACCGCATCACCTTTTTTAATACCCATTTGGCGAAAGAAATTAGCCGCTTTGTTACTGTGTTCTTTAACTTCACCAAAGGTGAACTTAGCTTCTTGGCCTTTGTCGTTAGCCCAGACCATAGCCACCTTATTTGGTTCTAGGTCGGCGAGTACATCGCTTACGTCAAATGCATAGTTAAATTGCTGGGGAACATTAACTGTATAGTTTTCATAATAATCCTCATAGGTGTCAAATTCGACACGCGGAAGGAATCTGTCCAATAAATTCATACCTGGCGTCCTCTTTTCTTTTTTAATGAATAATAATCGCTAAAAGCTTTGCCGGCTTGTCGTCTAAGGCTTTCATTCCATGAGGCTTTTGGGAATCAAAATACAAAGAATCTCCGGTTTCAAGAATGGCCTCATGACCATCTATAAATATCTGCAGGCGACCCTCAACCATATAGTTGAACTCCTGCCCCGGATGGGAGCTAAGAGAGACATCATCATCTTCTTCTTTTGGGTCTATAGTAACCATAAATGGCTCAGCTTTTTTACCCACAAAATTGTAGGCAAGGCTCAAGTAATGGTATTGTTTTTTTCTATCCACCACGACGCCATCGCCTTTTCGAACCACGGAATAGCTGCGAAGCCTGGGTTCACTTCCCGTAAGAATAACGGTTAGTTCCACCTTATATTTGTTGGCTAATTCATATAAAAACCCAACAGGTATATCGATTTCCCCACTCTCGTATCCCACATAGGTTTCAGTTGATACGCCCATCTCTTTTGCCAACGTGCCAGCTGATAATCCGGATATTTCTCGTAATTCTCGTATTCGTATAGCAATTGCTTTAATTTGCTCTGACATTTTCTCTCATCCTTTCATTTACTTAGGCTGTGTTATAAATTGATTGCCACAATTAGAACAGGTAACCTTTAGTTTTCCTTTATTTAAAGGAAGGCGGGTCTTAGTTCCACACTTTGGACATGCTACTAGTCGGTGGTCTGTCAAGGCAAGAACTTTACCTTTATCTAGACCTACGACCATATCATCTCCAATCAAAAAAGCTGGAACTCCCGCAACATTTCTTCGGGTCATTTCCCGCTGAGCATCCTGATCGGTGTTTACGTCTTTCTCAATATAATGAATATTGTTTTCGCCAAGAAACTTCTTGGCAGTCACGCAATGTGGTCAGGTTCTTGAAGAAAATAGAATAACATTTTTCATGGATTTTGTCCTCCTATAATTTCTTTTCATATATTCTGTAGATTATACCACAGGGTCTTTGAAAAGGTTATTTATACTTCTATTTAGATTACACGAAAAGCCGGGTAGGCGTCAAGGTGTGTGGTGTGTCTTGATAGTGTTACAGTGGGAATTTGGGTAATTATCTGCCTGATGATATACTATCCTGTATTAGGAGGTAGTAGACCAATGGATGAATCGATAAAAAAATTGTCCTCGTTATTAAAAGGATCAAAATATGCTATTGTATTAACGGGAGCAGGAATGTCAACAGAAAGCGGCATCCCCGACTTTAGATCTAAAGACGGATGGTGGAAAAAAATAGATCCATCAACAGTAGCAACAATTGATGCCCTAGAAAATAACTATGAGGTCTTTAGAGAATTCTACAAGCATAGGATTTCTAGCTTAGAACCTTGCACTCCCAACAAAGGCCATGAAATTCTAGGGGAATGGGAGAAAAAGGGCTTGATTAAATCTGTTATCACACAAAACATTGACGGATTTCATGGCAAGGCAGGAAACCATCAAGTTTATGAATTACACGGAATGATTGATGATATTAGGTGTCATGATTGTGGAAGGAAAAGTGATAAAGATAATTTCATGAACAATAATCCTTGCTCCATATGTGGGGGAAGATTGAGGCCTGGAGTTGTTCTCTTTGGGGAAAATTTGCCAACAAGGGCTTGGAATGATGCCCAAAAAGAAATAATGAAATCAGATTTAGTTATTGTTATAGGAACCAGTCTAAATGTGAGCCCCTTTAATGGCCTACCTTTTCTTACAAAAGGTAAAAAGGTCCTAATAAATATGGGCAAAACAGAGCTAGACGATATGTTTGATTTAGTTATCAATTATAAAATAGGAAAGGTACTAAGACTAGTAGAAGAAAAGCTCAGCTAGATCTGACAAAAAAATCCCCCAAGATTTGCCTTTGTTAGGGCCTTGCCTAGGGGGATTTATTATACAATTATTTTTTACTTATTTCTTTTCCTACAGAATAAGCATTTCCTTTGAATTCTCCCACACCATAATACTCCCTCGTTCCCGTTGCGTAAATAAGGGGCTTTATTTTTTTAATATCTGGTAGTCCTTTTTCATTTAATACTTCCTCGTCGGCTTTAACATCAAGTATTTCACCAATAATAGATTCATCTGAGTCAAAATCAATATCATTTACAACCCTACACTCTAAGATTAGTGGGAACTCTTTAATGTATGGTGCATTTACATATTCTGCTTTTACCGGGGTAAGCCCCGTAGCTTTAAATTTGTCTTCCTTGCTTCCTGATACAATACCCATATAGTCTACCTCTCGCATATACTCCTCTGATGGGATGCTTACTGTAAAAACCTTGCCTCTCACAATATTATTAAAACTATGCTTGCCTGTGCTTATCTTAATAGAAACACATGGCGGGTTTGATTTACAGATGCCAGCCCACGCTACGGTTGCTGCGTTAGGTTTTCCCTCTTCATCATAGGTCCCTATTACATAAGTTGGGGTAGGATATGCCAGGGGTTTTGCTCCAATACTCTTTTTCATAATTTGCCTCCTCAGGTTTTTTATTTTACATCTTTAAACATTTCACCAATTGAGGTACTGATGGTTGCTAAATTTTGAAGTTCCGATGGAATAATAATTTTAGTAGCATTGCCATTGGCAACAGATGTTAGAGTTTCAAAACTTTTTAAGGTTAGCACGGCTTGATCAGCCTTAGCCGCCTTAATAAGCTCAATACCTTTTGCCTCTGCTTCTTTTACCCTAATAAGGGCTAAAGCTTCTCCTTCGGCCTCTTTGATGTTTCTCTCTTTTTTGGCCTCTGCAGCTAGGATTACTGATTCTTTTTCTCCTTCTGCTATTAGAATTGTGGATCTCTTTTCTCCTTCTGCCCGTAATATACTCTCTCTTCTTTCTCTTTCAGCACGCATCTGTTTTTCCATAGCATCTTGAATTACTCTAGGCGGGAGAATGTTTTTTAGTTCAACTCTTGTAACTTTAATGCCCCACGGGTCGGTTGCCTCGTCTAGTATGGCTCTCATTTTAGAGTTAATTATATCCCGTGATGTAAGAGTCTGGTCCAATTCCAACTCTCCGATAATATTACGCAGGGTTGTAGCTGTAAGGTTCTCTATTGCACTAAGGGGGTTTTCTACACCATAGGTGTACATTTTCGGGTCTGTAATCTGAAAATATACAACGGTGTCAATCTGCATGGTTACATTATCTTTTGTAATTACTGGTTGAGGTTCAAAGTCCTGAACAATCTCTTTTAAAGTTACTCGACTTGATATCCTGTCAACAAAGGGTATTTTTATATGCAATCCATTGCTCCAGGTTGAGGAATAAGACCCTAACCGTTCTATAACATAGGCCTTTGCTTGAGGTACAATTTTAATATTGGGAATTACTAATAAGAACACTAATATTAAAATAATCCAAAATCCAGCATAGCCCAGTCCTCCACTAAAATCTATAGGCATCTATCTACCATCCTTTCGTTTTTCTCAATAACTTCTATATCTTTTCTACTTTTAGCTTTACACCTTCAATTGCAACTACGCGAACTATCTTTCCCTCTTCAATTCTTTCTTCTGCAAAAGCAGTCCATGTCTTCCCATCAACTTTAATCTCACCTGTCTTAGTGGGATTAATATCCTCAGTCACAGTGCCTTGCATATTAATTACACGATCTGCATTAGTGGGTACACTCTTTTTCTTTAAAAACCTCACTGCTGCCGGTCTTGTTGTGGTTACCAATAAAACTCCAACTACAACGAATACTCCGAATTGAATCACGAAGTTGTCAGTAAGAAAAGATACTCCAAGCGCCGCAATGCCTCCACCTACGAACCAAATGGTGGTAAGATTGACTGTAGCTGCTTCTATAATAGTGAGTATCACTATTACTATAATCCATAATATAATCATTTTTATCACCCTATTAAATTGTATCCTTTATATCGTTAAAATACAACTTGATTTCATTATAAGAATTGCGTCAAGTTATTGTAAGTTTTTCAAATCCTTCTATTCCGGTTGATTGAAAAAGTAAATACAAAAAATGACATAGAACGAAAATGCCTTGGTAAATGCTAGTGTTTTCCAGAACTCAACGCATTTTTCTTGTCTTTTGTTACGGTAGTTGGTATATTAATGGCGAAGAAGAGAGTATGTCAAAGATTGGGAGTTTGTCATGATTTATGATGTAATTATAATAGGTGCAGGGGCAGCTGGCCTTTTTGCAGGCGCTTCTATGCCCTCTCCAGTAAGAGGCCTAATCATAGAAAAAAACTCCTCTCCAGGCAAAAAGCTTTTGATGTCTGGTGGAGGGCAGTGCAATTTAACACAGGGTGGAAGTATAAAAGACTTTATTCCCCACTATGGAAAAAATGGTTCCAAAATACGTTCTATTCTATATCGATTTAACAACCAAAATCTGGTTGATTTCTTCCGAAGTAAGAACCTTTCTTTATTTGAAAGGGAGGATGGTAAGATATTCCCAAAATCTTTGCAGTCTAATGAGGTGCTTGATTGCTTAGTGGACTCCTGTCTTCTAAATGGCCTAAAATTTATATATTCCTCCCCAGTCACCGGGATATCATTTGAAAAAATTAACCTAGCTTATGAAGACGCTTCTGCACCAATTTATTCTATATATTGTGGTGAAACTCTCTATGAAACCAGAAAATTAATTGTAGCAACTGGTGGCTGTTCCTACCCCACTTCAGGTTCTGATGGCAATTTTTTTAATATTTTAGAAAATATGGGTATCCAAATTAATCCTACGAAACCGGCACTTGTTCCTATTCATGTATATGATTACCCCTTCCAAAATTTATCAGGCATCTCATTTCCCAAAGCCTCTATTTCTATCTATAGGGACACCTCTGAAAGAAAGATTGCAGATAATCGGGATGCCCTATTGCTTACCCATACCTGCTTTTCAGGCCCAGCAATTCTAAATATATCGCGATACGCTCGGCCAGAAGATTTGATTTCTATAAACTATTACCCTATAAAATCAAAAGACCAGATTTTCAAGGAATTATCAAAATTGATTGTTGGCAATAAGAAACAACTTATTACAGTTTTATACGAATATTTTAATAAAGATTTATTTAAATCTCCTGTAGAACTTCCAAAACGATTTCTTGAAGTAATTTGTTCGCGATGCAATGCAGAATCTGGCCAAAAATCTTCACAGATATCTTTTCAAGTCTTAAAATCAATCGCTAACTTAATGACAAATGATACCTATTGCATCCAAGGTCTAGGGGATTATAAGATTGCTATGGTAACCTCTGGGGGAGTCAACCTAGATGAGGTCGACATGAAAACCTTAGAATCTAAAAGCTACCCCAACCTGTATTTTGTTGGCGAAGTGTTAGATATTGATGGTGACACGGGGGGATATAACCTTCAATTTGCTTTTTCTTCAGGGAATCTCGCGGCCAAAAATAAATCCTCGCTTTGAGAGGATTTTTTTTGCTGGTTTTCCATTGTTTCCAGATGATAATCCCATTCTCGTCCTTAAGTGTCCGTCTATTCTAATGAGGTTTTTCTTCATCTTTCCGATTCGATAGTAGTTTATCCAGCCTCTGATGACCCAGTTTAGCGACCGCCTGTTGTGCTCTCATGCCCGTCATACATCTTAAAAATAATATCCTTCCTAAATTAATTATCTACACCTGGTAAACTTTGATTCTGCTAGTTTCTCAATTTTTCTTTATATACCTTGTGTTTTTGCCTTTTCCAATTTTTATAATCATAACTGATTGTTTCGATACCCCTGTGTGGGTGCATGGGGAATCCCGCTGTATAATCATCGGGATTTCTGCTATCAAAGGAATCAAGCATTAAAATCGGATCGTATTCATGAACCGTTCCGTTTCCTAATACCCTGACCAAACTCACTCCGGCTCCATCCTTGGTTCTATAACCCCTAACCTGTTGACTAATTTTTCTTTCCATATTCTCATCCTCCGTCCTATTTATTCACATTCGATTTTACTGTCCACCAATCGGCAGGATGCACCGTCGGCAAATGGATCTTCTTTTTCTTTTGCAATTCCCTCTATGGCTTGGATAATTTTGGAGAGGGGCTGTGCACCGCTAATCTGCATATTGCCATTTATGACGAGGGCCGGGACCCCTTGTATGTTATATTGTTTTACAAGAAGGATGTCCCTCTCTACCGCATCCTTTATCTCTTCGCTATTGTAGTGCTTCACCCATGACTCAAAGTCTATACCACTTTTTCTAACACAGTCTTCAATGACATCGTTTTCTTCAATGTTGCGGTTTTGTACAAACAACGCGTTTTGTAGGTTGTCAAAAACATCCCAATAACCCACATCGTCAGCCACGAAATATGCTGCTTTACATGCCAACAGGCCTTTCATAGAAGTAGGAAACGGAAAATCTGCCTGTCGCATTCCGGAAATGTTGAATCGATGCAAATCATCGTTATGGTTCGCATGCTCCCAATGGTTCATTATCTCGTCCTTCGCCAGCGTTCTTGAACCAAACATTAGATCGAAATCACCAGCCGATTTGACCAATGCGTAGGATCGATGCACGATTTGCACCCCTGGCATCAGTTTTTGGAGCTGACGCATCCGATAGGACATCGGAAAACAAAAGCTGCATATCACATCATGAAAAAACTCAATGGTTACTTCATTCATTTTATTCCACCTTACTTAACAAAAATAACAAACTGCTGAAATCTAATCACAAATACTCGTTTTCGTGTAACATTCAGTCTGACCACACAGCCTCATCTTTTGTTTTCTGCAATAAGTTAATAAGTTGCGTGCCTGGCTCTGTTAGTTCTTGGCATATACCCACGATACACATAACTGATTGTTTCTATACCTCTATGTGGATGCATGGGAAATCCCGCTGTATAATCATCGGGATTTGTACTGTCAAAGTAATCGAGCATTAAAATCGGATCGTATTCCTGAACCGTTCCTTTTCCTAAAACTCTGACCAAATTAACACCTGCTCCATCCTGCGTTCTAAAACCCCGAACCTGTTGTTTAATTTTTCTTTCCATAGGCTTATACTCCCCTAATATGTTTTGATTATAGAACATATTTAAATAGCTTTGCTTTGGCTCCCGATAATGGATTATTAATAACATGTAACCTGCTCTGTCACAAGCCAAAACGCTCGTTTCGACTTGTTCCTTCGGAACGAAAAAATTACATTTTTCACGCTTAGATTTCAAACATAAAATCGCACCAATGGCTTATATACCGGGCTTTTTAGGCGCTCACTTCTCCACCCTTGATATCAACTAGCTCAACCTACTTTGATTGCAGCTTCTGCCGCATATTTATTTGAAGTGGTCATAAGATTGACCGCGATATCGTACGCATCTTGGTCGGCCGGCTCTCCTTTGATAGCAGTATTTATGATGCCAATGCCTATAGGTTTTGTAATTATTAAAGCATCTCCTACTTTGGCATTGCTATTTGTAAGTATTTTATACACGGCTGCATCGTCTGAGGTTTCCAACCCCGCTAATAATCTTTCATTTTCCATTTTGGGTATTTGGCGCAGAATCTGCACTAATAAACCGGGACCGATTTTACCCGCTCAACCCGAGGTCTTTAATAATTCTGTCAGTCTTTTTGTCAAAACAGCACCTCTTTTATAATAAATAATTCTGCTGTATTTTCATCTGTTTTCAAATACTTCGCTAAGGGCTCGAGGTATGTGTTTGATAATATCATAAATTTGTGTTGCCGGGGTAGGTTTGGCGTAAAATCCAGCTATCCGATTCACTAAAGCTGCTTTAGCGGAAGCCGTTTCTATGTCCATGCCAGAAGAAACTAGGGCAGAGACTATACCTGTTATCGTATCGCCTGTACCACCAATGGGTTCAAGTATTTCTTCAACAGGACTGTCTATTATCGAAATTATCCCATCTTTATTTGCCACATAGTCCTTTACCCCTTTAACAAGAAGATATTTCGCTGCATTATTATATTGATATGCCCTTTTTATTAAATCCGGGACCTGATTATCCTCAAGTAATATAAACCCTCTAGTATAAAAAGGATGGGGAGCTTTTTCATCAGCTAAGTAAGCAAGCTCTCCGGCATCTGGTGTAAATAAATCAAAAAATGAAGAATCACCACCCATTTTAGCAACATACATAAACCCTGCATCAGCTATTAAAATTGGCTTATTAGGCAATTTCCCAATTTCTCGGATAACGTTTTTAAATAAATCAACTTCAGGTTGAAAGTAGTGAAATGCCAATGTCTTAAAAGATGTATTTATAATATTGTCTTCTAACTCTTTATATAGACCTCTACAACCCTTTCCATTTCCTATATCACCTACCAAATAACAAAAAGGATTAGGTTTATCCATATATTTTAAAGTTTCTATTGCCGCTGCTATCATTGCAGGTGTACCGCGATTTACATTAATTCGATTATCTCCAACAACAATATAGCCACCTTCTAAAGAAACTGTACCAGCAATAAGAGGGAAATCTTCTATTGGAATAGTTCCTACAATACCTAACATAATTCCACCATCCTATCATAAGCAATCTGTAGAGCATAAGCACATAAAGTATGCCCTATCTCTTTGGGTTGTTGAACCTCATCTAATTTCCTATTTACCATTCGTTCCGCTAAATATGGGACATCAGGACAGCCACCTCCTGATACATTGACAATTATTTTTGTATCTCTGTCTACAGTTATTTTCATATTAGCAGCACGTATCATAAGATATTTTCCAAATTCTTTTTCATGAAGAAGGTTAACAGGTTCTAACAAATCTTTATTAACTGGTACAACTTTTAAAGGTTCAACCTTTACCTCAGCCAAAGTTCTTATAATAGATAACTCTTCTATCAATGGAAATTCTATTACTAGATCACAGCCGGTGCGAATATTTGGCGGTGGACCCATTACTTTTATTTCCCATCCCTTAGCCTTTAATATGTTTTCTGCTCTTATAACATCTGTTGTATTCTTAAAAATAAGTATGCCTCTACCATGTTCTTCTGCACTAGCTTTGTCTTTGCCTTTTCTAAATTTCTTAAACATACTATTTGTCCCTTCTTAAGCTTATTTTATATACATCATCTTCTTCCTGGACTTCTTCGCTTTTCCATCCTTTAGACTTAGCAGCTCTAATTACATTTTCTTTTGCTGTATCCGTATCCACCAGAACAATTAGTTCATCCTCTGTTGCTTTTTTTATTTCATTTAGAGTCAACAAAACGGGTTGAGGGCATGAAAGCCCTTTTGCATCAATAATATTACTCATATTTAATCCCTCCTATACTTTAGTTCTCATTGTGTATCCGATTAAAAGACAAGATGTTAAACCAATAAAGAGTGCAATTATTCCTCCTGTTGTAGCTCCGGCACCAGAACTAGCTAATCCAAAATTATGTGCAAAAGCAGCACCAACAACCATTCCTATTACAAATACTGCAGAATCCCCATCACCTTCTCCCGATAAGAAAAGTTGACGTCCCGGGCAACCACCTGCAAGGGTAAAAGCTAGACCAGCTAAAACCATACCAGCAAAATTCCAAATATGCATAGTATGTGCCACCGGTTGATTTACAAAACCAAGATTAAACTGGCTAAGTACTACATTCATTATAAGTGCTGTAATTGCCATGCCTACTAAACCCGTGAAAAGATGTGTTTGCTTAAATAGGATTAGGTCACGTATTGCTCCCATTGTGCAAAAACGGCTTCTTTGTGCTAATACTCCTATTACTAAACCAATTCCTAGCGAGATTAATAAAGGTGCACGTAATGATCCAGGTCCTTCAACGCTATAAAAAAGAACTCCGCTCTCGCTTTCACCTGCAATCGCTGGATTAAAGAACATTATAATTAATAAACTCAGCATAATTATTGGGAAAATCCAACCAACTGATGTATGTGTCTTATGATTGGAACCAAGATTATATCCCTTTTTAAGGAAGATTGTTCCAATCCAAATGCCACATGCAAGACCCAATAATCCTAAAATTGAATTTAAATCTCCTCCTGCTAAACGTAGAATTGCTCTCCATGGACATCCTAAAAATATAAGAGCACCAATTATAGAAAAGAACCCCAGAATAAATCTTACAATAGGCGCGGATCCAAGTCTTGGTTTGAATTCTTTAAAAGCATATGCTGCTATAAATGATCCTAAAACAAACCCGATTATTTCCGGACGTATGTACTGAACAACACCTGCTCTATGCAAGCCTAGGGCTCCTGTTGTATCCCTTACAAAGCAAGCTACACAAATACCCATGTTTGCAGGATTTCCCAAAAATTGTAGAAGTGCAGCTGATACACCGATAATAGCACCTACTCCAATAATACCTTTTTTAGTCGATAATACATTTTTCATGTTTTACAATCCCCTTTTTCTATTAAATATAGTATAATTTTAATATGATTAAATATTATCAGTTTATAGGCTCGCTTTGAAATAGATAAAGTTTATACATAGGGCCTTAACTATCAAATAAACAAATACTATTATTGTTGAAAATAAAGATTTTGTAACTCAAAAATCTTAAGGAGGCTAAATGATTGATTACAAAAGAAATGACAGTATTAGAAATAGTTTAAAACATCCAGTAACAGAGGATGTCCTTCGTGATTATGATGATATCTTAGGGAAATGTGTGCTTTGTAACCGCCTGTTTGATTCAATTACTAAAATTGCAGTAGATTATAATCTAAAATTAAACGTTCTAGAATGAACCCATATAATGTGACACAAAATTTAAAAACAAGTTATACTGAAAGCATGAATACAATACCTACATACCGCATTCGTCTATCGGATATCTATGTCCGGATGAGCTTTATTTCAAGGTACATGAGAAAGCTGGCTGAGAATCAAAACACGAAAGATATACTTATTTTTTTGAAAATTGTTTCTTGATTTTGGGAAGCGGTATATTCTACTTGATAGAAAAAATAGTGTAATCATTTAATAATACAAATAAATTTATTGAGAAATATTATAAAAAAGAGGCGCGGTAAATGGAATTCAAACAACTAGAATGTTTTGTTGCAGTTGCTCGGGAAAAAAGTTTTTCTAAGGCAGCTGATGTATTATTTCTCTCACAACCAGCTATTACTAGCAATATTCAAAAATTAGAAAGAGAATTAGGAACAATATTATTTGATAGAAATAAAAATGTTACCCTAACTGAAGGGGGTTTAGAGCTCTTCCCATATGCTGTAGAAATGCTTAATATCCGTGATAAATCTAAGGTAGCAATTAGTCAATACAAAAATAATATTGGAGGGGTATTAGAAATATATGCTAGTACTATACCGGAGCAATATCTTCTCCCTCATATTATCAAGGGATTTAAGGCAATTTATCCTAGAGTTCTTTTTTACATTCATCACAAGGATTCCAAAGAAGTAGTAGAAGATATTCTTTCAGGGATAACAAATTTTGGATTTATTGGCGCAAAATATTCTTATGAAGGAATTGATTATATAGATTTTTATGAAGATAAATTAGTGCTAATAACTTCTCCCGAAAAAAGAATTGATACTGACTTTCTTACCATCCAGGATTTAATAGGAGAAGAGATTGTGCTTCGAGAGGAAGGATCCGGAACAAGATTGCTTATTGAAAACGCTTTGAAAGAAAAAGAACTTGATTTAAGCATATTTCGGTCCCAAACAATTAATTATAGTTTGGGAGCAATAAAAAAAATGGTATCCTTAAATGTTGGCATTAGTTTTAGCTCTGAGATTTCAGTAAAATATGAAGTCAATTCAGGACATTTAAATCAATATGAAGTTAAAGACTTAAATCTTAATAGGAATTTTAGCTTTGTATATTGCAATAATAGATATCTTTCTCCTGTAGAAGAAAAATTCAAGGAATTTGTTACTGCATGGAAATGGGACAACATAGATGTTTAAATGAAATCTCACGTCCTTTAGAGACTGTTTCAGAGGCTTTCCCATCATTTGACTTATATAGAGGTAGCAATTCATTGGAATGGAACATATTATATTGTACTAAATAAAGGAGGCAAAATCTATGTATAATTGTGTTCAACAATCAGCATTTCCAGGATATCTATTTACCTATAATAAGTATTACCCTACTCAAATGTATGTGCCGGCATACGCCTACCCAGAAGCCCTTAATATAATAGCTGAATCCGTAAATGATGAACGAGAAGATGAATTGTTTTATGGTTATTTACTCAGCATAGCACCGCAGGATCAAAAAGAAATTATTATGCCAATTATAAATGATGAAAAAAAACATGCAATGATGTTAAGAGAAATTTATTGGCAAGTAACCGGTCAAGATCTACCACCATCTCCAGAAGTACCATTTGATAGACCAAATAGTTATTGTGAAGGAATTTCAAAAGCCGTATTTGGTGAATTAACAGCCGTTGAAAGATATCGTATGGTACTATTTGGTTTTGAGTTTTTGTCATATAGAAATATGATAACAGAAATTTACACGGATGAACTAAAACATGCATCTAAGTGGAATTACTTATTCGCATTAAATTGTAAGTAAGGGATATTATGTCTCCGGCGCCTGTTACTGTTGCTTAACTTGCTAATTTAATTATACCAGATACATTAATTAATTTCACTCTAAAAAACAACAAAACCTCTTGAAATCAAGGGGTTTTACAGTGTCAGTATT
>CAYLIF010000032.1:0-12734 GCA_964383845.1 uncultured Oscillospiraceae bacterium
TATTCAGAATTTTATTGGGATTAGGTATTCTAGCTATGGGATTTATAATTCTTTCAAATCCCCAAATCAAAATATATACTGTAGCGACTTTATTGGGAATAGCTGTTGTATTACAAGGGGGCAGCTTGATTCTAGATTCATCATATAAAAGAAATAAAAACTTTTATTCTCTTACGGATTTATCCTTAGGAGGTGTTTTTATTGCATTTGGAATCATTATAATGATAGACACAAATATCGATTTTTTTCTCCTTGGTATTTTTGTTATTTTCATAGCTTCCGTTTCTTTTTTACGACAGTTAATGGTTTGCTATGAGAAAAGAAACGCTAACCAAAAATATGGAATTTCTATTGCTTTCGGCATTGTTCATCTAATATTTGCTATATTGACTATTTATTCTATTGCTAATGAAGGGACATTGCTTCATATTTTCATAGGTGCATATTTATTGAACTTGGGAATTTTAGTTATTACAGCCTTAGGCTATAAACGTAATGATTCGGAGTAAGAATGATTCCATTATCTACAAGAATGAGACCAACTGAATTAGAAGAGGTTATTGGTCAAGAACACTTTTTATATAAAGGGTCTTTACTTTATAATTCCATTAAGAACAAAACATTTAACTCCGCAATTTTCTTTGGACCTTCAGGAACAGGAAAGACAACCCTTGCTCGAATTATTGCAGGTGAAATGGATGCGGATTTCTTTGAGTTAAATGCCTCCACAACAGGAATAAAAGAATTAAAAGAAATCCTGGAAAAAGCCAAGCATAAATATTTCGGTTTAATGAAAGAAACAACCTATCTTTATGTTGATGAGTTTCATCGATGGAACAAATTGCAACAAGATAGCCTTTTAAAAGCCCTTGAAGAAGGAGCCATACGATTTATAGGCTCTACAACAGAAAACCCATACTTTGCTGTGAACAACGCTATTCTTAGCCGTGTTCGCAGTATTTTTGAGTTTAAACCCTTATCTACAGAAAAAGTTCTAACCATTCTCCAAAATTCATTGAAAGACAAAGACAAAGGGCTAGGTGCTTTGAATATAAAATATGAAGAAAAGGCATTATATGCTCTGGCAGACATGAGTTCTGGAGATGCAAGAATTGCATTAGAGACATTGGATTTCCTGGCAGGTAATATGGGTGAGAGACAATTGATTACCCTAGACCTTGTAGGGGAAGCTATGCAGCGGCAAACAACTTTTTATGATAAGAACGAAGACAAGTACAACCTATTAAGTGCCCTACAAAAATCAATCCGTGGAAGCGATCCTGATGCTGCAATTCATTATTTAGCTCGGCTTTTAGACGGAGGTGCGGACCTTCAAATGATAGGAAGAAGATTAATGGTCATAGCATCAGAAGACATAGGGATGGCTTATCCTACAGCTATATCTATAGTTACAGCCTGTGTTCAAGCAGCCCTCATGGTAGGTCTACCAGAAGCACAAATCAACCTTGCTCAAGCTGTTATACTTCTTGCATCTTGCCCAAAATCCAACTCTGCATATAAGGCATTAAGAAATGCACAAACAGATTTACAAAAAAAGCGAATTGACCAGGTTCCAGCTCACTTATCAGATAGTCATTATTCTGCTGCAAAAGACAGAGGACATGGAATAGGGTATTTGAATCCCCATGATTTTGGAGGCTATAAAAAGCAAAGCTATCTTCCTGATAATTTGGAAAAAGAAGGCATTATATATTATTATCCTACAGAAAATGGCTCTGAAGCTGCATTTAAAAAATTTTTGGAAGGGCTGAGTGAAAGATATGCCAAAGATTAAAAAGATTGTTCCATGTGGTTTTTGCTTTGGGGTAACTCGTGCAATGGAAATGGCAGATAAAATTATAGCGGAAGAACAGGGCAAACGGATATATTCTTATGGGCAACTTATTCATAACAAAGGGGTTACTGATAAACTTAAGGAACAAGGTTTAAATATATTAGAGTCTTTGGAAGATGGATTAGAGGGGGATATATTAATAATTCGTTCCCATGGTGCAAGCAGGGAACTTTTTAATAATGCCCGAGCAAAAGGCTTAAAAGTTATTGATGCAACTTGCCCCTATGTAGTTAAGATTCAAAGGCTTGTTGAGAAAGCATCATCTCAAGGAAAGACAGTTGTGGTTGTTGGAGATAAAAATCATCCAGAGGTTGTGGGAATTGTGGGCTGGGCAAAAGCACCGGGTAATATTTTTGTTGTTCAAGCTGCTGAAGAATTAAGTGAAATTCCTGGCGATTCAATTGTAGTTGTGGCCCAAACAACAATAAATGAAGAACAGTTCCATGAAGTTGGCGAAGCTTTAAAAAAATCTCATAAAGATGTCTCAATTGAAAATACAATTTGCACAGCTACAAGAGATCGTCAGGAAGCAACCAAGTCTTTGGCAAAAGAATGTGATGTTATGGTGGTAATCGGAGGGAAAAATAGCTCGAATTCAAAAAAGTTAGTTGATATTTCTCGCCGATATTGCCATAACACAATATTCGTTGAAAATAATAAAGATTTATCATTGAAAACAATTGATAAATGTAGTAAGATTGGTGTTGCGGCAGGCGCATCGACGCCTGTGTCAGATATTGAGGAGGTTATTGCCAAAATGAGTGAAGTTATCACAGAACGAAACGAAATGGAAGATTATCTTGAGGCCATTGAAAAATCCTTAAGATTACCGAGGCTTGGAGAAATTGTAGAAGGAACTATTCATCAGGTAACCGATAAAGAGATTATCGTAAATCTAGGTTGCAAGAAAGATGGAGTGATTCCCAAAGAAGAGTTGGATCTCGAAGCAGACCAAATAATTACCGAAGTTTATAAGGAAGGAGATACGATTCAAGCCAAGGTTGTTAAAACCGATGATGGCGATGGAACAATAATGCTTTCCAAGAAAAAGCTTCAAGTTAATGCAAACTGGGAAGAAATCAGTCAAGCTCTTGAAGACAAATTAACCATTGATGTAAAAGTCGTTCGAGTTGTAAATGGTGGAGTAATTGCTAGCTACAAAGAAGTAGCAGGTTTTATTCCTTTGTCTCAACTGTCAGATCGATTTATTGAAAATGCAGAAGAATTCATGGGTCATGTACTCCCAATCAAAATTAGCCGTGTAGATAAATACAAAGGAAAAGCAGTATTTTCTCACAAGGCATATTTAGCTGAACAGCGTCAAAGCAAAATGGCTGAAGTGTGGGAAAAGCTGGATGTAGGCGATATAATTGAGGGAACTGTAATGCGGTTTACCGATTACGGTGCCTTTGTTGATATAGGCGGAATTGATGGATTGCTCCATATTTCCGAAATCAGTTGGGGAAAACTGAAACACCCACAAGAAGTTCTTTCTATTGGAGAGAAAATCAATGTAAAGGTGTTATCAATGAATTCAGAACGAGGAAAAATTTCCTTGGGTCTGAAACAAACTCAACCTGAACCCTGGTCTATCATCGATGATAAATATCAAGTTGGTCAAATCTTAACTGGAAGAGTAGTTCAAATAAAAGAGTATGGTGCTTTTGTGGAATTAGAACCAGGATTGGATGGGCTAGTGCATATCTCTGAAGTTGCTCACAAAAGAGTTACGGATTTGAATGACGAAATATCAATCGGTGAAGAAGTTTCAACTAAGATTCTTGAAATCGACAAAGAGAAAAAGAGAATCAGTCTTAGTATCAAGGAAACCTTAGAGCCTCCTATTTACGAAGAAGAGGAAGAGACTCCTGAAACAACTGATGAAGTTGAAGTTGCTGAAACAACTGAAACAGCTGCAGAAGAATCAGCAGTTGTAGAAGAAGCTGTAGAAACAGAAGAAGAGGCTGTAGAGGAAACTGTCGAAACAGAAGAAGCGACTGTAGAAGAAACAACTGAGTCTGATGCAGATGAAGAAAAATAAACTTTAAGATAAGAATTAAAAAAGAAACGGCTAACTTAGCTGTTTCTTTTTTATAGGCTACATAATACTATTATTGTATACCTCTTTAAAAATATGTCATTTAAAGGGTAATTATTAATTTTAATGTCTGATTTTGAACTTATTAAGATGACGCTGAAATAAGCTCTTTAGCGCTTTCAAGAGTAGTATTTGTTATGGTTTCTCCTCCCAACAATCTGGCGATTTCTCTGATTTTTTCACTTTGATTCAACGGAATAACAGTAGTAAAAGTATGGGTGTCGGATTCTTGCTTTTCAATACGAAAGTTATTTTTTCCACAGGCTGCAATTTGGGGTAAATGTGTTATACAAATTATTTGATGGTTTTTAGCTATCTGCTTTAATTTTTTGCCCACCACAGAAGCTGCAATTCCTGATATCCCTGAATCAATTTCATCAAATATCATAGCTGAAACATCATCATAATCAGCAATTACCTTTTTAAATGCAAGCATAATTCGAGACATCTCGCCACCAGAAGCTATTTTTGAAAGAGGTTTCAACGGTTCACCTTTGTTAGTGCTTATAAGAAATTCAACTTTATCACTACCATTATCAGTAAATCCAGCAAGATTTTGTATGGATATTGAAAACGTGGAATTTAAAAACCCTAGTTCTCTTAATTCTTCATGTATTCCAGTCTCAAGTTGTCTGGCAGATGTTTTTCTTAAAGCAGAGAGATTTGTACACTTTTCTGACAAAACCACTGAAATATCATCAAATTCCTTTTCTAATCGTTCTTCCATATCTTCAAAGTTTTCATATGTATCAAGTTGCTGAGTAAGTGAATCAGCAAATAAAAGAATTTCTTTTATGGTTCCTCCATATTTTCTCTTTAATGTGTCTATTAAGTCCAGTCTAGAAAGAATCTCATTTAGTTCATCTTGAGAAAAATTCACTTGTTCTTTTATGTTTAGAAGTTCTTTGGATGCATCCTCAAGTCTGTAATAAGCATCTTTATATTCTGCTTCTAGCTTTTCAATTTCAGGAGAAAATCCTGATACCTCTTTTAGGGCTGCAAGAGATTTGTAAATATTGTCTAGAGCCGAAGGGGTCTCCCCATTGGAACAAGAGTATGCTTCATCCAGTTTTTGAAATATTTTCTCGCCATTTTGCAATATAATCCTTCTTGAATTCAATTCGTCATCTTCGCCTAAATAAAGCTGGGCTAGTTGTATTTCATTTAGCTGATATTGCATAAAATCTCTAGATCGCTCAATTTCTTCAGTATTGTCTTTAAGTTTTTTTAGTTTGTTTTTTAATCCGATATACTTTCCATATAACTGAGAAATCTCTTCTTTTTTAGGAAGGATGTCTTCCGCATTATAAGAATCAACCAAAAGTATATGATTGTCCACATTTAAAAGAGATTGATGATCATATTGACCATGTATATCTGCTATTTTCTTGCTTAGATTTGAAAGCTCGGTTAAGGGGACGATGGTATTGTTAATTCGACAGATATTTTTCCCGTTGGCATTAACTTCACGGGTAATAATCACCTCTTCTCCGTCTACATCAGCAATCATTTGTATTATGGCTTTCTCTGTTCCTGAACGTACATAGGTGGAGTCAGCTCTACTTCCTAAAGCAAGGCTTATAGCTTCTACCATAATGGATTTTCCTGCTCCAGTTTCACCAGTTATAACAGTTAGACCCTCTTTAAAATCCATTTCAACTTCTTCTATAATTGCAAAATCTTTTATCCTTATATGTGTTATCATCGAAGCCTCCCTATGTCCTTATTGCCCCATTCCAGGGGTGCTTTTAGTAGACAAACATATGTTTGTATAGTATAATAATATCTCAAAGAAGAAGCATTTGCAACAGCTTTTAATCAAATTTGGAAAAATATGGAGTGACCATGAAAATACTGGGAATTGATCCTGGATACGCAACATTAGGATGGGGAATTATAGAGCAAAGGGCAAACTTTTTTAGCTCGATTGCTTTTGGCGCTATTCTAACAAAAGCCGGCCAACCTATGGAAAAAAGATTGCAAATAATTTATAATAATCTTTGTGATATTATTGATGAGCATCAACCAGACTCCATGAGTGTAGAAGAATTATTTTTTAATACCAATTCAAAAACTGCCATTCTTGTAAGCCAAGCACGAGGTGTTATTATACTAGCTGCAGCAGAAAAGAATATTCCTTTATATGAATATACACCATTACAGATAAAACAGGCTTTAGTTGGATATGGAAGAGCCGATAAGAACCAAGTACAGCAAATGGTTAAAAGAATACTATCTTTAGAAACCATTCCAAAACCTGATGATACAGCAGATGCCTTAGCTGCTGCTGTATGTCATTGTAATAGCTGGAGGTAAAGATAAATGATTAGCTACATAAAGGGGTCCCTAGGTGGAAGATTTGATGGAGGCGTAATAATTGAAGCAAATGGCTTAGGCTATACTGTTTTTGTTCCTGGTAATTCTTCTGTACATTTAGCGGAAGACGGACAAATCATAAAGGTTTTTACTAAAATGATATTACGTGAAGATGATGTAAGCCTCTATGGATTTTCTCACAGAGACGACTTAAAACTCTTTGAACAATTGATTACTGTTAATGGAGTAGGTGCAAAAGCAGCTTTATCAATTTTATCAGTGCTTCCATCAGATGAGATAAAAAAAGCCATTGTTTTTCAAGACACCGCCTTGCTTACAAAAGCACCTGGAGTTGGCAAAAAAACTGCAGATAGAATTGTACTGGAGTTAAAAGATAAACTTGGTGCTTTAGAAGATTTATCTAATGCTAGTAGGGGTGAACCAACTCTTGTTACTGACAGTAGTGGCTTTACAGATCAAAGAACAGAAGCATTTAATGCTCTATGTTCTTTGGGTTATTCAAAATCTGAATCAATTCAAGCATTATCTAATATAACGGAAGAAGGCTTGTCCAGCCAGGATTATATTAAAAAAGCGCTTAATCGATTATTTTAATATATAGAGAGGGGACTAAATCTTAATATGGAAAAAGGAGAACAAACAAAGGCCCAATTAAAAGATGGCGAAGAACTTCAAGAGCTTAGTTTAAGACCTCATCTCTTAGAAGACTACATTGGTCAAAAAAACGCTACAGATAATTTGAAAGTGTTTATAAAGGCAGCAAAGCAACGAAAAGAAGCTTTGGATCATGTTTTGTTTTATGGACCTCCTGGTCTTGGAAAAACAACCCTAGCGGGTATTATTGCCAATGAAATGGAAACTGAAATCAGAATTACATCTGGGCCTGCTATTGAGCGGGCTGGAGATTTGGCCGCTATTTTAACAAATCTCAATGAAAATGATGTATTATTTATAGATGAAATCCATAGGCTAAACCGAGCTGTAGAAGAAATTCTCTATTCAGCAATGGAAGACTATGCTTTAGATATAATTATTGGAAAAGGACCTAGCGCTAGGTCTTTGAGATTAGACCTAGCAAAGTTTACTCTTATAGGAGCAACAACAAGAGCTGGGAGCTTAAGTTCTCCCCTCAGAGATAGATTTGGGGTGGTTAGCAAGTTTGAGCTTTACACCATTGATGAGCTAAAAATTATTTTAAAGCGTTCGGCTAAAATACTAGGTATTGAAATAGATGATCAATCTCTTATTGAACTAGCAAAGAGATCCAGAGGAACTCCTCGAGTAGCAAATAGACTTTTAAAAAGGGTAAGAGATTTCAGCCAAGTTCGAGGCAATGGAAAAATCGAAGAAGCCAGTACCAAAGATGCTCTAGATGCCTTAAGGGTAGATGGCTATGGCTTAGAGAGTTTGGACCGAGAAATTTTAAAAATTATAATTGAAAGATTTAATGGGGGCCCAGTGGGAATTGATTCTATTGCTTCAGCATTAGGGGAAGAACGAGTTACTATAGAGGATAGCAACGAACCATTCTTAATCCAATGTGGCTTTATGCACCGAACACAAAAGGGAAGAATCGCAGGAGATAAGGCCTACCAATTATTGGGTATTCCATCTCCAGAACCAAGGCAAATTGCTTTGGATGAAATCGAAAGGGATGAAGAATTATGACAATTAAAATTAAAAATTCAATAGCAACAATATTAAGAAGAAGTTGTCTTTTCCTTCTTCTGTTTATTTGTATGGGTACACTAGCTTATGGTGCCAATGAACAGTATCTGAAGGTAGGTCTTTCATATAACTATAAGGAAGTTACATCAGTTAAAATTTCATGTTCATCTGGGCTTTCTATAGGAGAAGTAAATGATAATGGCTGGAAAGTGATTTCATCCTTCCCTGAAATTAAGTCTGCCACAGCATGGATTTCAAATGGTATAGTTCAAATTGAAGATGAAAATGGAAACATAATTGCAGATTCATTATCTGCTGATCAAGGTATATTCCCCCTTGAAAAAGGGGAGGTAATTTATGCAAATGCAGATGGGTATAGAGGAGGATATTGTTTTTTCCCTGTAGATCAAAACAGGATGAATCTGATAAATTATGTTGAATTAGAAGATTACGTCCGTGGGGTGATTCATTCAGAGATTGGGCAACGGAGCCCATTGGAGACACTCAAAGCCCAAGCTGTATGTGCAAGAAGTTATGCTATTTCAAACATGGGAAGACATAGAGCATCAGGTTACGATATATGTGGAACAACCCATTGCCAGGTTTACAAGGGTTATAAAAATGAATATCCCTCTACAAATCAAGCTTGTAAAGAGACTGCAGGTTTAGTTATTAAATATAATGGAAAAACTGTTTCAGCATATTATTCAAAAAATGATGGGGGTCACACTGATAATGTTGAAGACATTTGGGGTAATAAAGTTGGATATCTAAGAGGAATTCGTGATGAATTTTCACCCCTATACAAATGGGAAAAAACCTATACCTTTCAGGAACTAGCAGATCTATTAAATAAAGCTGGCCATTCTGTTGGCGATATAAGCAGCGTTACTATAACTAAAAGAAATGCTTCAGGAACCGTATCAAAGCTAGCTGTTTGGGACCAAAGAAAGCAAACGATTTTATCTGCTAATGCACTAAGGAGTGCTTTAGGTGCCAACATTATAAAATCTAGCATGTTTTCATTTAGTCCCATAGGTCCTAAAGATTTAGATGAGGCTTTGAAAAACTCAACTAGTAAAGTTGAAAATTCCGGTAGTGTAACGGTTATTAATCTAAACGAACAAAGGAGTTATAGCAAAACACTACAAATAATCGGGATAGATGGTAGAATTAGAGACGTTGTAGCAGGCTCATTGGCTATTTCCAACGGAAAGGTTACAGTTTTACCTAAAGAAGAGGACTCTATCCCAAGCGATACATTCACACCTGAAATAAACTTGGGCAACGAATCTCAACTAAAAACTCCAATAACATTTTATGGCTTAGGCTGGGGTCATGGTGTTGGTATGGCTCAAGATAGTATTATAGCCATGGGTAAGCTAGGATATGATTATAAATATATGTTAAACTATTTCTTTACAGATATAAAAATCGAATCTTGGAATAATTAGAAAGGTGCATTGATGCATATAGATGAATTTGACTACAATCTTCCAGAAGAACTTATCGCCCAACAACCTCTCGATAAAAGAGATTATTCTCGATTAATGGTTGTTAATCGAGAAGCCGAGACTATAGATCATAAGCACTTTTATGATATAAAATCATATATTCAGCCAGAGGATTGCTTGGTTCTTAACAGCAGTAAAGTTATACCTGCTCGACTTTATGGTTCAAAGGTTGGAAGCGATTCTAAGGTTGAATTTTTATTGTTGAAAAGAATAAAAGAAGATAAATGGGAAACCTTGGTTCGTCCTGGAAAACGTCTAAAAGTAGGAGACCGAGTTTTTTTCTCTAGTGCTCCACAATTAGAGGCTGAGATTATTAATATTGGAGAAGACGGAACTAGAATAGTGAAGTTTTATTATGAAGGTGACTTCTCTGAAATATTATGGGAGTTGGGGAAAATGCCTCTGCCACCTTACATCCAAAGACCAAGCACAGAAGAAGATCAAAAACGTTATCAAACAGTTTACTGTGATGTAGAGGGTTCTGTTGCTGCACCAACTGCAGGACTCCATTTTACCCAAGAACTTCTTGAAGAAATCAAAGCTCAAGGGACTAAAGTTGTAAGTGTTACTCTTCACGTTGGTATTGGAACATTTAGACCCGTTAAATGTGAGCAAATAGAAGATCATAGAATGCATTTTGAGGAATATTATATTTCGGAAGAAGTGGCTAAAACCATAAATGAAAGCAAAGCTTCAGGTGGTAGAATAATATCAGTAGGGACTACTTCTGCTAGAACTTTAGAAAGTGCCGCCCTCTTTGATGAAGACAAAAAATCATGGTGGATTCCTTCTGGTTCTGGGAACACTAATATTTTTATTTATCCAGGATATACCTTTAAAATTGTAGATAACCTAATTACAAATTTTCATTTGCCAAAATCCACACTTTTAATGCTTGTTTCAGCTCTTTATAACAGAGAAAATATCCTGAAGGCATATAAAGAAGCAATCAAAGAAAAATATCGTTTTTTCTCATATGGCGATGCCATGTTTATTGAATAATCGAAAGGACTATTTATGGATGCTGTAAATTTTAATCTATTAAAAACTGACCCAAAATCAAAAGCCCGCAGAGGAATTTTAAAAACTCCTCACGGCTCTATAGAAACTCCTGTTTTCATGCCTGTTGGAACAGCAGCCACTGTAAAAGCAATGCGCCCTGAAGAAGTGGAAATGATGGGAGCAGGAATTATTCTATCAAATACATATCATCTTTATCTAAGACCTGGCCATGAAGTGATAAGAGAAGCAGGCGGTCTTCATAAATTCATGAACTGGAATAAAGCTATTCTAACAGATAGTGGAGGGTTCCAAGTTTTTAGTTTGGGTAATTTAAGGAAAATAACTGAAGAAGGGGTAGAGTTTAAGTCACATATTGATGGGAGTTCTCATCAATTTACCCCTGAAACATCTATGAAAGTCCAAGAATCTCTAGGCTCCGACATAATTATGGCTTTTGACGAGTGCCCTCCATACCCCGCAGACCGAAAGTATGTTCGGGATTCACTAGAGAGAACTACTAGATGGTTAGAGAGATGTAAAGCATATCATACTAACACTGAAAAACAATCTCTGTTTGGTATAATGCAAGGGGGGATGTATCCAGACCTTAGAAGAGAAAGCGCAAAGCAAATCGTAGCCATGGACCTACCTGGATATGCAATTGGTGGTCTTTCTGTGGGAGAGCCTAAGCAACTTATGTATGAGATTCTTGATGAAACAATAGATGAACTACCAAAGGAAAAAGTCCGATATCTTATGGGGGTAGGAAGCCCAGATTGTCTTTTTGAAGGAGTTGAAAGAGGTGTTGATCTTTTTGACTGCGTTTTGCCCACAAGGATTGCCCGCCACGGTATGGCGTTAACTTCAGGAGGCCCCGTTAACATTAAAAATAAAAAATATGAACGAGACTTTACTCCCCTTGACTCAAAATGTCAGTGCTATACTTGTAAAAATTATTCGAGAGCATACTTACGTCATCTCTTTAAAGCAAATGAAATGCTTTCAGGTATGTTAATGACAAATCATAATCTATACTTTCTTGTTAACCTGATGAAGAACATTAGAGAATCTATAGATGAAGATAGATTTTTAGAGTACAAAGCGCGTTTTTTCGATGAATATGGAGAATTTTAATGAAAACATGTCCACACAAAGATTTTTGCGGAGGTTGCCTATACCAAGGAATATCTTATGATGAACAATTAAGGATAAAAGAAAAACAAGTAAATGACCTGTTGACCGAATATGGTATAGAACCTAAGGAACACATGGGATTTCAGCCTTCACCGCAAATATATCGATATCGAAACAAAATGGAGTACACCTTTGGAGACATGGTAAAAGGCGGGGAAATTACTCTTGGTCTTCACCAAAAAGGTCACTTCATGAACATAGTAACTACAGATGAATGTCAACTTGTTGATAATGATTTCAATATTATCTTAGCCCAAGTATTAGCCTTTGCAAAAGCAAATGGTTATAAACACTATAATAAAAAACAACACCAGGGAATTTTACGCCACTTAGTTATAAGGAAAGGTGAAAGAACGGGAGAGTTACTAGTCAACTTAGTTACTTCCTCTCAAGGAGACTTTGATGAAGGCAAGTTCTTGGAAATTCTTCTTAACCTTACTAGCCAGTTAGAAGGAACCTTGGTAGGGATTCTTCGCACTATCAATGATAATGTAGCTGACACTGTAGCTTCTGACGAGACAAAAATACTTTTTGGCAGAGACTATTATCGGGAACAACTGATGGGGCTAACCTTTAAAGTAGGGGCTTTTAGTTTTTTTCAGACCAACGTATTAGCCGCAGAAAACCTGTATAAAGAGAGCCTCGATATGATTCCAGCCAGCGAAGACAAAGTATTCTTTGACCTTTACTGTGGAACTGGAACTATTACCCAAGCCTTGGCACAAAGGGGAAAGAAAGCCATAGGTATAGAAATTATGGCTGATGCAGTACACTTTGCTAAAAAGAATGCTGAGAACAACAATCTGGATAATTGTGAATTCATAGAAGGAGACGTACTTAAAGTAATAGATTCTATCGAAGAAAAACCAGATATAATAGTCATGGATCCACCAAGAAGCGGTATCCATCCTAAGGCTCTTTCAAAGATAATGGCCTTGAATGTTCCTGAAATACTATATATTTCATGTAACCCTAAAACAATGGTTAATAACCTTGTTACCCTAAAAGCTGAAGGCTATGAAGTCACGAAATTCAAAGCTTATGACAACTTTCCCTTTACAAAACA
>CAYLIF010000033.1:0-12660 GCA_964383845.1 uncultured Oscillospiraceae bacterium
ATAGATATCAATTATTCAACCAATAGGATAATAATTATAATTTCAATGGTTCTATTAATCATAGGGTGGGTTATTTATAAGGATATTATGTCAGGGGTCTACATAGGTGGAGGAGCTTTTTTAACTTGGGCACTTGCAAGAGAAATAGACCCTAAACATGAATATTCAGCCTTTCTATGTGTGTTTTTATCATTAATAAATATATTATTTTACAAAAGTATTCAAGTGCTTGTAATATTTTGGGTGATTTTAATTGTTAGAATGATAAATGGCATTACAGGAAAAGCATTAACCTTTTTCGATATCTTCTCACTACTTGGAATGACTGTATATCTATCAATCAGCACTCAAAACAGCATCTACTTGCTGCCATTTATAGTAGCAATAGGTTTTATAGTCAAGCTTCAAGGTAAACGAGGGCCACCCTTTATTGCTGGCATAATTGCAGTGATTATTTTTCTAGCAGAGAGTTTGTATATGCAATACTTTTCATTTAACAGTAGAGCATATTCAGATATGGTGAACATATTTATAGTTGCCGTGGTGCTCATATTTTTTATAGCTTGGATTTTTTTATCAAAAGACGAGATTAGGGACGATTTTGGGAAAATTATCAACAATTCTAGAATAACTTCAAGCCAAATTACCTATGGCCTTGTAGTTGTTTTGTTATATTTTTCCGGAAATACAAGCATGAATAATTTAATTATATACACATCAGTGATAGCAGGTGTTATTATTTATGGGACGGGATATAAAATATTCATATTGGTAAAAAACCATTTAAATAAATGATAATAAGATATTTCGAGAAAAGGGGAGAATAGGCTAGTGTTCATAGCAAGACAACCTATATTTGATAAATCTATGAATGTATATGGCTATGAACTGTTATATAGAGATAGTATAACGGCAAAGGCTTTTAATGATTCATCTGCCCAAATAGCCACTGCAACTGTTTTAGGTGGATTATTTGAATTGGGAATTAATGATATTTCCAACAACAAAAAGTCATTTGTTAATTTCGACTACGATTTTTTGTTTTCAGATTCCATTGAATTAATAGAACCTGAAAATCTTGTAATTGAAGTCCTAGAAAGTACATTTATAGATGACAAACTTATGTGTAGGCTGAAAGAATTAAAGGAAAAGGGATATAGAATTGCTTTGGATGATTTTAACGAAGAATATGATAGATTTCCCTTGATCCCTCATTCGGACATCATTAAATACGACCTCTTAAAAACGCCATTAGATTCCATAAAAAGAGAAGTAGAACGGGCACTTATTGATGGTAAAATTTTAGTTGCTGAAAAAGTGGAGACCGAAGAAGAATACCAAAAAGCCGACAAGATGGGATTTCATCTTTTTCAAGGGTATTTCTTTGAAAAACCAAACATCATAGGAAAAACAAACAAGATAAAGTCTCCAAAACTAAGCTATTTAGAACTTTTAAATGAACTGAAGAAGCCTGAACCCTCCTATATTAAATTGACGGAAATAATAAAAACAGATGTAAATTTATCATATAGAATGCTTCAAACTGCAAAAAGAAATCGAACAGACTCTGAAGATGTTATAGATAGTATTAAAAAATCTCTCGTGTACATGGGTTTTAAACAAATAGAAAGATGGATAAATATACTTATATTACAAGATTTAGCTACAAATAAACCTCTTGAATTAATACGCTTATCTCTTATAAGGTCCCATTTTGGAGAATCATTATCAAAACATAGCAACTTTAAACCCAGAACCAATGAAGTTTTTGGAATGCTACTATTTTCAACATTGGATGCTATTTTAGATCAACCTATGGAGAGAGCTCTTGAAGGCATATTCCTTACTCAAGATGTCAAAAGTGCTCTCATATTCGAAGAGGGAGAGCTTAATCTTATACTTCAACTTGTTTATTACTATGAAAAAGGGTCCTGGGAAAAAGTTAGAGTTCTATCAGATCAAATAAATATAGACGAACAACAAATAATTCAATATTATATGGATGCCGTAATATATTGCGATGAGTTAATGGAAGAAACTTACAATAAACTGTAGGAGACAATTGCTTTGAAAGAATTAATTAAAGATATATCAGAAGAAATCAAGCAATTTGTGACAGGTAAAACAGTTGATGCATTTTTCCCACCCATTCTATATATTATAGGGAATATAGTCTTTAATTTGAAAATCGGAATAATACTAGCTTTATCTGTGGCCCTTATTTTGTCTATATTTCGATCTTTTAAAAAGCAGAGTGTGGTATATGCTTTAGCTGGCATGGTAGGAGTAATTGTTGCTTCGGGATTTGCTTTGGCATCAGACAACGCCGCTAACTATTTTTTACCGAAAGTTATAGCTAGCGGTTTTTTGTTTTTAGTTTCATTAATTAGTGTTTTAGTAGGGAGACCTTTAGCAGCACTACTTAGTCATTTAACAAGAGGGTGGGAGCTGGATTGGTTTTCTAGAAAAGATATAAAACCAGCCTATGTAGAAGTAACTCTTGTTTGGGCTGTTTTATTTTTTCTCAGAATGACAATACAGTTTATTTTATTCGATAAAGGGGATTTGGTACAATTAGGATGGGCCAACATACTTCTGGGCTTTCCTACAACTTTTACGGTTTTAATCCTGACTTTGATTTATGGAGTCTGGAGACTAAAAAACCTAGGTGGGCCGGGTATAGATGAATTTAGAGAAGGCAAAGAACCTCCTTGGAAAGGCCAAAGAAAGGGTTTCTAATGAAGATTATATTTTAAATCATATAATGGCAATGATTTATGTAGTTGTTGAAGAATTGATACCTACGGCACAGCGTGAAATAGGAGGCTCTAAGACTGATATAGCTACAATTGGCTGCTTACTTGGATTCACATTAATGATGATATTAGATGTAGCACTAGGATAATACTCAAGCAGTTTTCATGGTAAATATAAAGTTTTTAACACCATTGAGTTAAAATGTGTATAAAAAAGCAAATCTTATAACAATAGCCACTAAGTTGCTGTTTATCCAATTCTTATTTGTTTACAAATAAATTTAATTGTGTTATTATTTAAACGATAAGCTAGGTGTAGAAATTATTTTATGATTTTTTTCTATACTTAAAATAATAGGAGGTTTTTATATGTCTACAGAGAATTTAAATCCACTCGTAAGTGCACAAGCCCAAGTACAACATGCATGCGATGCATTGAAATTGGGACCAGAAGTATATGAACTGCTAAAAGAACCAAAAAGAATCATTGAAGTTTCCATTCCAGTTAGAATGGATGATGGAACTCTAAGATCATTTAAGGGATATAGAGCATTACACAACGATGCTATAGGTCCTGGTAAAGGTGGAATTAGATTACACCCAGGCGTTAATCCAGATGAAGTAAAAGCACTGTCCATTTGGATGACATTCAAATGTGGAGTAATGGGAGTACCTTATGGTGGAGGAAAAGGTGGAATTACAGTTGATCCCCTTACACTATCACAAGGAGAGCTTGAAAGATTATCCAGAGGATATATCCAAGGCCTATACAAATACTTAGGCGAAAAAATTGATATTCCAGCACCTGATGTTGGAAGCAATGGACAGGTAATGGCTTGGATGGTAGACGAATATATTAAACTTACTGGCGCCAATCACATGGGAGTACTTACTGGAAAACCAGTTTCATGGGGTGGATCTCAAGGAAGAAACGAAGCTACAGGTTTTGGAGTTAGCGTAATAACAAGAGAAGCTGCGGCAAAAGCCGGAATAAATATGAAAAAGGCAAATGTAGCTATTCAAGGCTTCGGAAACGTTGGTAGATTTACAGTTAAAAACGTAGAACGTCAAGGCGCTAACATTGTTGCAATAGGTGAGTGGTCTCCAAAAGTTGGCACATTTGCTATTTACAACGAGAATGGGTTAGATTTCCAAGACATGGCAGACTATGTAGACCAAAATAAGACTCTTGTAGGATATCCAAAAGGAAAACAAATTTCATTGGAAGAGTTTTGGGCATTAGATGTTGATATTATGATTCCAGCTGCTCTAGAAAATGCAATTCAAGAAAAAGAAGCTAAGTTGATTAAAGCGAAATTAGTTACCGAAGCTGCTAATGGACCTATTACTGCAGAAGCAGACGCTATATTCAAGGAAAATGGCGTAATTGTTACTCCAGATATACTTTCAAATGCTGGTGGAGTAACAGTTTCATACTTCGAGTGGGTACAAAATAGATATGGATACTATTGGTCAGAGAAAGAAGTCGAAGATAAGCAAGAAGTTGAAATGGTTAACGCTTTCAACGATATCTGGGACCTAAGCCAAGAGTACAAAGTAACTTTAAGAGAAGCTGCTTATATGATTTCAGTTAAAAAAGTAGCAGACGTTATGAAATTAAGAGGATGGTACTAAAAATATCGAATAATTGCTCTGCATAGAAGTAAACTATTCTGAGCAAGGTTAAAAAACAAAAGAAGGCTCTAGCTGTTATTTATGCTAGAGTCTTTTTTTATACCGAGATGCAGGAATTCTTTCATGTTTTTTCTGACGGGTTTAAATGCAGATATATGGGTAAACATACATAGAAATCTATTTGTTAAGGAGGAGTGACGTATGTATTTTAAAAAGATAGAAACCCAGGGAATCGCTCACTATTCATATATGGTGGGAGATGAAGAGTTCATTGCGGTAATAGACCCTGTAAGAGATGTAGGAATCTATATGAAGGAAGCAAGAAAAGCTGGGCTCAAAATAAAGTACATCCTAGAAACACATAGAAACGAAGACTATGTATCTGGCGCCAGAGAACTTGGTCATAAAACTGGAGCATCTATATATGTATCTGGCCATGAGGATTTAGGATATGTTTTCGGTGAAAAAATAGAGGATGGTTTTGAGCTAAAGCTAAATGGCCTAACTCTTAAGGCAATTCATACTCCAGGTCACACTTTAGGTCATTTAAGTTATGTTTTATATGAAAGTGATAATTCTACACCCTATATGGTCTTTACTGGGGATTGCCTTTTTATGGGAGGAGCTGGAAGAACAGATTTTTACGGGAAGTCAAATCTTGAAAAAATGACAGGACTTTTATATGATAGCATATTCGAAAAGCTTCTTCCTTTAGGAGATGAAGTTCTTATGTTTCCTGCACATGGAGCAGGTTCATCATGCGGAGATTCAATGGACGAAAGACCCTTTTCAACTATAGGCTATGAAAAAAAACATAACAAGATACTTCAAGTAGATTCCAAACAGGAGTTCATCGAAAATCTTGGGAAAATGAGAATAAAGCCACAGTATTTTGAGAAGATGGAAGAAATGAATATTAAAGGAGCTGATTTTGTTGGTGAGGACATTATACTTAATGCATTAACCTTCCAGGAAGTAAAAGAAGTCAAGGAAAATGTTTTGCTATTAGATATAAGGACAAAGGAAGCTCATATTGGTGGACATATTCCAGGTACAATTTATATGTCTAAAAGAAGTATTTCAACGTTTCTTGGCGCAATATTTAAGACCAGTGAAAAACTAGTATTCGTTACTGATGGCAATGTCAGTGACTTAGAAGAAATTTATTGGTACTGTAAACGTATAGGCTTTGATAATATAATAGGATATTTCCCAAACTCCTCAAATCAATGGGAAAACAACGGAGAAGAACTGGAAAAAGTTGCGACTATTTCGGCAAAGAAATACCGAGAAGTCTCAATAGATGGAGATTTTATGCTTCTGGATATTAGAAAAAGTGATGAATTCGGTGACTCTGATCCGGTGGAAAATAGAGTTAATATTCCTTTGCATAATATTTATAAATGTCTTGCTCATTTATCATATGACCTTCCAACCTTTGTACTTTGTGGTTCTGGAGAAAGGGCCACCATAGGATACTCCTACCTTAAGAGAGAAGGTTACAATCCAATTGTTATAGCTGGTGGAGCTAAAATGCTTGAGGCTTTAGATGAAGATTAGATAGTTAAAGTAGGGAGAGTATACCATGGATACAGACATAATTATCGTTTTCACAGTACTTATTGCTGCTGTAATTGGTTTTACAATTGAGAAACTGCGTAATGATTTTGTAGCAATAATGATTCTCCTTATATTGGCATGGACTGGAATACTGTCCACAGAAGAAGCTTTTTCAGGATTCGCTTCAAATGCTGTAATATCTATTATGGGAGTTATGATAATTGGATATGGCATAGAGAATACTGGAGTTATAGATAACATTGCAGAATTTATTATAAAAAAAGCAGGGACCAAAGAAAATAAAATAATAGCCATAGTTACTACAACCACAGGATTAATTTCTTCATTTCTCCAGAACATTGGAGCTGTGGCTTTATTTTTACCTGCTGTTAAAAAACTGAGTAGCGAATCTGGAATCAGTCCTCAAAGAATGATAATGCCCTTAGGTTTTGCAGGAATACTCGGAGGAACCTTAACAATGGTAGCTTCAGGACCTCTGATAGTATTAAATGATTTACTTAAGGACGGAGAATATGAACCATTTGGGTTATTTGCAGTGACCCCTATAGGTGTTGGCCTACTTGTAAGCGGTATTTTATATTTTTATTTTGTAACCGGGAAACTGCTTCCGGGTAACGAAGAGTCCATGTGTATACTCAAAGATGAGCTTTTGGATATTTATAGTCTTCCAAAAGAGTTGTATGAGGTAGATATATTACCTGGGAATACTTTGGTTGGGAACACTATAGAAGAATTAGGGATTTGGAAAAACTATGGGATACATATCTTAGGTCTTTCTGATTCTGGAGATATAACATATGTGCCTTGGAGAAAAACTAGATTTAACGAAAATCAGACCCTTGTGGTATTTGGGGAAAAAGATAATATCGACAAATTCTTCAACGCATTTAAACTGAAATCCAAGAATAAACTTAAAGTTTTCAAGCAATTAGAAGATAGAGAAATTGCTGGGTTTGCGGAAATAATAATGCCTCCTGAATCTAAGCTATCCGGCAAAACCATAGAAGAAATAGCTCTTAGAAAGAATTATAAGATTGAACCAATTATATATATTGATACCCAAGGCAATCGATTGAAATTTATTGAAAGAGAAATGCAAGCAGGGTTAAAGGCAATTGTCTTTGGCCGATGGGAAGCTCTTGCAAGCTTAAAAGATTCAAAAGACTTTGTTGTTATCAGTGAAGTAAGAAAGCCAGAAGAAACTGTTAGAACAGATAAGAAAAAACATGCTTTAACTATTTTGGGAATTTCGATTCTTTTAATAATCCTTGGTTTTTCCCTTCCTTTGTGTTTTTTTACAGGAGCAGCCCTTATGGTCGTAAGTAAGGTAATTACTATAGAAGAGCTTTACAAAGCTATTGACTGGAAGACTGTATTTCTATTAGCTGGTCTTATACCTATGGGAATAGCGTTTGAAAAAAGTGGCGCTGCTGCACTTACTGCAGAAGCTATAATTACTGTTATTGGATCTTGGAATGTTATCTTGATTATTGCTGTAGTAGGTCTAATCGCAGCTTTTTTCTCATTATTTATGTCTAATGTTGCGGCTACAGTATTGTTAGTTCCATTGATAATAATAATGGCAGAAAACTTTGCCATAGATCCAAGGGGATTGGCTTTATTGGTTGCTGTTTCTGCTTCAAATTCATTTATTATTCCAACACACCAAGTTAATGCGTATGTAATGGGACCAGGTAATTATAAAACTTCGGATTTTCTTAAACTAGGCTCAGGTCTTAGTGCTATATTTCTAGTTGTAACCACATTGATTGTGTATTTCTTTTATATATAAAAAGAAAGGAAAATAAAAATGGACTATTTTCTTCTAAAAGAATGGTCACCCTACATAGTTGGTCTTCTAATAGGTCTTTTAAATATAGGGGCACTTCTTATATCAAAAAAACCCTTGGGAGCATCTACCAGCTTTCTAAAGGTTGGCGGAATGATTTATGGGTTATTCAATAAAAAAAAGGTTGCAGCGAATAAGTATTATCAAAAGAAAAAACCTGAAGTAGATTGGGGAGTAATGTTAGTTTTAGGTATTGTGCTTGGAGCATTTATCTCATCCAGTCTCTCAGGAGATTTCAACCTGGTTTCAATTCCGCCAATGTGGAGTGGGGAAGTATCAGATAGCTTTCCTCTAAGATTTATAGCTGCCATAATAGGAGGAACATTCCTTGGAATAGGTTCGAGATGGGCCGGGGGATGCACAAGCGGTCATGGGATTAGCGGGACTAGCATGCTTTCGCCAATTAGCTGGATTGCGACAATATGTTTTTTTGTTGGCGGGATAGCTTCGGCTTTTCTTATTTATGGAATGTAGAGGTGGAAGCAAATGACGAAAACTAAAAATACAAATAGACTTTTACAGGGTTTAGTAATTGGAATAATATTTGGGTTTCTTCTTCAAAAAGGTGGAGTTACCAAATACGATGTTATAATGGGCCAGCTTAGATTAACGGACTTTACCGTGATACAAATTATACTTACAGCTATTGTAGTTACCATGCTTGGTATCAGTATATTCTATCCAAAGGGACAAATTAAAGTTGAAACCAAAGCAGGGTCTATTAAGAATGCAACTATCGGGGGCCTTATGTTTGGCCTGGGATTTGGAATCTTGGGATATTGCCCTGGGACTATTGCAGGGGCCATTGGTAACGGGTACGTTGATGCTATGACGGGTGGGCTAATTGGGATTATACTTGGGACTGTAGTCTTTGCACAGCTATATAGTTGGCTAAATGATAAAAAAATCTTGACCACAGATAAATTCAGCGAGTTTAGTTTGTTTCATAGGGTTAAAGTGAATCCCTTTAAATATACAATTCCGTTTTCAATATTTTTAATTTTTGTTTTATATTTAATTGAGGTATTATAATAATAGTTAGGTTGAACTGTTGATAAAGAGCAGAGAACTCTGCTCTTTATTGCTTTATGAATAATATTGGCGGTGAAATTTGAAAGTAAATTCTTTGAAGAAATATTTATTGATTTTTTTGGGATCTATATCCTTATCCTTAGGGGTAATAGGTGTTTTTATACCTGTACTTCCAACTACGCCATTTTTGCTGTTGGCATCTTTCTGCTATGTGAGAAGCTCTGAAAAAATGTATAATTGGCTAATAAATCATAAAATTTTCGGCTCATATATATACTGTTATCTCGTATATAAAGCAGTTCCAAGAAGGACGAAAATAGGGGCTTTAATTTTTCTTTGGTCAACCTTGAGTATTTCTGCTATTCTTGTCCCCTCTATTCACCTTAAGATTTTCTTGATGGTAGTTGGGATAGGAGTTACTATTCACCTTATCACTTTAAAAACTATGAGCGCTGAAGATCTGAGAGCTGCGAAAGAGCTAAAGAAGGGTTATATTTTACAGAAATGATAACAAAATGCTGGAACGCATGGTCTTTTTAAGAACCAGACATCCCAGCATTTATTTTACATAATAGTAAAAACCAACTTTTACTAAATCACACCAACAATCCAAAGAATTACCAGAACAACTATTACCACTCCTACTATTCCTAATCCTCTTCCCATGGTAAACTCCTTTCTTCATTAATTCATTCTACTTAAAACATAGAATCTATATAGCGAAATAAAATGAAGCCCGTATGTTTTACATCAACTTACTTTACTATACCCAGAAAAAAAGAAAACCTATCAAAAACATAGAAAAAACTTCAGCTGAAATTATTTAAGCTAAACTTCAATCTCTTCTGTATTTTCATAATTTACTTTAATGGACTCGCCCTCCTTAAACTCTATATGGCTAGAAGAATAGAGTTTTCCATCGATTGTTGATACAACCTCTTCTACCCCGATGGACAGCAGCAAACTCATACATAAACCCATCAATATTAACTTCTTGTTTATTCCCTTTACCCCCCTATTAGGTTATAATAAATAGATAAGCACAGCTTTTTTAGCATTTATGACATTTTTATTATAATATATTTGATATTGTTAATATGTTACGAATAGGGAGAGATTATGATTAATCAAGTAGAGAAAACAATTGAAGAAAGTATAAGAGAATTATGTCAAGGAGAAAATTTTGCAGTATTGGCAACTCAAGGAAACAATCAGCCCTATACTTCTTTGATTGGTTTTGTTGCCACTCCGGATTTAAAGTATGTTGCTTTCGCAACCCCTAAGCAGACGAGAAAATATTTTCTACTAGAAGAGAACAAAAGGGTGGCCTTTATGGTGGACAATAGGGCCAGCCAGCCTGGAAGTATTAATTATATAAGTGCGGTAACGATTACTGGGAATGCAAGATTTCTGACAGAGGCCGAAGAAAAAGACCATTGGGGTGAAATGTTAATAAAAAAGCATCCATATCTAGCCGATTTCGTGAAATCCTCAGCCACAGCATTAGTAGTAGTAGAAGTTTTTAGATATTTCTACGTAAGAAGATTTCAGGAGGTGGCAGAATGGGTTCCCAAATAGAGTATGCAATTCCTGTTATCGAGGCACACGGATATCCTGTGAATAAGGTGGGTGGTAAATCCAAAAATATCTCTCTATGCTATAAAGAAAACTTTCGAGTTCCTGAAGGTTTTGCAATTACAACTGATAGTTATTTTGAATTTTTAGAAGCCAACAAACTTGCTGAGGTAATTGATAAAGAACTGGTAAGGAAGAAAACTGATGAAATGAGATGGGAAGAGATTTGGGATTCAGCATTAAGAATCAGACATGCCTTTACCAAGGGAACCCTGCCAGAAGCCGTTGAAAGCCGATTCCTGGAGTTTTTATCCCAATGGCCACAAGATACTATGTTTGCCGTTAGATCATCATCTCCAGACGAAGATTCAAAAGAGTTTTCTTTTGCAGGAGTTCATGAATCCTATATTAATGTGGTGGGTAGTAAAAAGGTAATAGAAAAAATCAAACTGGTATGGGCATCCTTGTGGAGTGATAGAGCCCTTTTATATAGAAAAGAAAAAGGTTTAAACTCAGGGACTAGCGCTATGGCAGTCCTTGTGCAAAAGATGGAGCATCGGGATGTATCAGGCCTAGCCTTTACTATTGATCCATCAAATAATGACCACGATCATATTATCGTAGAAGCAATCAAAGGGACCTTGAATTTGTTAGTGGATAACAAGAAAGCACCAGAACGGTTTAAGATAAACAAAAAATCAGGTGAAGTTGTGGAAGCTAAAAAGAATTATAAAACCCTTACAGCAGATTCTGTTGCGAACATCTATAATAGTGCGCTTGAATTGGAAGAGGTTTTCGGTGAACCCGTTGATATCGAATGGACTGGGATTCAAGATGAATTCACAGTACTACAAGTAAGGCCTATTACCGTTTTCAAAAAGGATGAAGATGAAGATAGACAATGGTACTTAACCTTAACCCCATCTGGTCAAAATCTAATTGATTTAGCTGAAAAGGTTGAAAGGGTTTTGATTCCACAACTGAAGGCAGATGGAGCAATGTTTGCCGGCAAGTCACCGGCAAAGCTTGAAAGGGAAGAACTGATTGAAGAGTTAGGCAAAAGAGGGGAAAAATACTCTGAATGGGCAAAAATATACTGGGATGACTTCATTCCCTTTGCTAATGGTATTAGAAATTTTGGATCTTTTTATAATGACCTAGTACAGCCTTCTGATCCCTACGAATTTATCGGTCTACTAAAGACAGGGGATCTAATGGCACAAAAAAGGGATAGCCATATGCTAAAATTGGCCGATACTTTAAGTGAATTACCTGATGTTAAGGATGAACTAGACATTTTACTTGGAAATGAAATTTCCGGGCAGACCCTTCTTGATCAAATGAAACCATCGGAATTTAAAAGTAAATTCGAAAATTTTTTACATGATGAGATGGATGTATCTTACGATAATACAAGTTTAAAAGCTGCACCAGAGGTCTCTCTTCGTGTGATTTCCAGCTTAGCTGCTGCGCCAGAAAAGAGTATCTCGAAAAATGAAAGCTTGGGAGATAACCGTGACCGAGATGGGCTAGAGGATAAATACTTCGATATCGCAGAAGAACAGAATGATCTAGATGTGGCTAAGCAATGGCTAAGAATCGGGCGCGTTAGTTGGCGACTCAGAGATGATGATAATATTCTCCTTGGAAAGCTTGAAAACCAATTGAGAATATTTATTATGGAAGGCCTTAAAAGGCTTCATGATGCAGGTAAAATAAGCAGACTCCCAGGGACCTTCGATATTGAAAAATGGCAAGATGTCTATAAAGCTATGTCAGAAGGCGCAAAAATAGAATTGCCAGCTGAAGATAAACAGGAAATAGAAAAGACCGATAGCCCTAGCTCTATAACTAAAGAGAAAGCAAGACAGCTAGTGGGACAACCATCTTCACCTGGGGTCTATGCAGGAAAGGCCAGAGTCATAAATTCTATCGAAGATTTTAAAGGCGTAGAAAAAGGAGAGATACTAGTATTTGATAGTGTGCAGCCTCAAATGACCTTTATTATTTCATTGGCTGGAGCGATTATAGAAAGAAGGGGAGGGATGTTGGTCCACAGTTCTATCATTGCAAGAGAAATGAAGATACCTGCGGTCAATGGCGTCCCTAAGGCAACAACTTTAATTAACACTGGAGACATGGTTACGGTAAATGGCGACATGGGAATTATTACTATCGGTAAGCCAGAGTTTGAAATAGAGTTTTTGTGATTTTAATAGAAGAAAAAACTAC
>CAYLIF010000034.1:0-12545 GCA_964383845.1 uncultured Oscillospiraceae bacterium
GCATTTATTGTAGGTGTAGATATTTTTCCAAAGAGTTTCCCAAGCCCATAATAAATATCCCAAAGCAAATCATCTACACTGATGAGTAGCACTAGGATAACAAATATTAAGCCTATTATATAAATTGATGTGACGGCCATGGTATTGGCTTCGCCAAAGAAAAACTCAAGCAAATTCTTTCTCCTTAACTATATATAAATATATTTTTCCTTTAAATTGTAAGTATATTCTATCATTTACAAAGAGAAAAATCTACTCTGCTCCCTTGTCAATTTTTCCCAATTATGTTGTCACAGGGGTTTCATATTGTTTTCAAATAAAAAGCTAGAGTTTCATACTCTAGCTTAGCTTTTATCCATCCATTTTCGAATTCTTTTATATCGACATCAATTTAGATGCCAAATAATCAATGGTCACATCGTAGAAAACAAAATCGTCTATAAGTTTTTCGCTTTTTGCCTCTACGACTTTTTTAATGCCCTTTACATCTTGCTCGGGAAACATTAAAAGTAATTTACAGTTCGGGGTTTTAGTTCTAAGTTTTTCGCAAAGTGCCAAACAGTAGTCCATATCATAGGGGCCGGATTCTGCAACTTCGATTAGTGCAACATTAGCTTTGTTTTGGCTAATCGATTCATTGGCCTTATCATATTCTGGTCTATAGGTCAGACAGATATCCTGGCTATTCTGAAGTTTAACCATAAGGCCTTGAGCAATGGATTTGCGATGCATTATCAGCACAACACGGGTCATATTGCATACCTCCTTGGTCTTAATTCTTCTATATGTTTATGTCCAGATCCAATATAGATTTCCTTGTTCATTTAATATTATCAATAATCTATAGTTTTGAACCTAGCCATATAGGATAGTTTTTCTTATCCTTAGTAAAGAGGATTGATTAAGCCATTGGTAATCATATAAAATGCTAGATCAATGGCTTTTTCAAATCCTGTCTTAGCTAGCATGTTGGATTTATGGTACTTAACTGTGTGTTCTGAAATAAAAAGCTCATCTGCAATTTCCTTATTTGTCATGTGCTTACACATTAGTCTTAGCACTTCCATCTCTCTTTCTGTTAGAGGCGCTTCACCCATAGATGTTGAAATGGTTTTGGGCTCAGGGAAAAAACATTCTCCTGCCATAACTCCTTTGGCAACCTCTACAAAATAATCCAAACTTTTGCTTTTGTAAATAAAAGCGTCTGCGCCCGCATCTTTGGCTCTAGGTGAGTAGGTAATTTCATCAAAGCCTGACATTACTATTACTTTAACATAAGGATGTTTTTCCTTAATTACTTTCGTTGCATCTAAACCTGATGCTCCCCCTTCTGTACAGACGTCCATAAGAACTAAGTCTGGCTTTAATTTCATACAGTATAGCTCTGCATGTATTGCGTTATGCAAGCTTCCCACCACTATAAAATCATCTGTAGTGGTAAGTGCATGAAATAGGGAGTCACACATGGATTCATGATCATCTACAATAAGTACCTTATGCACTTTTTTCACCTCCAGGTAAGTTAACCCTTAGCTTAAACTGTGGATAGGGAATGATTTCCAGATCCCCCCCTTGAGACTCTATGTTATTTTTCATTGCTTTGATGCCGCTACCTGGCGTAATGAAGTTGGTTATAGTATGTCCATTGTTAGATATTAACATAATGTATGAATTCTCATTTTTTTCTATTTCTATATTAACTTCCGTGGCAAAGCCATGTCTTACAGCATTCGCAGAGGCTTCTCTTATTATATCTACAAATAAAGATGCCTGCTCTTCTTTATCAGGCAATAGCCCTTTGATTTTAATATCCACGCCTATGGGGGTGAATATTTGTTGTATTCTTTTTAGCTCTTCAAAGATATTTTGTTCATTGTTCTCGGCTTTTAATTCTTCCAAAAGTCCTTTTGATAGGGATGTAAGCAAATCATAATCCAGACTATCTTCCGTTTGTATCATCCTAAGCAACAGAGTAAGTCGCTGCCCTATAATATCATGAGCCCTCATTTTAGCATTATCAAGTTCCTTTTCCTTGCTTAGGGTGTGGAGGTTGGCAATGGTATCCTTTAATTCCCTACTCTTTCTCCTTAATTCAAGATTTTGATTTTGTAGTTTGGAAGTTAATGCCCAATTCTCACTTACATCTGCTGCAGAAATATGAATATATTTTTTCATTGGAAGAGTTATATATGTTTTAGTGAACATCCACGCGGTTCCATCAGTCAAGAGATACACCCCTTGGCCCTCTAGCTCTACTTTTTCATATCTTGAACTAGGTTCATCTGAAGATAACGCTTCATAAAATTTTATAGAATTACGAAACACTTTTCCTGTTAATAGAAGCATAAGTCTTTGCATTTGATGATTTGACAAAACTGTGTACCCATCGCTTTCAGAAAACAGTACACCTGTATGTAAAGTATCTACTGCCTGTATAATAGAAAAAGCAGAAATATTTGTTTTTATTGTAATCAAACTAGATATGCATATTATTATGCCTCTAATTAGAAAGAATATCAGGGTACCAAGGAACAATCCGGGGAAATAAGGACCCACAAAATTTTCTACGGCTGGCAATGATATAAAGGTTAATAAAACAACAATTAATGGCAGCAATGTTCTATTAAGAAAACATACGGTTATAGCAAGTGCTAAAATGGTAATAAAAGCGGCGACCCGAATTTTCTCGTATTCTACCGATAGGAAAATCCCATTTTTAAATCCACTTACCACAGTGCCATGTAAAATGGCAAAGATAAAAAGCTGGCCTAGTATAGATAGCTCGAATAGATTTTCAAAAACTCGCCTTGTGGTTCCATCGTGGCGATAAAAGTTAAGCATTATGGCAAGTGTTTGAAATAGAAAACAGAGTCCTAATATAAAGGTGATGACTAAACGAGTAGCAGCTGAAGCAGCAAAAAGCTCAATCATTTTCTGTTCCTCCTTTCGGAAAAGAAATGCTTATGCCAATTGTGTCTTCTACATCTTTTCTTACAATCCTCCCCTTTGCCCCTATTATTGCATCCATAAGTTTTAATTCTATCTCAAGAGCTCCTACTTCAACTGATGGAAGGATCCTCATTATAAGCAAATCTTCTTCGATTCCAATATCCACGATAACATATGGACATGACTCTCGAATGGCTAAGTCGGCAATGCTATAAAAAAAATCATAAAACAAAGTGGTGTGTCTGATAGATAACTTCTCTTGTATTTCATTTACTATAGCAATCTGAACATTTCCATATTTCGAGATTTCTGAAAGCTCTTCTAAATATTGAATTAACTCACTTGAGCCCATTGTCACCATTTCCTTTTCTTTGAAGAAGAAGTTGCACCTTCTTTTTATATAGCAAAGCAATAATGCAACACGGGTGGTTTCCTTTTGAATACTCTCTGAGTGTTTTAAGTTTTCTATCATTGTTGAAAGTTTTTCTATGTTGTTGGTTATTTCAGTTTCTAGCTGCTCCATAAGTTGTTGCTTTTCTATTTTTTCATTAATAGATCTCTTTATTTTTTCTTCCTCTGCCAACATAGCATTGGCTTTTATCAATTTTTCCGTCGACTTTTTAATCTCCTTATACAAGCTTTGAAGTTTTCTAACATCTTCACTCCAAAGTGCGTAACCACCTGAAATTGGATTAGCGAATAAGAGGGATTCATCCCCTTGTAATATGGGAATAGGAGATGAATCTATAGCTTTATCAATAATTTCATGGCTTATAGGGGCTGCTAAAGCTGAAGCTAAAACAACTTTTCTTTTGCTATTTAAGATTTGGAGTTTTAATGGAGAACGAGTGAATATATCAATATAATTAGTGTTAACAGGAATCAAACCTGAACGTATACATGATTCAAACATGAGCATAACAAAAAGTCCTGTGACGATGGTTATGTCTGTTTCGTAAACAAAAGGATCTCTAACGATATACTTATAATTATAGACTCCGAAGAGTATGAAAACACCAAGAGGAAGTATAAAAGCTTTTTTTCTGGGACTCTTAATGCTTTTCTTAACCATTATAGCGAAGGCGACAGTAATGTTCATCATGCAAGTAAAGAAGACTAGGTAATATCCAAAACCATAGGTGTAATCTATAGCCCAGTCTGGGCGAGTTAAGTCCAACTGGAATACAAGTCCGTGTAAATCGTTGGTGAAAACAAAAATAATTAATAGCCCAATAAAAATTGCCAGTGCTCTCCACCATTTAGGGGGGAAGGTCTCATCTTTGGGCTTATCTATGGCCCATGCCATCCATAGTATCAGTAAGGGTAAGGATAATTGAAATATATAATAGGAGTACCATAAGTACCGGGAAAGCACATCACTTAATACAACTTGATATTTTATCAGCCTAACTAAAGCCCACCCATTTAGTATGACCCCTGTAAAAAATGCAGAATAACTAATTCCTTTTTGTAGGGATCGCCTAAGTACTAGTACTACCCAGAGGGTTACGATACTCATATAAATTAGTGCAAAACATATATGCTCCCGAGAATCGATTGATACGAATCTTTTGACACCTAGAACTTTTCTTTCCATAAGAGGGCTTACATTACTCGTAATTTCACCAAAATGTTCGTAGTCCCCGACTTTTATGGCTACTTTGTAGGCAGCTTTGTCTGGATAAATGGAAGAATCGCTTTCCCCATCTAATAACCTGAGTTTTGTCTGAAGTAAGGTGTTCTCAATATCTCCTTCAAAAACCAAAGCTTCATTGGAAAGCAGGCCTTTTTCGTATGTAAGTGTTCCATCTAAGGGTACTATTATTTCTATATTTCGACCAGCTTCAATTAGTGCTGCACATTGATAGTCGTAACAGATAATAACTGGAGATTCAAAAGAATTGATTTTAAGAAGGTTGTTTTTATGAAGTGAACTGAGAAGTTTAACGGCTTTTTTTAAGGTATAGTCTTTGCCCTCTAAACCATAGGACATAGCTGCTAAAAGCATTTTATTATTTACAGGAGTATTAGAAAAACCCACCTCTTCTTGTATATCTGATAGGTCGCTCCACCTGTTAATCAGGGTATTCGTTTGGTCACGGTCTATTGCAATAACAACTGTTGCAAGATAATGTGGATACCAATACTGGGCAAGTTCTGTTGTTTGTGCCCCAAAAGCTTGAGTGTCGTAGGCCTCTACAATAAATCCATCATCTACCATATAATAGGCTCTATTTTCGGATTTTTTGATTTGGTAAGAGGGGAGTGTTTGTTCAATAAATTTTGGGTACATGGAATAATCATCCAAATTACACATAATTAAATTGGATTTTACTTCTTTTTCACATCCAATGGAAAAAGCTGCAACTGCTAGAATTACAACTAAATAGCTAATTCGTAAAAGTTTTAAAGAATCAACCTGTTTGGTTTTGAAAAAAAACACCTCCTAAAGAGGAACATAAAAGTATTAAAAGGTTTTCTATGTGCTTATTTATATATGCTATGTTATCACGAATATACATTATTTGTAATAGTATTCCACTTCTTGCTAGAGATTATTCCATTAAAAAGCGGCCAATTTGGCGAATAAATACTTAAGGGAGGCATCATAGAATACGAAATCGTCTATTATTTGTTTCTTTTTTGCTTCCGCGGCCATCTCTCGTCTTGCTGTATCATCTTGTGAGACAAGCAAAAGGAGATGGCAGTCTGCCAAACTCTTATGTAAAGATTCACAAAAAGACAAAAGTGAAGTTTTCCCTTCTAGGTCTCTTTCCAAGCCATCAATCAAAGCTACGTCAATTCCAAATATTTCAGCGTCTATCAATGCCTGCTGGGGATCAAGGAAAATAAAAAACTCAAACTCACAGTCTGGCATAGCCTTTATTGCAGCCGCCAAACTTTGTGCAAGTATTTTGTTTGTTGTGATTAAAGCTACTTTTTTCATATGGGTTATCCTTTGATTATATTAGTTGTCTCTCTAATATATCAAAGACTTGACCCATTTACACTATCCCTAACGGCTAGTATTTGGTCTAGTTTTTCGCTTTAAAATTATATATGGGTTTTATAATATCAATCACTTCAACTGTTTCCCCAATCTGAGCCAATATTTCATCAATGGGTTTATATGCTGATGGGCTTTCATCTAATGTATCCTTGTGAACAGACGAAGAGTATATATCTTTCATAGTATCTTTGAATTCATCAAATTCTAATTCTTGTTTAGCAGCGGTTCTACTTAACACTCTGCCAGCACCATGTGGAGCAGAGTAGTTCCAGTCTTTGTTACCTTTTCCAACTGCGAGGATAGATCCGTCTCTCATATTAATGGGAATTAGTACTTTTTCTCCTTCATAGGCCGATATAGCTCCCTTTCGGATGATGTTATCTTTAAAGTTAATATAATTATGTATGGTCTCAAAATGTATGAATTCATCTAACCCTCTCTTAAATAAGCTGCGAAGTATAATATTGGCCATTACCTCCCTATTTAAGCTTGCGTATTCTTGGCAAATTTTCATATCATGAAGGTATTTCCGTCTATTATCCCCTGTCAAATAACATAGGTCTCTGGGGTAGGGTTCCCTTGTTCTCCTATTTTTGTTACATAGATCAATAGCAATATTCTGATATATCCTAGCAACTTGGTTGCCTAAATTTCTACTTCCTGAGTGAATCACTAGGTACTTATTGTCCCCACTATCTACTCCAAGCTCAATAAAATGATTCCCGCCTCCTAGGCTACCAATACTATTCTCCATTCTCCTAGTATTTCTTAATTGCCTATATACGTATAGATCCTGAATCTTATCAAATCCCTGCTTCCTGTTCTTATGAACATCACTAGCTGAAGGTATCTTACTAGATATAATCCTGTCCAATTTCGGAAGGTCTATAAAGATATCTCCAAGTTCAATGGTAAGCATTCCACAGCCAATATCCACACCAACTATATTTGGAACAACCTTATCTCCCATATCTGCAGTAAAACCAATCACACACCCCATACCCTGGTGAACGTCTGGCATAATCCTTACCTTTGAGCCTTCTATAAAGTCTTGATTTAAAAACTCTTTGATTTGATCTTTCGCGCCATCTTCTAAGCTTTTCGCGAAAACCTTAGCGCTGCCATACTTCCCTTTTAACTCCACTAATATCTCCTCCTTAGTATTCCCCAATCAACCTAACAAATCGAACCTTTGCTAGGATTTCTTTGGTAATTTTCCCATCTAAATTTTTTGTAATAACCATTAGGTCTTGACCTTGATCTGATCCAACGGGAATAACCATTTTCCCCCCTGCCCCTAGTTGTTCCAACAATTTCTCTGGTATTTTGGAGGCAGCAGCTGTAACCATTATCCCATCATATGGCGCATTATCTTCCCAGCCTAAGCTACCATCTTCCAGTTTGAACTCTATATTTGAATAACCAGCCTTGTCTAGCCTTGCTTTGGCTTTCAAATGAAGCGCTTCGATTCTCTCTATTGTATAAACTTTTTTAGATGCTTTTGCCAAAAGTGCGGTTTGATAACCAGAGCCTGTACCAATTTCTAGAACTTTGCTGTTCTCATCTATATCTAGTAAAATCGTCATTTTCAAGACCAAGCTTGGTTGAGATATCGTTTGATCATATCCTATTGAAAACGGAATATCTTTATGAGAAAGTTCTTTGTTCTCTTCCATAAAATAGCTTCTATCCAATTCTTCATAATATTTCATGATTTTTTCTCTGTTGGACATAACACAATCCTCCTTTTATTACGACTCTAATACATGGACCTTAAGGGTTATATCTATATTATACCAGAAAATCAATCTCTTCTTCTTGGGGGGCCATTAAACATAGTTTGCGGTTGTCTCGAAATATATGCTTCGTATTCTTCTCGCGCATGGCTTCTTCTGCTCCTACTGATTGGTATTGTATCCCCATTTTTCATTAAGAAATAGAACTCTTGCATTCCTTTGACATGAAGAAAATTAACAACAAAGCTATTATGACATCGGATAAAAGAGTGTCTTTGATTTCTATCAAAATCATCAAACTTTATATACACACTATAGGCTTGTTCCACTGTATGAATATGAATTAACCTTCTATCCTGCTCAAGGTATTGTATTGTTTTGATTTCTACTGGGTGAATTACTCCCTTTTCTTTAATGGGAATAATGTTGGACTTGATTTCATGGATTTTATCAATTGCTTTATCAATTGCTCTGGTTAACTTGTCACTAGATAAAGGGTCTTTTAGTCCATATGCATGGTCAATTTCGTAAACCTTCAAATCCCATTGGCCACTTTCGGAATAAAATATTACCCCAGTCCATGGATTTAATTTTATGGACTTCTGAGCAACCTGGACTCCATCTTGTGCAAATTTCAAATCAATTACCAATATACTTGGTTCAGGATTGCTTTCTTCCAAATATGAAAGTAGTGCTTCCTCTTTAGTAAAATATTGCAGGGATTTCATCTCGCTGCTACAATGTTTTAATATTTCCCTAGCAAGCTCTTGGCATTTTTCTTTTGTGTTATTACAAATTAATATATTGGGCATGATCTCCTCCAAAACTTCTCCATTTAAAAGATAATTTTGCTTGAATCTTCCAACTATATTGAATTATATACTATGGCAAGTACCAAAAACAGTACCACCTAGTCTATAATAAAGAAAGCCAGCGTAATTCTTATGGGTCACGCTGACTTCTTTATTATTTACTTTCTTTTATGTTATATCAACTAGACCTAATTATAAGGGACCTTTTCTCTACCTTGAAAATCGCTTCGGTTGATTAGCCTCGATAATAGGGTTGAAGCTTCTGCCCTTGTCAATGCCTTTTGTGGTTCAAATCCCTTGTCTGTTCCTTTCATATACCCTTTATCTACGGCTATTGACACATGATTTCGCAAGGCTTTCGATATTTGGTTTTGATCTTGGAATGCATTCAGTAGTTTTAGGTTTGCACTTGCTTCAGAAAAGCCTTTTGCTTTCACAATAGCTACCGCCACATCCTCACGAACCGCTACTTCATTCGGCGCAAAGCTCATTGATCCAGCACTATTTCTATAACCAGTTAAATAGTTTTTAGAGGACTCAACAACTTCATAGGCCCAATGATTAACAGGAACATCTGAAAATGCTGGATTGGGAGGTGTTACTTTTGGTAGCTTCAATGATAAAACTAATATTTTGCTAAACTCTGCTCTTGATATAGTTTTATTTGGTTTAAATGTACCATCAGCATAACCATCTAAAATCCCTAACTCTGCCATTTCCATAATATCATCATACGCCCAATGATTTTTTGATAAGTCGCTGAAGGTTGAAGGTTTAGAAGGCTTTGTTGGTACTACAGGAGTGGTTCCACCTAAGGCTTTCCACTCGTATACATAATAAGTGGCCATAGGAACTCCACGATAAAAGACTTGCCTCAATGCCATTTGGTCACCTGTTTTTTGGCCAGCAGGAGCTTTGGCTTTTATTGTTTTTTGAATTGTGTTATAGCTACTTTTATCATAGGTACCCCCAATGGTCCAACTTTCATTTTTATCTGTATCTAAGAACACAGTTCCTTTTCCATAGTTAGGAGCAGTGTCTATTTTTGAATAAAAATCTGCTGATCCCGAAGCGTAAAATGTATAGTAAGAAAGAGTATTCTCTGTTGCGCTGAGAGTCAGTGTTAGGGCAACCTCTTGATCCTTATAAATTGTTTTTGGAGGTGTACTAAAAGAAGCATGTAGCTTTACTCCTTCTCCATTTACCTTTGAACCTTGGGATGGACCTGTGTATACAGTTTTAACGGAAAATTTACTCCTGTCATAAGTCGCCTTATTGTTGTAAACTTCGCTTTTATTTGCCTGATCCCAAGCCTCATTGCTTGGGTAATCAACTACATCGACTAATACCCATGCATTATCTGATTGTGCCATTGCAGGAGCCCCAATTCCCAAACTCCCGATTACTAGGAACATAATCATTAGCATTATTCTAATTGTTTTTCTCATGGTGATCATCTCCTCATCTCTTTGTTTTAAATATTTGGATTAACTGAACTACTCGTAAAATGTTGGTGTCTTTTCTACTTTTCTTAACAATATATAATAAATACCTGGTTAACACATCCTACTAAAGTATGATTTCATTAAAAAAACCTCAAATTATATGCTGAGACTTCAGTGAGAGAAATTTTTCAGAACAGCCATGGCTATTTTTATGATTTAATATTAATGTGACTTCTTAGTACCGTATTTATAAGTTCTGCCCGTGTTCTGACATCATATTTTGAATAAATGTTTCCTACATGGGTCTTTACAGTGTTTTCGGAAATCGAAAGTTTGTCCCCAATCGCACTATTTGTTTTTCCATATAATATTTGTTCAAGGACTTCTTTTTCACGATTCGTTAGTATTTCCATAACACTTTGAACCATCTCTCTTTGCTCCAACTCCGCCATCTCACCATAAACTGCAAGATAAGTATGGCTTTTTAGCAAGGCTTTTATTTTTTGATTTAGCAAGGGCAATAGAAGTATTGTTATACACAAGACTACTAAGGCAATAACCGTAATTTCTGTGGTTGAAAATTTATATTGATTTCCAAAGTACCCAAAAATACCGCCAACTAATATACCTAAAACATTGGCAGACAAGCCAACTCCAAATACTCTTGCAGGGTTTTTACTATATTCCAGCATCTCCCCTAGTATACTCCACCAAAATAAATCAAAAACCCCAAAACTTCCTAGCATCAAGGCATTAATAATCAGATAGCCGATTAAGTTGTGTTCCAAGAAAATAAATCCTACAAGAGCACTCATTAGCATAATCAAAGCGATATATATATAAGGTGCTCCCTTAATATTGGGAGCAAGTCGAACCATAATCCCTATTGCAACAATATAGGGGACCGCCCAATACCAGGTCATTATTCCTGACAAATGGCCAAATTGAGGACTAATAACTTGATACATAAACCCAGAGTTAATGGTAATAACAAAGACAAATAGGAATAAAACTTGCTGGGCTTGTCTCATACTATTGGTATTTATGTTGCGCTTCCCGGAGTCCACAATGAATTTACTTTCACCTGTTAGCAGACCCAGGAAAACAGTTCCCGCTAATAAACACCCCATAGCGAAAACCAGTGCTAGAGTAGACGATATGTAAAGATCCACAGAATATATAATAGTCATTAAGAGATTGGAGCAAATCAGAATTCCTGCAATAATTTTAAATCTATCATCTTTTTCAATATACCTCTTTAGAAAATGTCCTAAAGTCGACATTAAAACTCCACCAGAAAAACCGCTAAGTATAAGCCCTATCCCCCATAATATAGAAGGAGGAAATAAAAAAGGAATGGTTGTAACAAAACACAAGGAGATACTGCTAAACATAATTATTTGTATTGGAGTCTCTGGCTTTATTAACCAACCAAACAAGAATAAACCTAGAAAGTGTGCACCTATAGTTGCGAAAATATAGTTGGGAAAATGGATATCAAAACTATCAAGAAAGCTATACAACACCTGGCCTTCAAATAGAAAGGATAGCAAATAAGCAAAAGGCAAAGAGAAGGCCACAACAAAGAGAAGGTGCTTTTTCTCAGCCTTGATATTATTAGATGCTTTTCTGGAAGTTTTTTTCTTTTGACTCATCATGATATACCTTAAGGAATTTTATAAAGGTTTATTTCTTGTTCCTCCAATGTCATGCTCCCTGATTTCAACACGCCTAATCTTTCCACTGATAGTCTTTGGAAGTTCTGTGGCAAACTCAATTACACGGGGATATTTGTATGGTGCTGTTACATTACGGACGTGGTTTTGAAGCTCCTTAACCAGATCGTCGCCTCCATTATAACCTTTTGCTAGAACAACTGTGGCTTTGACCACCTGTCCTCGGTCGGGATCCGGCACAGCAGTTATAGCACATTCTAATACGGAAGGGTGTTCCAACAAGGCACTTTCCACTTCAAAGGGACCTATTCTATATCCGGAGCTCTTAATTACATCATCTCCTCGGCCCACAAACCAGTAATAGCCATCCTCATCTTTCCAGGCCATGTCGCCGGTATAATAAACGGAATCGTGCCAGGATTTTTTTGTAAGTTCCGGGTCTCGATAGTAACCCATAAACATTCCCACAGGCTTCTTCTTGTCTACACGAACCACAACTTGTCCTTCTTCACCGATATCACAGCTTTCTCCCTTTTCATTGAGCAAATCAATATCGTAACTTGGAGATGGTTTTCCCATGGAACCAGGACGGGGTTTCATCCCTACAAAGTTGCCAATAGCTACGGTCAACTCCGTTTGCCCATAAATCTCCATTAACTCAATTCCAGTAGCCTTTTTTATTTGGTGATAGACTTCTGGGTTTAAGGGCTCTCCCGCCGTAGTACAATAGCGAAGATTTGATAGGTCAAATTTGGCCAATTCTTCCTTGATGAAGAATCGATAGACGGTTGGTGGAGCACAAAATGATGTCACCTTATGTTTAACAATGGCCTCCAGCATTTCCTTGGGGACAAACTTATCATAATCATAGACAAAAATAGCTGAGCCACTAATCCATTGGCCATAGATTTTACCCC
>CAYLIF010000035.1:0-12199 GCA_964383845.1 uncultured Oscillospiraceae bacterium
GAGTTTCGCTTTTCTTAAATTTGGAATTCCCATATCTTCTTCTCTATTAATAAATTTGAAATTTTTGCCACTGGCTATGCAAAACTCATGGTTAATCATCTGATATAGCCCTCTATACTTGGTATTTGCCTTTTCCACGTGTTCTGTAATTGTGTTTCTATTTAATTGGCCTCCAATTGCTATAGCTTCAATCTTTCCATCAATACGAATAGCCCCAGCTAAATAACCCACCTTCTCTAGATTAATAAAAACATCCTCCATTGCCTCAGCTTCCATCTCTAACATTATTTTTTCATGAGGAGGTACATCTTTTCGGTCGTTAAATTCACGAATGAACTCCATGGCTTCCTCTGTATGGTCTGAAGTTAGCTCTATATATTCATGTTGGTAGTTTTTAATGAAGTAGTTCAAGTGGTTTTTCTTCCCGTGGTAGGGCCTTCCCTTCAAATCAATCATATCTTGAAGCAAGTATAGATAATCATAATTAGGGCGATCATCGATATATCTCATTTCCCCAGGGCAAGCATCGCGAAAGAGGTCCAACATATGTATTGGAACCAAACGAATACTAAAGGGTTGTTCTTTCTCTATAAAACGGTCCCTTGCTGCATACAAAGTCTCATGTAATTTCTTTTCATCGTATCTCCCTGTTCTTGTAAGGGGTGGGAACATAAAGGGGCATTCTATACCGTCTTCTAGCTCTAAATGACTTAAACCACTAATACAAAGATAGTCTCCAATAATTTCCCAACTGAAATTATTGATGTTTCTCCACATATATAGGGAGGAGTAGGAAAGCCCAGACGTTTTATAATCATAACCGAAAAGAAATTCCTCTAAAATTGGTCTGTTCTCCAGTGTTACCTTGTTTTTAAATATGTTCATTAGAATAATCCTTTATTTTCCAAGTTATTACTTCTTTTATTAAATCATGGTTGGTCAAATCGTACCTTAGTGGTGTTATGGTTATGTACCCTTCTTGCATAGCAAGAACATCTATATCCTGAGAAAGTTCCTCGTAAATAACTGGTTTTCCACTGTACCGATACCTTGTAATACCATCTTCACCTTCCTCTGACATAAACCACTGATCATATTCTCTTTCTCCAAGGCGGGTAACTCTTACACCTTTTATTTCTTTCTCTGGTAGGTTTGGCACATTAATATTTAATACGGTTTTCGCATCCAATTTCCCAAATGTCTTTCGCAAAGTCTCAGCAGCAATATTCCCTGCAATTGAAAAGTCTTTTCCAAAATGGCTGTCCAGGGAAATCGCAACGCTAGGTATTCCGCATATACACCCCTCTAGGGCCGCAGATACTGTTCCAGAATAAAGTGTATCCGTTCCTAAATTACTGCCATGATTGATACCAGAAAAAACCATGTCAATTTCAACCCCCAGCGTCCCCAAATATTTTAAGCCCAGCTTAACAGAATCTGCTGGAGTTCCTGAAATAGCAAAGGCTCTGCTGGCATACTGAAAAGGAATCTCTGTAATTTCAATTAATTTGCCAATTGAAATACTATGACCCGAAGCCGACCTTTGATCATCTGGAGCACACACATATACATTAGCCTCTCTGCTTATTGCTTTAACTAAAGCCATAATACCTGGGGCGTAAATGCCATCATCGTTTGATACTAATACATTCATCTCCCTCTCCTTTTCTCATACGCTTAAGCATTATATCACATGTACCTCTCAGTTTCTATTGAGTTTTCATGAGAGAGCCTAATACTGTGCCTATTGCGTCATGAGAAACCCATTGTGCCTTGCTGTCATAGGAGGTTGGAGTTTTATTGATTAGTACCAAGTCATCTCCTTTAAAATATTGGAGCAAGCCAGCTGCTGGGTATACAACCAAAGATGTTCCTCCAACTATCATAGTATCTGCTTGTGAAATCCATTCTATACCCCTCTCAATATCCTCTTGATTGAGAGCTTCTTCATAAAGAACCACATCGGGTTTAACTATTCCACCACATTTGCTACAGTAGGGTATATGGGTTTGTTTGCCAGAACCATCCACACAATTTGCAGGGTCTAAAACATATTCTAGTTCATAATATGTTCTGCAGTCCATACAGTAATTTCTGTGGACGGAACCGTGAAGTTCTACAACATTTTTACTTCCCGCTATTTGATGCAGCCCATCAATATTTTGTGTTACTATTCCAATGAGTTTACCTTCTTTCTCAAGTTGAGCAAGGGCGAGATGAGCTTTGTTCGGCTTAGCCTCAGAGTAAATCATTTTGTTTTTATAATAGTCAAAGAACATATCTGGCTGGGATCGGAAGAAGCTGTGAGAGATAAGGGTCTCAGGAGATCTTCCATATTCTTCTTTTGCTTGATAGAGTCCTTCTTCTGATCGGAAATCTGGAATATTACTTTCTGTAGACACCCCTGCTCCTCCAAAGAAAACTATTTTCTTGCTTTTGTTGATAATTTTTTTCAATTCATCAATACTCGTCATTTTTACTTCCTTTCTATTTATGTGATAGCTCAATATTGTCTAGTAAATATCGGACTGCACTCTTTTCGTCTCTTAGAATAAGGCCGTTATAATCTTTGATAAATTCTAGAGCATCTTTAGGTAGGCCCTTTAATTTTTCTGCTGTAGCTAGTAGTAGGGTTTGGCTGTTGAATTCCACCGGTTTCTTCTCACCTTTTAAGCGCTTTACAACTTCACTAAGTTCTTGATTAAGGGTCTCTCTTGAATAAATCCTTAATGGATCCAAGCCGAAAACCTTTGCAGCGGAGTCAGCATCTACCACTTCTTTTTCTGTGAAAGATTCTTTTTCAAATGTAAAGAAGTTACCCGCGTTGTGACCAAATGCCTTTCGCCCCTCTAAATATCCAAGTTTTAAAATCCGTTTTGCGTTTTCTCTATTAAATTCAAGAATGTTACCTAAATCCCAAGGGCTTTTAATCCATGTCATGTTATCATGGGCCTTGCTTTCTCTTTTTGTTAATGGGTTTTCGGGGTTTAGTTCCACTGCAATTATTTTTGTAGCGCCTCTTTTTACAGCCATGGATACAGGAACTGCATCCACGTATCCTCCATCTATATAGTAGACTCCATCAATTACGTGTGGCTGCATAGCAGGGAAAAAGGAGGCACTCGCCATAATAAAGTCATGAAGCTGGCCTTGGGGAATATCTTCACAGAATAGCCAGTGGCCTTTAAGTATTTGTCTTTCCTTCAAGGATGGCATCTCTGCAGCTACCAAGCCATAATCTATATTTGAGTTTCTGACCTGGTCTTCATGAATATATTTTCTAAGAAGTTCTTCAAGTCCTCTAGTAGAAACACCTTTATTGATAAAAATATTTTTTATGAAATCAAGGACCTCTTCCGGATCGAGTTTATCCATTTCAGAATCGTATTCTTCGGGATTTTCACTTTTTAATTGTGGGTGAATATCAAGGACCATCTCTGTATCAATTTCTTTCCACAGTTGTTCCGCCAACTCAAAGTCACCTTGGGCCACCATAGCCCCATTAATTGAGCCTACGGAAGTACCGGTTACTATATGAAATTTGATGCCTTCTTCTTGACAAGCTCTCCACACACCAATTTCATAAGCTCCTCTAGCACCGCCTCCACCTAAAACAAAAGCTGTTTTTTCTTCCATTATAGGTCCCCTTTCTTCCCACTAATCATTCTAAAAAATGTTGAACAAGGTCTTCTTACATTATACACCCTTAACTGCAAATCCTCACAGCCTTTTGCAATTCCTTACAGATCATTACTAGAAATATCAAGGTTTCTATCTTTTTTTATGAAATTAAGCATCATAATCAGTTTGTTTTATCTGTTTACTAGGATATAATCTATATATGAATAGAAATACTTTGACCCAAGAAGAATGTTTTGCTTTATTAGAAAGAGAAGAAACTCCTGAAAGAGTTATCCGACACTGCTGTAAGGTAAGTGAGGTTGCAACCCTAATAGGCCAAGAGCTCAATCGCCAGGGGTTGAATTTTGATATTGACTTAATTAGAGTTTCCGGAATGCTCCACGACATTTCTCGAGCTAAGGAAGACCACTGGAGTGTTGGTGCCGAGATTTTAGAATCTCTTGGATACCCTAAAGAGGCCTATATAATAAAACATCATATGAGCCACACCCCCACAACTAGGCTTAGCCTATTAACTGAACTAGACTTAATATGCTTGGCAGATCGTACTGTTCTTGAAGACACCTTTGTTGGTTTAGACAAAAGAATGGATTATGTTATTAATAAGGCAAAAGATTTCCCAGATGCCATTCCTATCATTTTAGCAAAAAAAACTATCACTCAAGATATAATTAAAAAGATAGAAGTTAAAATTAATATGACCTTAAAAGAATTAATAGCGAAAGGAGCTACAATGGAACTCACTAGAGCAATCAAAGAAAGACACAGTATCAGGAAGTTTAAAACTGAGGAGGTAGCCGACGATCATATCAAGGAAATAATAGAAGCGGCGGGATTAGCTCCTTCAGGAGAGAATCATCAAAACTGGCATTTTGTGGTGATTAAAAATAGTGATTGGAAAAATAAAATCCACCATACTATAAAGGCAAAAAACGAAGCCATGGCTTTAGAAATAGATAAAATCGATCCAGAAAAAGGTTTACGTTTTCGTAAGTTCTGTAAAAACTTCACCCTTTTTGCCACAGAAGCGCCAGCGTTAATCTTGGTCTTTGCAAAAGATTCTCTACCTCCAGGATATGCAGAGTACAAAATGATAGACGCTGGAGATGAAGTGCTAAAGGACTTACTCCTACGAAAGAATCCTGGCATGCAAAATATTGGAGCTGCCCTCCAGAACCTTTCTCTAAAAGCTGTTGAACTTGGCTACGGTTCTTGCTGGCTAAGTAGCGGGAATTATGCAGCCGATGAAATAAAGGCCCTTTTAAATGAAGGTGAGATATTTAAAGAAGAAGATTATTTCATGGTTGCTATGTTGGCTTTAGGCGTACCTGAAGGCGAAGGAAGAAGCCCCAGAAGAAAAGAAGTAGAAGAAATACTTACCCTAGTTAAATAGTAGGCCAAGGAGCATAAAATGAAACATACGCAAAACATAGTTTTAACAAGTTTAATGATGGGGCTAATAATCGTTTGCACCATGTTCATTAGGATCCCAATTCCACTAACTACTGGTTACGTCCATCTTGGTGACGCAATGATCTTTTTAAGCGTTCTTTTATTAGGATGGAGATACAGTACTATAGCAGCCGCCTTTGGTTCAACTTTAGGAGACTTATTAAGTGGTTTCGCCATGTGGGCTCCTTGGACTTTTGCCATTAAAGGAGGCATGGCCCTAATTGCTGCTGTAATAATCTTGTCTTTTTCAAGAAACAATAGAAAACCCTCTTTAGCAAACTATCTAATCGCTATGATTCCTGCAGGAATATTCATGGTAGTTGGTTATTTCATTGCCGAAGGGATTATGTATGGGAACTGGATAGCTCCTTGGATAGGAGTTCCTTGGAATATAGGACAATTTGTGGTTGGAATACTTTTAGCCTTAATCATCCAAAAAGCTTTAGGCAAAACAAATATTTTTAGAGCTTAAGCGCATATACAGGAGGAAGTGATCGGGACACTCTTTTTACTATTATCCCGATTACAATCCCTGTAACCATCCCAGCAATTAACAATACGGGAAAGTAATATAGCATCTGAAAAGTCTCTACTACAGCAGCAGCTATTATTAGCTGCCCTATGTTATGAAAAACCCCTCCTGCCATACTAACTCCAATAACACTAAAAAGTTTTGTACGAAGAAGCAAGGTCATAACCCCAAGGCTCAGTAGCCCTCCGGCTAGGCTATACATTGCAATGGCTAAACTTCCAAAGAGTGAAGATACAACCATAATTCTGGCCACACTAACAAGGAATGCGAACCCTGGCCCTATTCTATATAAAGCAAAAACTATTACCACATTTGCAAGTCCTAGCTTTATTCCTGGGACTCCCACTGCAAATGGAATCATGGCTTCTACATATGAAAAAATTGCTGCTAAAGCAGTTAAGACACCAGACAAAGCCAGCTTACTCGTTGGATACCGCATCCACTTCTCCCTCATCTTTTCCTTTTATTGTTAGTACCACCTTGTTGGGCAAACAGATAATTGACTCCCCATTTTTAGAAATAGAGTGATGCTGAACGCAATACTGATCTGGGCAATCCGCTTTGATCATTTTCACATGGCCATTCTCAATGGCAAATGTGTTTTCACCTAGATCTTTAAGACTTATCTCCTGCTCTTCTGTTAAGGAATATATGCCCACTGTTTTACCATTTACTTGTACTTCCACTTTGTTGGCTTCCTCTTGGCCCCAAAAGATAATTCCAACAAAAAAAATAACGCCTAGCAGTAAAAGGCTTCCCCCTAGCAGCAGGTCTCCTCGAGTCATTCCAAAGTATTTTTCTCGGTCTTTTTTTCTTGTCATTGCATGTCCCTTAGCCTATGGTATAATTGATAAAAGAAAGGAGATATTCATGGAAAAATTTGATGTTACAGCAAGGTTAGAAATGATTCCCCACCCAGCAGGAGGATATTATAAAGAATGCTACAGCAGCTCCTTTTCTATCCCCGATGAATCCCAGCCCAACCTTCCAAGACCAATGGCAAGTACCATGTACTATCTTTTAGGAACTGAAGATTCTTGCATGTTTCACAGCTCAACCTCTGAAGAGGTCTGGAGCTTTCTCTATGGCTACCCAATAAATCTCTATTTTATTTCCCAAAAAGGAGCTTGTTCAATCATAACAATTGGAAGCAATCTTAGTTTAGGTGAAATACCTCAATTTACTGTGCCTCCCAATCAAATCTTTGGCATGAAACTTCACGGACAGCAAAAACCAGGTCATAGCTTTCTTACCTATAGTCCCGAAGCCTTTGCGCTTTTATCTTGCCTATCAGTTCCCGGTTACACAAATAATTCTGTTCGCTATTATGCCAAGGAAGAGATAGAAACTCTTTATCCTGATTTTGAGGATTTAGCTTTGTTTTATAAATCCATATAATCCTGCCATTTAATTATTCTAAAATGTCAAAATTCATGGGAGTATAAAAGAGCCTCTCTATTTCACTGTAAGTTAAATCTTTTTTCCCTAGTATCCACATGATTTTTGCCAATACTGTTTCCAAATTCATATCTCTGCTTTCAAGATACCTAACTCGTCCTTCTAAGCCTTTACCAACCTCGTAGGTTGATATGTTGCTGCCTTCATGCATGACCTGAGTTGTAATAATTAGAATTTTTTCTGATTTTTCATAAGCAGCTAAGCAAGTGGAAAAGGCTTCTACCAAGCTTTCAGGCAGGCCTCCAACGCCAAAGCTTTCAACAATAATGCAGTCGTACCTCAAAAAAATCTCTCTTATCAGATTGTCTGTAGTAAGAGGGGTCAGTTTTAGTAAAAATATTTGTGGATTCATATTAAAATGAAAACTCACTTTTTTAGATGGAATCTCTTGGCTGATATATCGTATAATCTTACCATTTTGTATAGTTGCCAAAAAGGGAAAATTAATACTAGAGAAAGCCTGATAACTAACGGACATAGTCTTCTTGCCACGAGTTCCTGTTATTACCTTGCCATTAAAAACTATGCACACCCCTCTTGAGTTATCATCTGTGGCATAGAGGATGCTATCTGTAAGGTTTACTTTTGCATCGGTGGAATCAAAGGTTATAGGCTTTTGAGCACCAGTCAAAACAATTGGTTTGTCCAAATCCTGAATCATATAGGAAAGGGCTGAGGCGGTATATGCCATGGTATCCGTTCCATGACATACTACAAAACCATCATACTGATCATAAGTATCTTGTATGGTTTTTGTGATTTTGATCCATATTTCTAAGCTCATATTTGTACTATCTACTGCAGAAACCTCAATTGTATCAAGGTGGCAAAGCTTTTTCATGTCCGGCAGATAGGATAATAACGCCTCCCCCCCTAAGGCAGGAATCAACCCCCTTGCCGTCTCAGCAGATGCTATTGTACCACCTGTTGTCATCATTAGTATTTTTTTCATAAACTCCCGTCCTTATGCAATAAGAAAAGCAAATTCTATTGCTCCCATATCAGCTTTCATATATTTAACTGCTACCCAAGATGGGATTTCTCCAAACTGGTCGAAGTCAACCCGGACAACATTTTCTTCTAGAAATATTTTCCCAGGGTTTGCTTCAACAATTTTTTCTAATATTTTCGGAATAAAGTTGTTTGCCACAGTTATTCCGTCTCTCTGGTAGGATATGGTGAGCTCATGTTTTTTTGGTTCAAATACGAACTCTTCTATTTTAATTATCACCCTTGCTTTAGCCTTTATAAAAACTTTTGCCACTATCTCTAAATAGATTTTCCCTCCGCGAAAAGAGATATGATAGTCATCTAACTTTTCTTGAGTGAGGGTAAGTATTAGATCACGGCAACTTTCGTTTATAAAATCCTCCGTTATTTTGATTACTCCACGGTCCCCATTTTCAGAGTCGATTCCATCTAACATGTCTAGAATTTCATCTTTATTGTTTGCGGCTATCAAAAGGCCTTTTGTTAACAAAAATTTGTTCATTTTAAAACCTCCTTTGCCATTGATTTTACTACTTTTTACTAGCAAAGTACATAGCATGTTGATGTTGTTAGTAATCAAAATCTCTGATACAATAATGGAAATAGACATGAAAAAAGAGGATCCTAATGAAGAAAATTGTTCTTTATATATTTATTTCTGCCATGCTTTTCAGTACCATGGAAGTAGCTTTAAAGATTGCCGGTTCAGGGCTTGATGCCTTCCAACTAACTCTACTACGCTTTACAATTGGAGGTCTCTTCCTTCTCCCTTTTGCTATAGGCAGAATCAAAAAAGCGAAAATTGTAGTAAGTAAAAATGATTATTTATATATGCTTTTACTTGGGGTTATATGTATCCCTATTTCCATGGTTTTTTTCCAGCTAGGGGTTGAAGCCTCTAACGCATCAACTGCCGCAGTGATTTTTTGTATTAATCCCATGTTCACAATGTTCTTCGCACATTTTATAACTGAAGAAAAGTTAACTGCCAATATAGTTATAAGCATTATTATTGGCATCGTAGGCATCATCTTTATGATAGCTCCCTGGAACATACAAATGGGAGATAGCCTTTTGGGTGCAAGTTACTCAACATTAGCCGCTATGCTTTTTGGGCTTTACAGCGCATTAGGCAGACGGACAATTCACAGGTTAGGCGGACTTCCTCAGACTGCTATCAGTTTCTTGCTAGGTTCCTTAGCTATGATACCTTTAATGATTCTTTTAGACAAGCCGATAGTTTCAGGAATAAACACGCAAAATCTCCCCCTTGTCTTTTATGTTGGCATCATGATAACTGGTCTGGGCTACCTATGCTATTTTATGGCAATGGAACATGGTGATGCCGCTACGGCTAGCATAGTGTTTTTTATAAAACCAGGTCTGGCACCAATATTTGCCGTTCTTATATTAAATGAAGTAATAAACATCAACGGTTTTTTAGGCATTGCCCTAGTTTTTCTCGGGTCCTATGTAAATTTAAGAGAGCAAAGCGGAAAGAAAAATCGCAAAATAATGAAAGGTCAGTTATGAATATTGAAAGAATAATCCATTCTGTAAGAAACAGAAACCCAGAACCATTAAAGCCCTACAACTATTTTAGTGTTATGGTACCTTTGATTCAGCAAGGAGACAGTTTTTCTGTGCTTTTCGAAGTTCGTTCAGACAATCTGGTAATGCAGCCTGGTGAGATTTGCTTCCCTGGAGGTCGCAAAGAAATAGGAGAAAGCCCCCAAGAATGTGCCATTCGTGAAACATGCGAAGAGCTTTGCATCAGTGAGGATAAGATTAATCTAATTGGGCCCATAGACTATCTTAATGCCTATAGCAATTTTACCATTTATCCCTTTGTTGGAGTGATAAAGTATGAGGATATAGAAAACGTTCCCTTTAATCATGACGAGGTTCAGGAGACATTTTTAGTGCCTCTCGAATTTTTTTTAGAAAATGAACCTTTGACCTTTGCCTTCCCCGTTTCACCCGAGATTCCCAAGGATTTTCCATATGAACTAATAAACGATAAGGGTTCATATAAATGGCGGCAGGGTAAAACAATCATCCCAATCTATAACTACGAAGAGCGCAGCATCTGGGGATTAACAGCAAGGATACTTCATAATTTCGTCCAGCTCCTTCGAGAAGAGATTTAGGAAGAAATTATTTAGTTCCCCCCCATATTTTGACTGGTTCATAATGTGGCTTGATATTCTGTTTTTAAGCCATAACCAACTAGCAAGCCCATGCTTTGAAAAGTCTCCTCTAGTGACCGGTCTAAATCTCCATGCATAAAGGCCAGTACACCCTGCTCAATAGAAATAACATCTTGCTTCAAGTAATATTCAATGCATCTAAACTCTTCATCAATTTGGCCAATTTCAGGGCCTTGTAAACAGTTGAGGATTTTTTTCTTGGTCGAATAAATAAAATGCAAATTTTCTTCATTTAATGCTCGCCGAATCTTTTCTTTATCCCCGTCTATGGTGGTCATTACAACCATGCCTCCAGAGAATCTGAAAAGAGGTAAAGCCTTGGCTTCTATTAAGTTATCACGACCATATCTTGCTCTATACTTTCTACTTATTCCAGTAGGACAACGATCAACGTATATTTGCTGTGTAACGTCACAAACAGATTTTGCAACATCTTCTTCTGAAACAATTCCTTTTTCTATCAAGAGTATGCCTAGTTTTACACCAGTTTCTCTGGCCTCTTTTAGAGCCTCCTTAAGCTTATCCGGTGTTATTAGATTCTGATATAATAAGGCATCCCCTAAATTTCTTTTGTATCTTTCTAATATTTCTAATGATAAAAATTCATGTTCGGTTTTGCTCCATTTAGGTTTCTTTTTGTTGCGAGAATTTGCACCAAAAAACTTCATCTTCCACGCTAAAATAGTGGCATTAAAATTAATAATGTTACCAAGAACCAGTCTAAATGGAAGAAGAGGTGGGAAAAAACTGCTAACGAATCCGGATTTGCGGCCATAAACGTGTTTTACAGCAATATAACGTAAAACTTGTCTCTCTATCATAAGTATGGAAAGAACCACCATAAGATACCAGGATGGACTATATAGGGGAAACATTATTGGGACTTCTACGAAAAGAGATAAGATGAAATATATAAATACTAGATAACCTGGCCCTAATAACAAGTTGCCAAGTTTGGCCTTCCAATCTCTATAAAGGCTATATTTAGAAACAAAGCTTAGGCTCTTAAGCTTTAATATCTCGCCTAGCTTAAAGGTCTGCATTGTAATACCATAAATCCATCGTGTTTTCTGTCGAACAGCCGTTCTAAAAGTGGCGGGGAACATACTTCTAGTTGAAATATATTCGCTTCTAAACTTGCCGTCGGCACCCATTCTACATACATCATCTAAAACATAATGGAGATCATAACCCTTCTGTTTGAACTGGAGAGATAGCTTGTAATCTTCCGTCAAACTACCTACGGGAAAGACTTCATGGTCAGGGAATGTATCTATTAAGTCTCTTCTAATAACAAAACCCGTCCCAGCTGAAGGAACAAAAGCATTGGTAGCAGATCTGGCAGTCATAACTCTATAGTGGTTTTCTGCAAATTCGTCACCATAGGTTCCTGAAACCATATTCTTAAATATATTACCAAACCGAGGTTTTTCCTGTAATGGGAATACTGGTATTTGAATTGCTGCATGGTCATCAAGTAGGTAGTTCTCTAACATGAACTCATAAGGGTGTATCAAGTCTTCTGAATCATGAACAACAAATCCATTGAAGCTCAGATAGTGTTTCTTTTCATATTCAAATATATACTTAATTACATTATTAAGATTATCAGCTTTTGAGCTAGGTCCATCTAGCACGTGTATTACCTTATGTACGTTATTAAATTCTCTAGCTAATTCATCAGCAACTCTTTGAGTACCAGGGTCGTTGGGATAAACCCCTAAAAAAATGTCATACATAGAAGTAGGGTATTGGTTGGAATGAATGAGATTGCGTATTACCTCACCCAAAACATTTTCTTCATTATATGCAGCAACCATAACTGCCATTTTCCTAGGAATCTTATCGTCCACTTCTTCTGCATTTATTGTAGGTGTAGATATTTTTCCAAAGAGTTTCCCAAGCCCATAATAAA
>CAYLIF010000036.1:0-4190 GCA_964383845.1 uncultured Oscillospiraceae bacterium
GAATGAAAAAACAATATAAAATGAGAAGGGAAGGCGAATTTGAAAAAACCAAATATAGAATTTCTGATGGCAATGACAAAGGCATATGTAGACGGTGAATTAGATTCTGTTTCTTATAGCCTAGACTTTCCATACGAAGTAGAGACGAGATACAAAATGCTCTTAAAAGAAGACAGAGCATTAGCACAAATCATCTACGACTGTTTGGTAGAAGAAGGTGTTAATTTGTATCAGGATATAACAGAAGAAGAATTCAAAGACAAAATAAAAAATGAGTACGAGTTCATAAGGGATATTGTTGAGGGTAATGTGGATATATTTTAAATTCTACGATGCTTTTATTAGAAATGTATATTTGTCAACAGAAAAATGGCCCACATTCCAGTTCAAAATGGGTCCACTATTCTTTGGCTTTAAGCCATGAAATAGTAAAAAGTAACGAGAGAAAGCATAGAAAAAACATTATCATAACTGAAACTGTTTTATTAGCAAAATACATGGTATAATACAACCAAGGTGGACAATGAAAATACGCTATTTAGTGAAGGAGGGATAAAAATGGCAACATCATCTTTTAGCAAGGATTTTACATTAAAGACAAAAAAAGCGGCGGAGTCATTTGAAAGAATAATTTCCGCTCCTGTAAAAAGTTATAAGATCAACAAAGAATTAATTTCGCCTGAAAGAGAGAGGCAAGGTGAGAAAAAATTAAAACAAATGTTATCTCGCTAAAGAGACTAATAGAAATAGGTGATGAGGAAAGCGCTCAGGATCTTATTTCTATTTTTGTTTGCGAAAAAGATAAAGATGTTGAAAGCTTTTTGAAAGAAAAAGCAATTAAATTTGAAAAACTTGGTAAAAGCAGGACCTACTTTATATTTAATGAAGATGAAGACGAATTTAAGATTTTAGCTTATTACACCCTTGCCATACAGGTTTTGAAAGTACCTGAAGAGTTTTTATCGGGACATAAGACAAAAAACCTCGATGGTTTTAGTTCGAAAATAAGAGGTGAAAAGATTACTGAATTCCCAGTAATCCTAATTGGGCAAATAGGGAAAAATGATTTGTACAGAGAGTTAATTTCTGGAGCAGAGCTTGTGGAATATTGTCTCTCAACTGTATTTATAGGCCAAAAAGTCCTTGGCGGTAGAATTATCATGTTGGAATGCAAAGACATACCATATTTAATTAAGCTGTATGAAGTCTTTGGTTTTCGAAAGCTAAAAGAAGAGTATGATGAGGGCGAGCTTTTGGAAATGATTCGAGTTCTAAAAGACGATGAGATAATAGAACCTAACGATAATCATTGATTATCGTTAGGCAACCAGACAAAAACCAAGCAGCTCGAATGAGTTGAATGTAAGTTTTAAAAATGGAACGGAATTCTTCAAAGATGAAGACTAACATGTGTAAAGTAAATTCAGAGAGAGTAGTGAAGGTGATTTTGTCGATGAAGGGTAACGAGTTAATGCAATAGAAATCGTTCTAACGGGATAATAATGAGTGGAGCGAACATTAATAATTACCCTAGAAGATAAAACAGTCATGTATCGAATTAAAGATAGCATTAATCTAAGGGTTTATGGCAAAGTGAAAAACAATGATTTAAGAAAAACAGGACCATTTCGTGCAAAATCGAGAACGACGATTCCTGTTATTGCACAAAACATTTGAATTAAGTAATGTTTCGTGCAATAATAAGAACAGAAGGGGGCTTTATATGAAATATTTAGAGAATCTTTTAGAACTGGGGTGTTTTTCCCGTCAAGATGTTGTCTCTATTACGGGCAACGAACAAGCAGCACACTCTTTGATTCATAATTATCTTATTAATGGATACATTGAGCGTATTCGTAGAGACCTCTATTCTGTAATAAGCCTCGAAACAAAGCAACCTGTCGCGAATCGCTTTTTAATCGCATCAAGCATTGCTAATGATTCATGTGTTTCATACCACAGTGCATTTGAATATTATGGCTATGCTAATCAAGTTTTTCACGAGATTTATGTAACAACGAATAGTCGATTTTCGGATTTTAAATACAACGGCATCGCATATACACGAGTAGCCCCTCGTATAAATTCTGGAATAATTACAACCAACACTGGCATTAGGATCACAAATATCGAAAGGACCGTCATTGATAGTATAAGAGCCTTTGATAAAATTGGTGGCATGGAAGAATTACTGCGTTGTTTAACTTTGGTTCCTGCGCTTCGATCAGAGAAGCTGATTTCATATCTAGATGAGTATGCGTTGGCAAACTTATATCAAAAGACAGGATTTATTCTTCTTCAATTTTCGGAGGAGCTTGGTCTTTCAAAAGCCTTCTTCGATTTTTGTAAGAGCAAAATCCCTAAATCAAAGCAATATCTGTATTCTGAAAAAGATGCTCATTCCAAGCAATTTGTATTACATGAGGAATGGATGCTTTATGCTCCTGAAAATATCAAGTCTATAATCAGTAAGGGAGTTGATCTCAGTGACTGAGTGGAATAAAATACTGCTGGGAAAACAGGCCAAGGAACTTGGATTCGTACGCGACACCTACGAGAAAATTTGCCGACTAACAGAAGTTCTGAAATTTTTCGAAACCGATGAATTACTCGGGAATTCCTTAGCTTTGAAAGGTGGGACAGCAATCAACCTTACCATCTTTGATTTGCCAAGACTGTCCGTAGACATTGATTTGGATTTCACAGAGAATGTTAGTCGGGATGAAATGATGGCTTTAAGATTTAAAATTAATGATCGAATACTAAAATATATGATAGCTAAAGGCTATTTGCTAAGCCCAAAATCGAAAAAATATCATGCTCTGGATTCTTACGTGTACGATTATACCAACTCGGGTGGAATGAAAGACAACATAAAGATTGAAATCAACTATATGCTTCGTTGCCATATCTTACAAATTGGGCGAAGATATTTCAAGTCGGCCTGGGAACCTGCAGGTGTTTCAGTTCTTACCGTCGATCCAACAGAAATATTTGCTAGCAAAATCGTTGCGTTACTAAATAGAGCGGCTCCTCGAGACCTTTATGATATTCATAATTTGTTGCAGTATGATCTTTTTGACAAATCCGAAGAAATCCTACTGAGGAAATGTGTTGTTTATTATAGTGCCGTAGGTTCGGAATCCAGGCCTTTAGAATTCAAGTTAGACAATATTGAAAAAATAACTCAAAATCGCATAAAGACAAGCCTTTATCCCGTTTTACGAAGCAAGGACAAATTCGATCTTAAAGATTCTCAACTTCAAGTCATGACATGGATTGAATCTCTGTTAAAGTTAGAAGACAATGAGTGGGAATTCCTTAAAGCTTTTAGAGAGAAAGAGTACCGTCCGGATCTTCTTTTTGATTCGAAGGAAATACTGGAACGTATAATAAACCATCCTATGGCAATATGGAAGTGCTCACAGGTTGATAGGGGTGAAGCCACGCAATTCGAATAAATGATAACCTACAAGTATTGATTTTTGTCAAAATGTAGGTTAAAGCAAAGTCTGATATTTACACTATATTCTTAAACATGTGTCTAATGGGTTAGGGCAAAGTGCAATGAAAAGATTTGCGTTGCATTTTACGTTGCGTTACACAACGATAAAAGGCATGAAACAAATAACAAGGAAGCCCATTATTTACTGAGAAGACGTTGGGCAAGACACCTTCAAAACGGCGGGGAAATCATTATTTTTGGGGTATAAGAATAAGTACACGAAGGGCAAAATAATCATGTATCGAATTAAAAAGATATTTAATCCTGAAATCTTCCAAGGCAAGCATAACAAAACCAACTATTTTGAAGGTTAGTATTATAAAATAATCGACCATAAAAGGGACAATGTTTATGCTGTCATTCCCGGGGTTTCTCTTGATGAGAAAACAAATGACACCCATGCCTTTATTCAGGTGCTGGATGCTCATTCCACTGAAGTTAATTACTTTAGATTCGACATTTCACAATTCCGATTTAACGAAAATAAATTTGAGGTTTGGATTGGGGAAAATCATTTTACTGATAGTGAAATAGAGTTAAATTTGAAAGGTGAAAATCTTCAAATAAAGGGAGAACTGGCTTTTCATAACCTGGTAAAGTATCCGAAAAAGATCCTGTCACCAGGGATTATGGGTCCTTTTACATTTATCCCTACTATGGAATGTTACCATGGCATTGTGAACAT
>CAYLIF010000036.1:4290-11874 GCA_964383845.1 uncultured Oscillospiraceae bacterium
ATGGAGCTTGAAGTTGAGAATTCACCAGGAGGCGTTCTTAAGGCTCCCAAGAATGGTTTGATGAGTAGGGAAATATCAGAAAGCATTAAAGCGGTGGTTCAGGTAAAGCTTACTGATAAGAAAGGCAAAACTATTTTTGAGGGCCAAGGAATTAATACAGGCTTTGAAATATCTGCAGATTAAACCGTAAGGATGCAATTTTATAGAGGCATACATATACTTTAAAAATCAAAGGAGGACCTAAATGGAAAAGGTTTTATTTTATGCAATGACTGGGGAGAAGATGTGCTTTCAGCACGTTTTATTAAACGCTATGGATTTATCTAAAGCGGGAAATGAGGTCAAGATTATCTTTGAAGGAGCTTCTGTTAAGTTGGTGGCTACGCTTGAAGAAGAAAAGAATCCCCTATATTTGAAGGCTAAAGAGGCAGGAATTATTGCCGGAATTTGTATGGCATGTTCCAAAGTTATGGGTGTATATGAGGAGAACCTAGCTACTGGTCTTCCAATGTTAGACGATATGATGGGTCACGCTGGTATTAAGGATTACATCAATAATGACTATCAGGTAATTAGTATCTAAACATTTTAAAAACATATGCTACAAAAACTCTGAAAAATTTCCGGTAATTTTATTAGAAAAGGCACCCATTTTATTGGATGCCTTTTTTCACATTCAATTATTCCCTGATTGATATCCCAATCCGTTTCAGCATTATATTTATAGACATTCCAACTCCCAGCAGCCCATAAAACATTGGCATAACAGATACCGAAGAGTCATCTACAAGACCAGTTACACAGAAGGCTACAATTCCTAAGAATATTCCATATCCTGCGTAATCTGTAAAGCTCTTTAAGTCTATTCTCCAGTAAAGCTTGATACTTTGAATCACATAAATGAGAAGCATTGCCAAGAATGCAAGGACGGAAATCATTCCTGTTCCAACCCACATGCCCATATACATATTATGAGGCTTATCAACTATCATGTTAATATTCCAACCAGCGTTGTATTTACCAACATAATCTTGGTGTGGGTAATAGATACAGTAGGTATCAGCACCGTGACCTATAAGGAGGGTTTCCTTCATCATAGGCAAGGTTCTTGACCATATGTAACCACGGCCTGATCCAAAGGAAAGGTTATTCTCCCAGCCAATGGAAGGAACAACTTCATCTAGCTTAATGGTGTTACCCAGCTCATTGTTATAGAATACTCCTTCATCAGTTATCTTGAATACCCAGTTCTGTTTTTGGTTATCCATGCTGAAGATAAAGAAGTTATCTCCCGCCTCAGATTGGGCAGGCTGGATGATGCAAAAATCGAATCGCTCATCTTCGAAAGTATATATAGGAGAAACATCTGTTGGAACAAGTTCCAAAGCCTTCCCATCTTGGTCAGTTATTTTTAGAGCAAGAGGATCTTGTGGGTCAGTTGTCAGAGTCATTTCATTCCCGTCTACTCCAATGATAATATCATTGCCAATTGTTAGTATGCTATCTAATTTATGAGTTTCTTCGGGAACTACACCAAGTTCTTCTACAGCGGGAGCTTCTTTCCCTAAAACTCCGTGAACAGCATTTGTCATCTCAGGTAGCCAACGATCTGTAGTAACCCCTGCAATAAGTATGGCTATTACTAAGAGCATTAAGAGAGGTTTCCACCATTTAATTAAATATTTATTCAGCATCACGATTGCAAGTATAACGGTAACTCCCATTCCCAGGTAACCTCCAGAGGATGCGGATCCTATTAGGTTAAAGAGCAAGAGGGCGAAAAGACCTCCCCAAGCAACCTTCTTCCAAATGGGTTCTTCCTTTTTCATCATTACTGAGTGAATAAATATAAAGCCGAAGAGAGGAATTAAAAGGGTTAAATAAAATGATACATAGTTTATATTGTAAACCGTTTGGTAGATTTCTTTGTTTTGGAAGGTGAAGTTAAGTAAGAGTTCACCTGATTCTTTGGCTTTATCAATAAGCTGGTTAATGGTTTCTCCAGACTCTGTGACAGAGTTAGGAGTGATAAGCTTTTGCCCAAGGGCAGTACGGAAAAAGTCCTTATCTAAAGCCTGGGATACCCCCAAAAGTCCTAGAATGCCTGTTGTTATTCCAGTAGGATAAACTATCCACTTTATCGACTTTTCGGTGTTGATGGAATTAAGGGTGTAAAAAAGTATCAACATATATCCTAAAAGGACTAGAGTTCCTTCAAAACGATCATTCCATCCATAAAGTGCAAATTCCTTGTAGTCAGAAAAAGCGTGGCTAACAACTACGAAAAGAGTATAGACAGCCATAGGTATATAATAGGGAGTACGTTTTATGGCAAGGGATTGGGTGAATACTCGGTATAACAGTATTAATAGCACCAAGCCTGCACAAATTAGTATTGCCATCATTTTATAATAACTAAAGAAGTCTACAAGGTCATCCCCACCGGAATACCAGAAAAACTGACCCATAGGACGGCTGTAATTAGCCATTTGAGTTATCATTACAACAACTGCAGTATAAAAGGCAATTGGTAGCAGCTGGAACCAATGAACTCCTTCATCAATTCTAGGGGCGCAACTCATAGACCACAAATAGTCATCCCTAGAGCCCTTGACCAAACCATCACTTTTTGACTTCTCTTCTTTGGCAGGAGCCTTTACAATATTTTTATTAACTTTTTTTGCCATTATATTTTCCTCCGAAATGCGGTAAAATCCACTAATTTGAACATGCTCATTATATCTTAAGACGCATTCTATTTCAAGAATTATTGTTTCATTATAACTTAGCTGTGGTATAATTAATGGGTATGTAGGAGAAAGAATTGAAAAATATAGGTAAAGAATTACTGCCTATTTTGCTAGATAAATAGAAAGGCTGTATTTAAATGAAAAAGATATTAAGTGTAACTTTAGCCCTATTGCTTTTTATTTCCACAGGAGCTTTTGCCTTTGGGGCTCTACCAGCTGAAGTACCGAAGGACGTCCTTGGGAAAGACTATGAAAAGGCTGTTAGCACCCTGGTGGAAAAAGAAATCGTAACTGGCAGTACAGATGGTTTGTTTCACCCAGAAGATCCATTAAATAGAGCCCAAGTTTGTATAATGGCTGTGAAAGCAGCTGGAGGAACTCTAGAAGAAGGTTCAAGCGGATTCTCTGATATGAAAGGCTACGGTTGGGCTGAACCCTTCGTCCTTTACGCTGTTCAATATGGAATAACTTCTGGCTACACTGACGGCACATTTAAACCTAGCAGATCAGTTTCTTCTGACGAACTGGTAACATTTGTTTTAAAGGCTGCTGGCTATTCCAATGATAAGCTGACAGGGGTTTGGCCAGACAACTATATTAATAAAGGCAAGGAACTAGGACTTTATAAAGGACTTCCTGAAGAGATGCCTACCTTGGCAACAAAATGGATGGCAGCCCAAATGCTATATAACGGCCTTGACCTTATAGAAAAAGCAAAATTAGAAAAAATTATAGATGATCCTCTTGACTTAGATATTTCATTGCCTGTTGTAGGAATTGTAAGCGAATCCATGGACTTTAATGGACCTCCTGTGAAGCTTTCATTAAAAGAAGCTATTAATAGGATGCAAACCACAGGTCCTGGATTTCAAATAGCCTTACTAACAAAAGAAAATTTGGAGGTGGCGGCTAAATCCAGTGCAGAAGCATGGCAAAATATGAAGGTCGTAGACGGTCTTCCCGGAATGGTTTTTCAACCAGGGACAAAGAGTAAGGAAGGAAAGATTGTTGAATTATCAAGGCCCTACTTAAGAGCCCAAGCACCTATACAGTATGAGATTGCATTAAACAATTTAGAAGCGACAACAGTAAAAGCATATTTCGGGATGCTACAAGCAGCTGAAAATTACAGAATAGCTAAAGACTCCTTGGCCATTAAAACTACTCTACTGTCCGACGTTAAAAGAAAGTATAGCTTAGGAGTAGCTGCAAGAATTGATGTAGCTACAGCAACTAATGACGTTCTTAATGCTCAGGTAACAGTAAACCAAGGCTTGTCTGGATACAACAAGGCCCGTATGGCCTTTAATATGCAACTTAATTACCCACTTATGCAAGAGGTAATACTTACAGATACCTTAAAAGAAGGAACAATGAAGTCTATTTCCATGGCTGATGCTGTCCGTTCGGCATTAAGCAATAGGAACGATATCACAACAGCAAAGTTTGAACTAGATAAGGCAAAAATAGAGTTTCTCAGTGTAAGTGCATACCCTCGAAACTCTGCTACTTATCTAGATGCCCAGGCTACCTTGGCAGCTAAACAAATGGCTTATGATAATTCATTCTTAACCATTGAGATGGAGATTAGAAGCAAGTATATGGATATTATGGACTTAAAAGCAGAGGTTGTTAGTTCAAGAAGTACAGTAAAGAATGCAGAAGAAGGTGTGCGTATTGCAAAGCTTTCATATAATGCTGGAATGAACACCCTGACTGATATTAAAACTGCAGAGAAAAACCATAACCTAGCTCAATTAGGATTAGCAAAGGCTATAACAGATTACAATTTGGCCATATATGATTTCAATCTATCAATAGGAACAGGCACCGGAAACTAAAAAGGAAGTAGGGGATATGAGGCATAATTATAAGACAACAGCAATAAGACTCGCATCGTTTTTATTAAGCGTATCTCTGATATTTGCCACTGTAGCACCAGGGACAGCTTTTGCGGCGAATAATTTTGTGGCGTCTAAAGTTTTGGCCTATCACAAACCAAATGTAACCATACTCTTTAATGAAACAGAGATGGGCTTCTTTGATGTCAACAAAAATCCGGTTTATCCCATTATATATAATGGAACTACATATATTCCCTTAAGAGGAGTTTCAACCTTGATGGGTGAAAACATAGAATGGGAACCCATAAATCAAATTGTTTTTATGGGAAAAACTATCAGCCAACCCTATAAAGGAACAACGGTTGCAACAACTACTAGCTCCTTAGCTTTAGTTCCCTTGGATAAAAGGCCTGAGCAATCCACCATAACAGTATACTCAAAGCCAGATGTAAAGATTATGTTTGATTTTGAAATCCAAGCATTTGAAGATGCTAATAAGAGAGTTGTTTATCCTATAATATATAATGGCAGCACCTACTTGCCAGTAAGGGCAGTTTCCAAATTAATGGGAGCCTCTATTGAATGGAATAGCAAGACACAGACGATTGGGATTACCAAAGAAATTATAATCCCCGAGATAAAAAGTGAAGCCACAATAGCTTTGACGGAATTATTTAACCAAGGGGTGGAGCTGTACAACCAATCTACAGCGAAAATCTCTACTTTAAAAGGCACCAACGATCCTCTTGTTCTTGGAAAACTTGCCAAAGAAGTAAGTCAGGATTATAAAATGACTCAGGAAAATGGAAACGCCATAAAGGCAATGGACAAAAGCAACTACACTGACTCGGAAAAAGCTGCTCATGAAAAGCTACAAGCCTTTTTAGAATTGGCTGAATACTATACACTTGTTTTGGAAAACATCTCATACATGGCTGTTAATGGCCAGGATTATAGTATGTTTGCAGAGACCTTCCTGACCTTCGCCTTGGAATCCGCGGCAAAGATGGACCAGGCAAGAGTGGCAATAGAGGCACTATAAAAATCTATTAATAAACTTATCGCTAAACGCAAAAGAAGAACCAAGTGTCTAGCGATTTTTTTTGTTTTGAATTTGATACTCACTTCACTCTATTCATGATAAAATGATTTATATAACATCTTCATTAAAAAGTCGGTTTCATAAGGTTTTTACAGCCTGGTAATTTAAAATAAGTTAAAGTGTTGAAGATGAAAAGGCGATTATGGCAAGAGAATCTAAATTAAAAGATAATATAGTCCAAACGGCTTTTTTGATGGCCCTCTTAACCTTGGGGTCCAAAGGACTTGGCTTCTTGAGAGAGATGGCTATGGCTACTTTTTTTGGGGCTAATTATGTGGTAGATGCCTTCGTTATGTCACAGGCATTACCGGGGATTTTATTTGCTGGACTTTTCGCCTCTATTGCCACAGCATATATGCCCTTACTTTCAGAGAAAATTGAAAGAGAAGGGGAGGATTCGGGAGACATACTTACTTCTCAGATCATAAGGATACTGGTCGTTTTTTCTGTAGGTGTTTCAATATTTGGTATAGTTTTCTCAGATGGCTTAGTATTAATTTTTGCCCCAGGCTTCGTAGGAGAGACTGCTGAGCTAACAAGCTTTTTTCTCAAGGTTACATTTTCATATGTTATTTTTTCTGGAATCACTGGAATACTTGATAATTTTTTGCAGTATAAGAGCACATTTATTCCACAAATTATAGTGGGATACGCCCAAAACATAATACTGATAACGGTAATTATAATAAGCGCATATACCACATATTATTTCCTGGCCTTTGGAATGCTCATAGCCTATATTGTACGTTTTATAATTACGGCCCTTTTGGCGAAGTCCAGGGGATTTAGATTTACCCTAAGCGGCAAGGACCTCAAAGGGACAATCAAAAAAATTGCTGTTTTGGGAATACCAGTTTTTATCGGTTCCAGCATGCAGCAAATCAATATATTTGTAGACAAATCTCTGGCGTCAGGGCTTCCTGAAGGAAGTATGGCGGCCTTAAATTATGCAGGGATTCTAAATGGCCTTATTATGTCTTTAAGTATTACAATACTTACTACAATCATTTATCCTAGGCTTACACGAGCTAGCGCTCAAGAACAGTTGCTTCACTTTAGCCAGATCATGCAAAAAGGCCTGGTACTTGTAATTATGATTGCCCTTCCCTTTTCATTAGGGGCTATAGTATATAGTGGAGACCTAGTGCAAATTGTATTTGAAAGAGGAGCCTTTGATGATAACGCTACAGTCCTCACCGCAGGGGCCTACTTGTTTTATTCAGTGGGATTGGTATTTATGGCGGTAAATGATTTAATGTTCAGAGGATATTATGCTCTTCATGATATGAAGACTCCTATGATATATGCAGGTGTAGGAGTAGTAGTTAATATAACTCTCAATCTAATATTAATTGGCAGTATGGCTCATGAGGGCCTAGCCTTAGCCACAAGTATGGCGGCAATGGTAAATTCAATCCTGCTGATTACAGGATTCAAGAGAAAAGGCAAAGACCTGAATTTCTTGGAATCTCCTAAAAAATATGGGAAGATCATATTTGCAGCTTTTGCCAGCGTGGGATTATCTAAAGTCCTTCATATTTTATTGGTTATGAATATATGGATGCCTAGAATGCTTTACCTTGGAATAGCTGTATTTGTAGCAGTGGGCTTATACTGGGTATTATTGAAGGCTTTGAAAATAGAAGAAATAGATTTGATTAAAGGCGTTTTTAAAAGGGGATAGTTTTATACAGAAAATAATTCCCCTTTGTTTATGATGACAAAGCACTTAGATTTGACTCTTCTGGAGCTGATACAAGTTCCTTTCAGTTTGCTATTTTACTGTATCAAGGGGATAATATAAAGGCAAGTGGTAATAAAAAAATAAATATTAATTATAAAAAGGGTTGATTGAAAAAGTAAATGCAACAAAATAGCATAAGATGAG
>CAYLIF010000037.1:0-11005 GCA_964383845.1 uncultured Oscillospiraceae bacterium
TAAATAATCAAATATAACAACAATTGATTGTATTTATAATCAACTAAAGATGATAAAATATGGCGGAGCTCTTAATTGCGGGAGTAGGTGTTTGAAAATGACAAAACTAAGTAGAGACTTTTATAGTAGAGACACATTAACTGTTGCGAAAGACTTGCTGGGTAAAACATTAGTTCATAATACAGATGGTAAACTGCTAAAAGGAAAGATTGTGGAAACTGAGGCCTATTTAGGACTATCAGATAAAGCAGCACACTCCTATGGTGGTAGGATAACAAAAAGAGTTGAAACAATGTATGGCAAACCGGGAACGGCTTACGTTTACCTTATTTGGGGTATGTACTCGTGTCTTAACATAATTACAGTAGCAGAGGGGGTTCCTGAAGGGGTTCTTCTAAGAGCAGTGGAGCCCGTAAAAAATCTAGAGCAGATGGTATTATATCGTTTCAATAAAAAGCAGGAAGAATTGACCAAATATCAAAAAGAAAATTTAACCAACGGACCAGGCAAATTAACAATGGCTATGGATATTGATAGAAGGCTTGATAAAGAAGATATCTGCGGAAATACCCTTTATATAGAAAATGTGGATGAAGTAAAACTCAATGTTATTGAAACAAAACGTATTGGAATAGACTATGCAGAGGAGGCTATCGATTATCCCTATAGATTCTATATAGAGGGTAACCCTTATGTATCTAAATGGTAGGCTTTATCATACAAAATTTATAGTATAAGTATCTTGCTTTAAGAAAGGAGTTTGGTCATGAAAGAATCATCAATTAAGAACTATTCAACAGTACTATTTAATAAAAGTAATCGACTTGCCTTAATTCTCTTTATTGTTGTTGTATGTGTAGGTCTTTTGGGATGTTCAGACCAAAGCTCAGTTCCCCCAGAAGAAAATGAAGAAACTCCCATAGTAATGGTAGTAGATGGATTTTATGAAGGCTTGGCAACTGTAAAACAAGCTAACAACAGTGCTCAGGGAGAAACTAGTGATATGAAGCTGAGGGTTGAACAAAGAGACAAGGAATCTATGGCTTTAATCAATGAAGAGGAAGAATTTGAAATAATAGGAACATATAATGATGAAACTGGTGAATTCCATTACGAGTCTGGTGGTGAGGTAAACTTTATCTTTCATCTAAAGTTTCAGGTTGAAGGAAATACCATCACGGCAAAGGGCACCAGCACTACAAACCAAAGTGGACAAGGATGGACCCAAAGTATTGATATAAATCTTGAAAAGACAGCAGACTTAGATTGATAATAGCTATAAATTATAAAGGAGGAATGACTTGAGATTAATTTCATGGAATATTGATTCTTTAAATGCAGCTTTAACAAGTGATTCGAATAGAGCGGTGCTTACAAGGCAAGTAATTGATACCATTAAAGAAAAGGATGCAGATATAATTGCTCTGCAAGAAACCAAATTACCTGCTAGTGGTCCAACGAAGAAGCATATGGAACATTTAGACGAATACTTTAAAGGATACTCTTATGTATGGAGATGCTCTCAGGAACCAGCTAAAAAGAGTTATGGTGGTACCATGTTTTTATATAAAGACAAGTATTCTCCAAAAATTTATTATCCTGAAATTCAGTCTCCAGGGACTATGGATTTTGAAGGCAGGATTATTACTCTAGATTTTGGAGAATTTTATCTTACTCAAGTTTATACTCCTAATGCAGGCGATAATCTAAGAAGGTTGGAAGAAAGGCAAGTATGGGATGAAAAATATGCTGAATATCTTGAGAGTCTAGATAAATTAAAACCTGTAGTAGCTACAGGAGATTATAATGTAGCCCATAAAGAGATAGACTTAGCACATCCACAGAACAATCGTAGATCAGCAGGGTTTACAGATGAAGAGCGGGAAGGCTTTACATATTTACTAAATAAAGGATTCACAGACACCTTCAGACATATTCACGGTGATGTAGAAGGTGTGTATTCTTGGTGGGCACAAAGAGTAAAAACAAGTAAAACTAATAACTCGGGTTGGAGGATTGATTATTGGCTAGTTAGTGATAGAATAGCTAACAAAGTTATTAAATCAGAGATACTAGATTCTGGTGAAAGACAAGACCATGCTCCAATTTACTTGGAAATAGATATTAGAGGTAACTTATAGTGAGAAAGATTCCAATAGAATATGGAAAATCAGGTGATGTACTTGGAAGAACCATATACAGTAACTTAGGGGGAAAACTCTTAAGTGAAGGTTCAAGGCTAAATGAAAGTAGTATTAGAAAACTGAGAAAAAATGGTTGTTTTAGCATATATATAAAAGACAAATATACTGAAGAAGAAATTGAAGAAATAATAAAGCCTGAAACCATGAGAAAGTTTCATGATATTCAAGACAATTTAAAAAACATAGTTATAGATTATAATTACTCTAACAAAGTAGATCTTAAAAATGTAGATACAAATATTAGGAGCATAGACGAGATAATAGATGAAATTCTTTATGATGTATTGTTTGATAAAAATATCCTAGACCATCTAATTAATATCTCCATATACGATGACTACACAGTGAATCATAGCTTGAATGTTATGATGCTGGCCACTGTGATAGCAAAATACAAAGGCCTAGGTATGCAGGAAATAAAAAACTTAGCCATAGGGTGCATGTTTCATGATATAGGCAAAACTTTTATACCTATAGAACTTATTAACAAACCGGATGTCTTAACAAGAGATGAGTTTGAAATGGTTAAAACCCATTCACAGAAGGGTTATGAATTTTTAAGGAATTATACAGACTTACCAACACCTTCCATTAACATTGCTTTGTGTCATCATGAAAGAGAATGCGGATCTGGTTATCCAAGGAATTTGCAAGGCAAGGACATTCCTTTGTTTAGTAAAATCGCATCAATTTGTGATGTATTTGATGCCCTAACATCTGACAGGCCATACAGGAGGGCTGTTCCTGTTAATGAAGCTATGGAGTATTTACTTGGAGCTGGAGGAGACGAATTTAGCTTGGAAACAATAAGAGATTTTGCGGAATCAATTAATGTCTTCCCCAAAGATACTTTAGTTAGGTTAAGTGATGGCAGGGAAGGTATTATATGTGAGGCTAATAATGAAATTCACTCAAGACCTAAAATAAAAATTTGTGGGGAAGACAATGAAGAAGTAGCCCCATACATAATCGATTTAATACATGTTACCAATATAGTTATAGAAGAGGTTATATACGGGTTTTCATTTAATTGATAAAGAGAATCATGGATAAAATTATTTATCTACGAACTCCATGTCTATCCGTCGGTCATCTACACTAACCTTAGCTATTTGAACTTTAACCTTTTGCCCCAACTGATATATTTTTTTCGTATGTTCTCCAATTAAACTTAAATTCTTTTCCACATAAATATAATAATCATCAGTCATACTAGAGACATGAACTAAGCCTTCAACGGAATTGTCTAGTTCTACAAAGAGACCAAAGGAAGTTACACCGCTTATTATGCCTGAGAAATTTTGCCCTTCAAATTGCTTCATGTATTCGACCTTCTTTAAATCAACGCTTTCTCGCTCTGCATCTTCAGCAATCCTCTCTTGTAAAGATGATTGTTTGGCATATTCATCCATCCTCACCTTTAAATCATCTAATCTATTCTGATCCAACTTCACACCTTCTTTTAGGCTTTCTTTAATAATTCTGTGAATAGCCAAATCGGAATAACGCCTAATAGGTGCAGTAAAATGAGAGTAGTATTTTGAGGCGAGGCCAAAATGCCCTAAAGCCTCTACTGCATAACGTGCATGTTTCATAGATCTAAGCATTACTGTGCTAATGGCTCTTTCTTCGGGTTTTCCTATAACATTTTCCAAAACCGTCTGATATGCTTTTGAATGTACTTTCCCCTTGCTAGTCTTAACATATAAACCAAAAATTCCTAGAAAATTGTTTAGTTCCTCTACATCATCGATATCAGGCTCTTCGTGAACACGGTATAAAAAGGGTATTTCCAACCAATGATAATGTTCCGCAACAGTTTCGTTTGTCGAAATCATAAATTCCTCTATAATTTGATCAGATAGAGACCGTTCCTGCCAAGCGATATCTATAGCTTTTCCTTGCTCATCCAATATAACCTTACTTTCGGGGAAGTTAAAATCTACTGTTCCTCTTGCCAAGCGTTTGTTTTTGAGTAACAAGGCTAGTTCTCCCATTTTCTTAAATGTTCCCAAATAATTGCTATACTTAGCAGCAAGTTGTTCATCATCCCCTAACAATAGCCGGGTTACATCTTTGTAGGTCATTCTTTCTTGAACACGTATAATAGATTCGAAAATCTCATGGTTTTCAACCTCACCATTCTCGTTTATATCCATAACACAGCTTAAAGCTAAACGATCTTCCCCAACATTCAGACTACAGATACCATTTGAGAGTCGTGGAGGTAACATTGGTATAACTCTATCCACTAGATATACAGAAGTGGCTCTTTTTAGAGCCTCCACATCTAAAATGGAATCCTCTTTAACATAATGAGCTACGTCTGCAATATGAACACCTAGTCGATAGTGCCCATTCTCTAAAATTTCTAAAGAAACAGCATCATCTAGGTCTTTAGCATCTTCACCATCAATGGTTACTAGAGGCAAAGACCGCAAATCTCTTCTACCTGTAGCTTCTTCTGGGGAGATTTTTAAAGGGGTATTCTCGGCTTTAGCTAAGACCTCTGGCGGAAAATCCTCGGGTAACTGATACTTACGAACTATGGAGACTATATCCACTCCAGGTTCGCCTTTTTTGCCTATTACTTCAATAATTTTACCTTCAGGGTTTCGTCTTTTCTCTGGCCAGAGAGTAACCTTTACAACTACCTTATCCCCATCTTTTGCCCCGCCAAAATCATTCTTATTAATAAAAAAATCCTGGCTAATTCTTGAATCGTCTGGTAAAACAAAAGCGAAATTACTACTGCGTTCAAAGGTTCCAACTACAGTTTCATTAGCTCGAACAAGAACACGAATGACTTCGCCTTCTAATTTTTTGTTTATATCTATAGATTTATACAAACGTACTATCACCCTATCATTATGGGTAGCTCCATTTAAATCATCACCTTTAATGTAAACATCTTTTTGATTATCATCATCTGGAATTAAGAAGGCAAAACCTTTGGCATTTCCTTGAATCCGGCCTACAATTAAATTCATACGCTTTGGTAAACCATAGCGCATCTTTCTCGTCAAAATGATTGCACCTCGTTGCTCCATTTCATTTAATGTTTTACTAAAATCTTTGGTTTCCTGAACACCTTTAATTGAAAAATGTTTAATCAACTCTTCCTGAGTCAAGGGCCTATAGGCTTGTGTATCCATATAATTTAATATTTCTTTACTCTTATTCATGTTTTCCCTCCATTTGCTAGCATTCTATTGTATTTAATTAACACTTACATACACTTTCCATCATTATTCCAGCTAATTCGCCCATTTTTTTAGGGGATTCTTTCATTCCATCATTAAACCAAGTACGCAACAAGCCAACGCAGCCAGAGGTTATGAATGAGTAATAATATTCATATAAATTTTCATCCATCTCTCCAAAAAGCTTTTGCCATTCTTCCTTTTCCTTTGGCTTTCCCATATTTATTAATCTTGATAAAAACCCCGAATCATCGGAGCGTAATATAATTATGCTGATATCAACATTTTTAGCTAGAAATTCAAAAGCTTCTGAAACTAAGGGTAAAAGTGATATAGAATTTTTACCTTGTTGACGTTTTTTAAAAATAACCTCAAATTCCTCCAGCATCTCATTTTCAATTTGTTCGTAAATATCGTATATATCTTTATAATGAAGATAAAAAGTCCCCCTGTTTAAATCAGCTTTATCTGTTAGCTCCATAATGCTGATTTCTTTGATATCCTTTTCTAATAGCAACTGGATAAGAGCTTCCCTAAGCACGAGTTTGGTTCTGCGTATACGTCGGTCTGTTTTTGTTTTATTCATAAAAAAGCGCCTCCTAGTCGACATTTTTAAGTTGAGTGTCTATTAACAGACAGTTAGGCAAAGATTGATGCTTGTTCTCCTCATACAAGTTTATTATAATAGACATAAGGCTATAAATCAACTGTTGTCTATTAGGAGGACCAACCATTTTACTTTTATTAATTGATAAACTTTTTAAGTTTAAAAAAACCATATTATTTTCAATACTTGGATTGGCAGTTTTAGCAGCGGTAGCTATGGCATTTGTCGAGATTAATTATGATCTTACTAAATACTTACCAGAAGATGTTCCATCTACCATAGCTATGGATGTAGTTGAAAGTAGCTTCAAAGAGGAAATACCCAATATAAATGTATTTATACCAGATGTAACCATTCCACAGGCTTTAGCTTACAAAGATGCAATGTCAAAAATTGATGGTGTGGGCACTGTATTATGGCTAGATGATTTGGTGGATATTCAAGAACCCTTAGCAACAATGGACTTAAATACAGTTGAGGGTTGGTATAAAGATGGAGATGCTTTTTTCATGCTGGCAGGAGATACTGATAAAAGTGTAATAATAACTGAAGAAGTTAGAAAAGTGTCAGGAAAAGATAGTATTTTAACTGGAGCATTGGTCAACCAGGCGACTATACAGGCATTGTCAACAGACGAAGTCTCTAAAATCTTGCTATATATGGTGCCCTTGGTGCTTATTATATTGTTAATTTCTACATCCTCATGGTTTGAACCCATTCTTTTCCTGGCCGCCATTGGTGTAGCCATATTAATAAACGAAGGAACCAATATCTTCATTGGTGAGATTTCATATATAACACAGGCCACAAGTGCCGTACTACAACTAGCCGTATCCATGGATTATGCAGTGTTTCTCCTGCATGCTTTTTCCAAATTTCGTAGTCAGGGGAATAATGTAGAGCTAGCTATGAAAAAAGCAATGGCTGACTCAACTTCTGCCATCGCAGCAAGTGCAACTACAACGGTCTTTGGATTTTTGGCATTGACGTTAATGAGGTTTGAAATTGGTCTCAATATGGGGATTGTACTTGCAAAAGGCATAGTATTTAGCTTTTTATCTGTCATGTTACTTCTACCTATATTGGCAATTTACACTACGAAAATCATGGATAAAACTCATCACCGCTCTTTTATACCATCTTTCGAGAAGGTGTCTAGGATAGTTGTACGAGTATGTATCCCTTTGGCCATGGTCATTTTCCTTGTTATTATACCAAGTTTTTTGGCGCAACAAAAAAATGATTTCATTTATGGGTCTTCAGGAATAAATGCTGAGGGTTCCCAAGCTCAGATTGACGAAAATCATGTAATAGATATTTTTGGAGAAAAGAATCAGATGGTACTTTTAGTTCCAGAAGGGGATGTTGCAAAAGAGAATAGTCTTGGCAAGAGGTTAAAAAGTATTCCAAATATAAGTTCGATTATTTCCTACCCTGGGACAGTAGGAGCCGAAGTCCCACCAGGATTCCTTTCTGAACAACAAATTTCCACCTTTAGATCAGGTGGATATAGCCGTTATATTTTTTATGCAGAAACCATGGAAGAGGGGGAAGAAGCCTTTGATTTGGTGGAAGAAGTTAGGGCAGCTGCCTATGATTACTATGAAGGTGACTACCATCTTCTAGGGCAAACCGTAGTTAACTATGATTTAAAAGAAACAATAGTTAAGGATACTCCTCGTGTTAATGGGGCGGCTATAATTGCTATTGGGTTGGTGCTACTTCTAACATTCCGAAACTTTGCCCTTCCATTTATTTTGCTTCTCACAATAGAAGGAGCTGTTTGGATAAATCTAGGAATACCGTATTTTAGAGGGACAACATTAAATTATGTTGGGTTCTTAATTATAAGTGCTGTTCAACTTGGAGCTACTGTAGATTATGGAATACTATTTGCCAATCAATACATGAAGAACCGAATAAATTATGCAAAAAGAAAAGCTGCGGAGCTTACCATCTCTAATAATGCAGCATCTATATTGACACCGGCGAGTATTCTTGCTTTAGCCAGCATAACTTTGGGCATAGTTTCAACCAATGGAATCATAAGTGAACTAGGATTAATGCTGGGGAGAGGAGCTGTAATATCCTCTTTGATGGTGCTTCTCTTCTTGCCAGCGCTACTAATTATCTTTGACCCTGTGATTAAAAAAACGTCATTTATTAAAAGGAGAAAAAATCATGAATATCATGGAGAAAAAATATCATAGAGTGGGAGGAAAACAACTTCTCTCTCTTTTCATAATAATAGCCTTGCTTTTTACTATAACTATACCTGTTTTTGGGTTGACTGAAAGTACAGCAAAAGAAGAGGTGATTTATGTGAATTTAAATTCTGACGGATCCGTGGATGAAATTTACGTAGTCAATAGCTTTGAGCTAAACCAAGCTGGGCAAATTATAGACTATGGAGATTATACATCATTTCGCGAAATGACCGCTTCAGAAGGTATGCAAATTGAAAACGAAAAAATTATTATAGATGCAAAGGCGGGGAAATTATATTACGAAGGAACGCTAAACAGCAAGAGTATTCCTTGGGATATTGAAATAAAGTATTTGATTGATAAAAAAGAATACCCGGCGGAACTTATTGCTGGGAAAGCAGGTGATTTGGAAATAAAAATAAAAGTTAGGTCAAATGTAGAAGGGAATAATCCATTTTATGATCACCTTACATTGCAAGTCTCATTAAATCTAGATACATTTATAAGCAAAAACATAGAAGCGGAAGGCGCTACATTCGCTAATGCAGGAAAAAACAAACTAGTATCTTTTATGATTTTACCAGGGAAAGATTCGGACATCTCTGTTACTGCAGAGGTAACGGATTTTGTCATGGAAGGAATATCTATAAATGCGGTGCCCCTTGAAATAAGCTTAGACTTTGAAGAAGATTCAATGTTTGGCTCTAAACTTTCCGAGTTAAAGAAAGGTATTGGAGACTTGGACGATGGAGCCATGAAACTTATGGATGCAGCTAGAAAACTAGCTAATGGTACTGGCGAATCAAAAGATGGTATAGATGACCTGTGGGCGGCTTCAGTTGAAATTAAGGATGCTACTTCAAAGTTTGTGGATGGCACAAAGGATTTACGGAAAGGTACAAGTGAGCTAAACAAGGGAGTTAGAGATTTAAAAAAAGGTACTTTTGATCTTAAGGATGGCTCTATTAAACTAGTAAATGGAATGGATGGCCTGGTAAAAGGAACTCGGAAATTATCTGGAGGCATGAAGGAAGTAGATAATGGTTTGGGAGACCTGATAATCGGAGCTAAAGGTGTAGATGATGGAATGCTACTTTTAATAGGCGGCTTGGAACAGATGGCAACTTCAGGACCATCCCTTAACGCAGGAGCTATGACAATATTTAAATCCATGACTGATAGTGCTAATCTACAACTTTCTGCTGCAGGAATCACGGCTGATCTGACTCCTAGTAACTATTCAGACACACTAGATGGTGTTAGAGAAGAGCTTATAGATGGCGATCCTCGCATTGATTTGATAGCCGGCCTAAAAGCGCAGCTAGATGGTTATAATGCTTTTTACAAAGGTCTGGCAGAATATACTACTGGTGTAAGCCAGGCCAGTGTTGCCCTTGCAGGGTTACGGTTAGGAACGGAACAATTGCATTCTGGGCTAATAAAGCTTAGGAATGAAGGTGTAGGTGGCCTAATTACAGGCTTGGATGAACTTGGAGAGGGTACTAGAAAACTCTTAGGCGGTACAATTGATTTAAAAGACGGTGTTATAGAGCTCCATGATGGGGTTATAGAGTTAAGCGATGGGACATCTAAACTATTAGACGGTGTTATAGAGCTAGAAGATGGAAGTGTAAAACTAAATGATGGAATGATTGAAATGTCTGATGGAATTGTCAAACTACTTGATGGGGCAGTAGAACTACACGATGGTACAGTAAAACTTTATGATGGGAATATTACCTTAGCAGAGGGAACATTTGAATTTCGAGATAAGACGGCTACAATTGAAGAAGACGTTAAGGGTATTATTAAAGAAAAAATCAATGAAATGATGGGTGGAGACTTTATTCCTATATCATTTGTTTCCAATAAGAATACAAATGTAGAATCGGTCCAGTTTGCCATGCAGACTACAAGTATTGAATATCCTGAGAGGGATAAAAAGACTGCTGATAAAGAACCTGAGCTTAACATATTCCAAAAATTCTTAAAGTTATTTGGGTTATAATAAATTGGAAATTCCATTAAGATTCCAGATCTTAGCTATGGCACAAGACTCCACCGGGTAAAATATACACCCATACAGCAGTAAATAAATGTGGGATTATTCTACAAAAATAGGGTATAATTTATCTAATTAGCCAAAGAACAGTTGGACATCTCAGTCTCTCTAATATAAGGAGCGAATAATATGGAGTATATCATTAGGGAAGTTAAAGATTTTTATAAGGTGATAAAACTCAAAGAGTTTAGGAAAACTGAAGGAGTAACTTTTGATGTTATGAATAAATCAATAGTTCCTAGAGTAGATGTTATTGACAGAGTTATTCATCAAAAAGGTGCTGTATCTCCAGGAAAAGTAGGCTCAGTTGAAGAAGCATGGTATATGCACCTTTATCAAGACGATAATTTATTTGTGCTTCATGGGAAAAGACTTGTAGAGCTTTATAAAAAAGAGTATGGTAAAATTGAAAAATTTGAGATTACACCGGACTATATAGAACATAATGGAGAGCGTATATTGGAAGGCGGCGGCTTAATAGCTTGGTCTAAAAATGTTTTTCACAGAATAACCAGCGGCGAGAAGGGTTCTGCATCTATTAATTTAGCGACACATTATGAAGGATTTGATATCGAAACAAACTTTAATATCTATGACTTAAATATTGAAACTGGCCAACATACATTAATAAGAGAAGGCTATAAAGACCAAAAATAATAGTTTGGAGTATTCCAATGTTTACATTAGGCAGAAAAATAGATATCCATTATTCAACCAATAGG
>CAYLIF010000038.1:0-10172 GCA_964383845.1 uncultured Oscillospiraceae bacterium
GATACAGTTAATTTTTTCATCTTGAGCCTCCTTTTAGATAAATATTTTTTAGTATTAACATTATATTAACTAGGCAAAACCATAAGCCCCTTTACCATTCTTCTTGATTTTGTAGAGTGCTTCATCTGCCCTAGACATTAAGGCCTCTACAGTTTTACCATCTTCTGGGAAAATTGAAATTCCAATGCTACAGCTAAGATCTAGGCTAATATCTTCTTTATTGTAAGTATCCTCAAAGTAATATGGTTCTGATATTTCTCTGAATATTTTTTCTACATATTTAGTGGCGCCTTCTTTATTATTAATATTGTGTAAATAGAAAAGAAATTCATCGCCACCGGTCCTTACAACCAGATCATCTTCTCTGAGCTCTTGCTTTATTCTTGCAGCTAGGTGCATAAGCACACTATCCCCTACACCGTGACCAAAAGTATCATTAATGGTTTTAAAGTCATCTATATCAACAGCTGCAATTGCACCTACTAGACTGTTTTTTCGAGATTCAGCTAATCTTTCTAATAGTATAGTATCTAAGGCATTTCTGTTATATGCTCTGGTAAGAGGATCTCTATTTGCTCTATCTAATAATTCTTCTTCTTTTTTCCTTTTTTGAGTTATATCTTCGATAATAATGTTTGCACCAATAACGGAAGTGTTGTCTCTATATGGAGTAAAATGAACCCTCAGCCAGCTATGTCTCTCCCATATACTATTGTATTCCATTTCATAGACTATGACTTGGTTTTCTGCTATACACTTTAATAGTTTGTCAGAGAATCCGCTCTCCACCAAACGAGGAGCTCTAATCAAGTTAATGGCTTTTGTTGCTTCCAAAGAAGGTGAATCCATTATTTCAACAAGACGTTTATTAGCATAAGTTATATCTCCCTCTGTGTTACAAGACAAAAAACCAAATGGAGCAAATTCTGGTAAAGTATAGAACATTCGCTGATTTGCTCTTAATGCATTGTCAAGTCTGTTTTTTTCAATAAATAGTCCAAGTTGGGACAAATATAAAATTAATAGATCTTGGTTTCTTAGGGAATGTCCTTTTTTGAAAATAAGAGTAAAATCACCAAGAACTTTTTCTTCTTTTATTATCTTGGCCACCACTACATTACCTATATTAAAATTATTTACTAAACGAGAAATAACTCCTTCTGGAATAACATCTTCAGATAAATCTTGGAGCCTATCAAAAAAAGTAATTATTTGTTCCTTTGTTTTTTTATCTTTTCGGGGATCATAAGCCCATTTTTTTCCTACAAGATCAAAACCTAACATAGCTAAAGCTTTTTTTATGGTTTTGGAAATACCTATTGCCGATACCGTTGTAAACTCTTTTTCGTTTTCCCCAAGTAGGTTAAAAGCTGCATATTCAGCTCCAGATACATCCCGAGCATATTCTGTGATCCTATCAAAATCAATTTCGCTGCCTATATTATTTATAAAATACTGACCAATCTCCTGCATTTTTTTCTGAAATGTCATATTATTGAAGACAGTTATAAATCGATTTGATTCTTCTCTAAATGCTCTAACTGTGTAATTATGTGTGAGATTATTTGAATTATCTTCAAAGTCGATAGGCCTCTCTTCATTAAATGCTCGTTCATAAATTTCAACCCAGCGTTTAGCGTATTCTGCTCCTTTAGCAACGTCTTTTACATATTTTTTATTGATAATGTTTTTACGTTTTAATCCAGTAATTTCTTCAAAAGCTTGATTGACATCAATAATAATGTAGTCGATCATATTGCCGTTTTTGTCAAATACAGCCTCATTATAAGCAAAAGCACACGAAGTGTGTTGCAATGCATTTCTATAAATGTTTGTTTCCATCCTATGTTCTCCGATTCCTATAAGAATTTAAACTTGCTTCTAATAATATAGAAATCTTTTAATTTATAACAAGTTCTGTAACCACACTTCCCAAGCACCCAACCAGTTCAGCGGAATAAAAAACATCATCTTTATTTTCAAAATTTCCAAGGCCTGCCATTTCTGCACCACTTAAATTACACCAGCCTTCTTTCTCTGAAAGTAAAGCTACTTCACGACCGAAACTTTGTAGTGTTAGAATAATAGAATCAGTAATACCTCTTGAGACTTGTCTAGTATCTCTACAAATTTTATCCCAATCTTCTTGAGATATTTTGCCCTCGTTGTATTGGTCAACTAGATCTTTTCTAATAGGGGTAAAGTGTGTAATAACTGTCTTACCTGGACTATATAAAGCTTTAGGGTGCTTGCACTCATGACTTTTAAAACGTTCCATATATCCTTCATGGTCTGCGGATGTATACTTTACTATAATATCATCCCAACATGGTTGTAGATCTAACCATTCCATATATTCCTTGATTTTTAAGTCAATGTTCTCATTAATCCAAAATTTATAGTCAAATTTAAGCATAAATAACCATCCTTTCTTGTTTCAATAGCTTCTATGGTTTATACCCTATTGCTTTCAAAATAATCTATTGCATATACTTGCAAATTTAAATCCTAAATCCTTCTATGAATTCAATCTCAACCCCATCAGGATCCTTCATAAAAGCAATAACCTCGCCTCCAGGTGTAACAATTGGCCCTTTTTCTATTGAGAGTTTGTGCTTTTCAAGAAGAGAAATAGTCTCATTCATCCTTTCTACTGCAATCCCAAAGGATACTTTTTGATTATCAGTGGTTTCTATGGTTTGTGAATCATTATAGATCAATTCTATAATACCACCCTCACTATCTTTAAGGAAAACCATAGTTAAGTTTTCTACATTGTCGATTCTACGAATTTCCTTGAAACCTAAAACATCTTGATAAAATTGAATTGATTTTGCTAAGTCATTTACTCTTATCGTTATAAACTTTATAATCATTTTAAAATCTCCTTCTTAATCTTAATTAACTCCTATTATACCTCTACTTAACCATAAGAACAGGGCAATCAACACCTTTAACTACTTTATGACTTACACTACCTAATACCATTTCTTGTAATGAGTTTAGACCTCGGCTACCTATAACAACTAGATCTATTTGTTCCTCGTTAGCATATTCAATCATTGTCGGACCAGGGGTACCATGTAATATTTTAACTTCATAGTCTACATTTTGCAATTTTATTATCTCTTCAGCTGGTGCAAGTTTCTTACGTCGTTCATACTCCAACTCTTCTTTTCCCTGAGAATGGAGTATTTCATTTTTGACTTTCGAAAGGTCTGCAACATATACAACTTCTATTTTACACTCAGGAATTAAGGATGCAATTTTAACGGCTTCCTGGGTAGCTCTTAAAGAGTTTTCCGACCCATCGACGGCTAACAGTATTCTTCTGTACATTTTTTGCGCCTCCATTTTCTATTTAGTTCGATACTTATTTTATAATTACATTTTCATAAATAGCTAGTCTATCTAAGATTTTTTTACTTGGTGTATCTAAACCCTTAAAAGTAACTCTATTATCTTTTTCATGATATCTACTGGCAACTTTGTCTAAAGCTCCCACCGCAGAGCCATCCCAAATATGAGAATTCGAAAAATCGATGATTATATCTTTTTCAGATACCGTAAAATCAAAAGATTTTAGAAAGTCTTCTACGGAAGCAAAAAATAACTGCCCTTCTATATCAAAGATGATGTGATTTGCTTCGTGATAACTGGTTACTTTTAAAGTCGAAATTTTAGAAACAAAGAATATAGCGCTTAAAATTATTCCTGCAATTACCCCTTTTGATAAATCGTGAGTGACAACCACAATCGCTACAGTTACTAACATAACAGCTCCGTCGCTTTTTGGCGCTTTTTTTAAATATGTAAATGAGGACCAGTCAAAAGTTCCAATTGAAACCATGATCATAATACCAACAAGCACGGGCATGGGGATTTTTATAACTAAATCTCCTAATACAATGATCAAAAACATTAAAAACAACCCCGCAACTAAGGTTGACAATCTACCACGTCCCCCAGATTTCATATTTATAACAGATTGGCCAATCATCGCACATCCCGCCATTCCTCCGAAGAAACCTGTAATGATATTAGCAATCCCTTGTCCTCTTGCTTCTTTGTTTTTGTCGCTATCTGTTCCCGTTACGTCATCAACAATAGATGCAGTTAACAATGATTCTAATAACCCTACAATGGACAATGCAAATGAAAATGGAAGAATAATAATTAAGGTCTCCAAGGTAAATGGAATGTTTGGAATAAAAAACTCTGGTAACGTTCTTGTAATAGCCCCTAAATCTCCTACAGTCCTTAAGTCAAGATTTGCATAAATGGCAATTCCTGTTAACAGAACAATTGCAATTAAAGGAGCCGGTATTATTTTAATGAATCTAGGAAGCACATACACAATAGCCAAAGTAATGCCTACAAAAAGATAGGTCATATTAGAAATTCCAATAAAATGAGGCAACTGAGCCATGAAAATCAAAATTGCCAAAGAGTTTACAAAACCAATCATGACAGCTCTAGGAACGAATTTCATGACTTTAGCAACATTTAGAAAACCAAACACCACTTGGATTACACCTGTTAAAACCGTTGCCGCTAACAAGTAATCAAGTCCATATTCCTTTACCAATGGAACCATTAGTAATGCCATTGCACCAGTTGCAGCTGAAATCATTCCTGGTCTACCACCTATAAAAGAAATAATTACTGCTATACAAAAAGATGCATATAAGCCTACCATTGGATCAACTCCAGCAATGATGGAGAAAGCAATTGCTTCAGGAATTAAAGCTAAAGCTACAACAATCCCAGCTAATACATCTGCTCTGACATTAAAAAACCATTCTTTCTTTATCTTTTCTACCACATTATACCTATCCCTTTTCTATATAAATCTTAAATAGACTTCTCTTTTGACCAGGTGGCTATATACTCCCATTCACTAGATAAGGAAGGATTATCCAGCTTTTCCCATTTGCCTTGTAATCCCAATTCAGTTGCAGCTAATTCAAAGTGGCATTTGGCTATTCCAAGGTCATTTTTTTGCAAATCATAATCTTTCACACCGTAACCCTTATTTCTACAAAGATAAAAATGAAAATTATTTTCAGTCATTATAATTCTCCAAGGTTGCTTATTAGAAGCTGAGGGGCCTAACCTTACCATCTCTAATGGAACAGCATAAGGGCCAGCCTTCTCCTCGGTTAAAGGATTAGAAATATTGTCTTGAAAAAATATTTCATTCCATGGCTTCCTCTTATCGGATCCCGCCATTGATCTCATAGCCGAATCAAGAAGCCTGGTCTTGTCCTTTTTGAATCCTACAGGAGAAACAATAGGAATATGTTCATTTTCACTTATATTTATATTTTCCTCAAAATCGGATTTTTTGAAAGTACCGCCAAGCCAACAAGTTCCTAGACCTAAGTCCGTTGCAAAAAGAATTATTTTCTCAAATAAATAACCGAATTCCAACGCATCCTCATCTTTGTTTTCTAAAATTCCAATAATATAAGAATTTGCACCTGAAATAACCCCATATGTACCTAGTTTTATTGGTCTTCCACTCTCGTTATTGTTTGCGCTAGTGAATATAAATCTCACTTTAATTTTCGCCTCATCATTTATTTTGCTTAGGAATTCTTTTAGCTTCTCTAAGGTTACAATATCGATATTTAAACCGTCAAATGTTCTTTCGGATTTTCTTTCTCTTATTAGTTCAATAACTGATTTTTGGTATTTCATGGATTCTCCCTTTTTTGATTAATTTTTTTTTACTTTACAATTCCTTTAATGCCTTATTATACCATTAATACAGCCCCCCGTGTGCTTCACTGTTGTTTTGATAATAAAAGAAGCAGGGTTGCCCCTACTTCTTTTATTTCTTTAATACCGACTCAAGTAGTTTTTAGTGAGTGATTTTAATTTATTCTGCTGTCTTTCTTCTAAGCATTATACCAAGTAAAATCAATAACCCTCCCACAAAGAAAATATTTGCTTTGCTCATGCCTCCAGTTTTAGGAAGCTCGTTACCAGGTATAACAACATCTCCTCCTCCGGGGACATCCCCATCGACGTCTACAGGTGGATCTTCACCAGGGGTTGATTCTGGAGATTTAGTGTTGGTAAAGGATGCTGTACTATCTTTTGAATAAGATATATTTCCCGATGTTCCAACACTTTTAACTGAGTAACCTTGGGCAGAATCCTTGTCTTCAGTAACTTGATATTTTGTTCCTATTGGCAGACCGGTAATAGTAATATTTTGTCCATTTGCAAGAGAAATGGTATCTCCGCTCTTTATTTTGCCAGAAGGTAGACCGTTTCCAGTATAGCTATAAGATCCTGCTGCTCCATTAAGAGTGACTATAAAATCAAACTTTTTTTCTTTATCAGCATCGCTGCCCACTACTGCTTTGCTTATAGTCAAATTTCCAGTACCAGGGCTTGAAACATTTCGAGTGTTAGTAAAGGATGCCCCATGAACTATGTCAGCCTCGATTGTGCCCATGGCATCTACGCTAGCTGTGTTATATCCTTGGCCAGTATAGTTGGCTTCAACCACATTATATTTGGCATCTTTAGGTAAGCCTACTATGGTTATGCTCTGATTATGAGCAAGTGATATAGTATCCCCGCTTTTAATTAGTCCATCAGGAATCCCATGGCCAATATATGTGTAGCTTTTGCCTGCACCATCAAAAGTAACGGTAAAATCAAATTTTTTAGTGGTATCTCCCGCATTGCCTGCTACCGTTTTGTTGATAGTCAATTTACCAGTAGTTCCATCTTTAAAATTCTTTAAGGTAATTTTATTTGATTCCGTTCCAGTTTTTCCATCAATAGATGCTGTTACATTTAATCCTTCTGTAGTAACTACAAGGGAATGGATTGAACCGGTTGGACTGAACCCATCAGGAGCCTTGGTTTCCTTTAGAATATATTCACCATCAGGAATAACCTTTAGTGTAAGTATTCCATTTTTATCAGTGACGCCTTCCCTAATGACAGTGGTTCCATCTAAGGCAAACAAGGTGAAGGCCGCTCCGGAAAGAAACTTTCCTTCAGCATCGGTTTTAGTAATGCTTATCCAACCATTTATTTTAAAACTAGCACTCCCATCTGCTGCCGTAATGCTATATGGAATAATTGTATCCTCTATTTCTGAGCCGCTTCCAAGAAGAGACGCTTTATTAGTAATTTTACCTATTGCACCAGTAATATCAGTTATATAGCTGAATTTATAAGCCGTTTTTTCATCTGGAATATCAAAAGTTAATATTCGTTTAGAATTATCATAGTGTATATTTTTCCCTAGTTCTAAAGTAACAAGGCCTCCTTCGATGTAAGTTCCATCGGTTTTGAGGATCATCTCATGAACCGAAATGTTTTTATCAATAATTATTTTGCCCTTCGCATCCATTCGCAAGTCAATGCCTAAGGGTAATTCATCTTTGATTTCTAAATTAGAGCCCAAATGATCAAGTTCGTAAGGTTTGTACTCTACCACCCAACGCAATTCTCCATCTTTTGGGGGATTCGCTGTTTTTCCTAGAATTTGACTAGTAATGCTTACTTCCCGATCTTGGCTTATACCAGGTGTCCAATTCTTAGTCTTTAAATTAACATTATTTTTTACTGTTGTTGTTTTGTTTCTATCAAAATACCCTTTTACAGTATCTTCGTTAGGTTTTGCCTTAACTAAAATCACATAGGGCTTATCTAGTTTTTTAAATTCAAATTTAGCAATAGCTCCAAAGGATGTTGAAGAATCCATAGGAAGGAAGTTGGCGGTAAGGCCTTCTACGGTATCCAACGCCTTTCCGCTAGTCTTAAGAGAGTCAGTGCCCTTTATTCCTTCAAATATTAAATATTTTGAATCTGTCTTAATATCTACAAACTCCCATCCTTCTGGCAATGTATCAGTAAGGGTAGCCGTTCCTAGTGATTCTAATGCAGCATTTGTTGTGTTGGTTAAATCAATTCCATCTGCGTTCACACTAAGTCGGAAGATAACCGATTTATCAACATAGTCAAATCCTTCTGAGGCCTTTTTTGTACTATTGTTCGAATCTATACTAGTTGGATCTAGAATAGCTTTATTTATCTCTTCTCTTTTTAGCATTTCTTTGGAAAGCATGCGATTTGTATATGATACATTTGCAGTTGCATGGTTTAGCTTTGCATTAGCACTAAATAGTGTTGCCGTATTGTATACTGTAGAATCTTTATTCCCAGCGAAAATGTTTGGGTTTAGGACTTGTGTATCAAACTTAAAGCTGTTCTTTACGTCTGTAGATAAACCTGTGATTTCCAGTAGATCTGCCACCCGCTTTCCTTCCTTGTAAATTGGTATCACATTTACTTTTACTGACCCTGGAGTTGCAGCGAAGCTACTATCAATATATTTTTGTCCATACTGTGGGGTCAAATCTGTATGAGAAATACCACTTGATATTCCTGTAACATTTGGTAAGTCGATACTATCTCCATAAACAAGGAGGTCATAGACCTTCAAATCAGGAATACTTTGTTCCCATGTATCCACTTCAACAGTCCAAGTTATCTTTTGATTTTCATTATCAGCTTTACCTGACTTTGTTATGGCATTATATCCAATGCCTACACCAACGCCACCCGACCCAATCCCTGGACCCGTCATCGAGCCCCATCTGATGTTAGCAGAATTAGTGTAAGTTGTTATTCCTGTAGTATATGATTCGTCTGGAACTTTGCTTACAATAGTCAGCAAAATCTTTGAGTCTATATCTCCAATTTCATATTCGTTAATAGCACTAGGTGTGATTGGTGTTGCAGTCTCCCAGTTTAACCCATCCCATTTTTGCCATTTAGAAGATACATGAGTTAAGTCTGTCGGTAGTGCATCAGTTATGATTACATTTTTCAATGTTGCTCCATAATGGTTGGCAGTGATAGTCCATGTAATTGTTCGATCTTTAGGGTTGTAAACACCAATGGCACCCTGGCTTGCTTTTCCTGCTTTCTCAATCCACTTAGGGGTGAATTTAACCTCAAAACTACCATCTTTAAGGATGGCTGACTCACTGGATTGAAGTTGAGCTATATTCTTTACCCTTTGTTCAGTGTTTTTGTAATAGTTGTCCTCAGATATTTTTGTTTCAAATGTCACCACTTTAGGGCTAGTTGAGCCCTCAGGGAATTTATAAAGAATCCCTGTACCTGAGATAGCTGGAGAGATAATTAGACCTTCTACCTTAAAGGAGTTGTCAATATACGTTCCTACCTCTTTTAAATCATCATAAAAGTGGTGTCCTGAGAGGTCAATAGCCTTACCATCTTTTATACCACCTAAAGTAACCGTCCAACTAATGCTCGCTTCTGTCAGGTTCGCTGTACCTGCTTTTGTAACACTATAATCAGTCTGTTTAGGAGGAACTGTTACTGTATATGTCTTTTCCAATATCGTTACATTATGGTCTCCTTCAGCTCCACTGTCACCGCTGGTATCATATTCAAATTCAGCTCCAAATTCACCCTTTACAGTATTAAGTGTTCCATCGAAAACCTTTTCATCACCATTAAAGGTAACACTAGCAGTAACCATTTTAGTTATTGAATCCGTTTCAAAGGTGGCTGTACCTACTAGCACTCCGCCCATTTTTAAGCCAACAGTAGTAGGCGTAGTTAATTTGAATGCTTTGCTAATATTAAATTTAACCGTATCACCTTTTTTCACTGGATTATCAGGTGTTGGGTCGTCCCCTTTAACGGGTACACCAAAAGAAATATCAACCCGGATTGGCTTGGTGCTGTCCAAGTTTCCATCCTCGGGGATATTTGCCCCATCTTGTGTAATGGTGGCTTTAAGATCAATAAGTACATCTTTGTTTATTTCCGCAGCATAGACACTGCTAATGGGAACAAAGTTAAATAGCAGCATCACCATTACAATCGCCCAACTTATTACAACGTTACTCTTTTTTTTATTCATGGTTATAAAGATTCCTTTCTATTCTCAACAAAAATATGTAAATTATCAAATTAAAAAACAATCATATTCGCCGAAGGTGATCATGACCCTAAATATTCCCAACTTATTTTTTCTTTATATTATGCCTATAATTAATGATAGATTTTTCCAGGAGATAAGTATATGGAACAATTGTTCCATATACTCAATATATATGTTTTGGGAAAGTTTAGAGATTTATTTCTTAGGTTTATAAATCATA
>CAYLIF010000039.1:0-10024 GCA_964383845.1 uncultured Oscillospiraceae bacterium
TAGAATGGCTATTAAAACTGGTAAAGAGTACGTTGAAAGCTTAAGGAAATTAAATTTAAATGTATATATGTTTGGGGAAAAGATAGAGTCTCCAGTAGATCATCCAATTATCATACCTTCTATGAATGCTGTTGCTCTCACATATGATTTGGCATTAGACCCCTTGTATGAGGAATTAATGACGGTTAAGTCCCATATTACAGGCGAGACAATAAATCTTTTTAATCACATTTTCCAAAGCACAGGAGATCTTGTTAAAAAGGTTAAAAGGCAAAGAATGTTAGGACAGAAGACTGCATGCTGTTTTCAGCGTTGTGTAGGACAGGATGCATATAATGCTGTGTTTAGTACAGCATATGAAGTAGATATGAAACATGGTACCAACTATCTTGAGCGAGTCACTGAGTTTATGAAATATGTTCAAAAAGAGGACTTAGTAACAGATGGTGCTATGACTGACGTTAAAGGGGATAGAGGGCTTTCTCCTAATGATCAAGTTGATCCCGATATGTATTTAAGAGTTGTAGAGCGTAGAGAAGATGGGATTATTGTTAATGGCTGTAAAGCTCACCAAACAGGAATTTGCAATTCCCATGAAGTTCTTTGTATGCCTACTATTGCAATGAGGCCCGAGGATAAAGACTATGCACTTTGCTTTTCAGTCCCCACTGACACCGAAGGAATAACAATTATTTATGGACGTCAGTCTTGCGATACAAGGAAGATGGAAGGTTCACAAATGGATGTTGGAAACAGCGAATTTGGAGGACATGAGGCTCTTGTAATATTCGATCATGTGTTTGTTCCTAATGAAAGAATTTTTCTTGACGGAGAAACAGAGTTCGTAGGCATGTTGGTTGAAAGATTTAGTGGTCATCACAGACCGAGTTATGCATGTAAAACAGGAGTTGGAGACGTACTTATTGGAGCTGCTGCATTAGCCGCAGATTACAATGGAGTACCAAAGGCCTCTCATATAAAAGACAAACTAATTGAAATGACTCACCTTAATGAAACCATTTATTCATCAGCTCTGGCCTGTTCATATGAGGGAATCCCTACACCATCAGGAGCTTATCTAATAGACTTGCTTCTTGCAAATGTCTGTAAGCAAAATGTTACAAGATTCCCCTATGAAATGACAAGATTAGCAGAAGATATTGCAGGCGGAATAATGGTTACCCAACCTTCTGAAAAAGACTTAAGAAGTCCAGAAATAGGGCACTATGTAGAGAAGTATTTAAAGGGTGCAGATAGTTTTACTACAGAAAACAGGATGCGAATAATGAGACTAATTGAGAATCTTACTTTGGGCTCTGGAGCTGTTGGTTATAGAACCGAATCCATGCATGGAGCCGGTTCGCCTCAAGCACAAAGAATAATGATTGCTAGACTAGGTAACTTAGAGCATAAAAAAGAGTTGGCTAAAAATATTGCAAAAATTGAAGATTAATTAACTAAAAGGTGGGAAAAACATGTAATATTAAAAATTAGTGATAGAATGTTAGTGATAACATTCTATCACTAATAATAAAGAGCCCTATAAAGAGTAGGGCAGAAACATAAAAATGGAGGTTTACAATGAAAAGGTTTGGTATTGTTACGCTAGTGCTTATAATAGCAGTGTCTATGTTGGGACTAACAGGATGTTTTAATAGTGGAGCTGATGGAAACATACCGGAGATAATAGACCCAAATATTGGGATAGACGATCCTGTTCAGGAAGAGCAGCAAGATATAAAGGTGGGTTCAGGAACTTATGTTGGACAAATTGATAATAACTCTGTGGAAATAATTATTTCAGGGGCGCCTGAGGAAACGGCCAATAGAGCATTCAGATTATCTCCCCAAGTAAGAGAGAGATTTGAACAACTAGGACTTCAAGATAATTCTCCTGTAAAATTCGAATATTATGTTGATAACCAAGATCAATGGATGCTAGTGAATATTGGACCTATGTAACTTCTAATTGCAACTTAACATACAAAAACAGTAAAGAGATAACATGGAGATGACGATGAGCATAGGCTACGCTTGCTTGGGAATTGGAATTCCCAATACTTCCTTTAGAAGTTTAATACAGAAAAATGCAACTCTTGATAATTTGACTGGAGTTATATCTTCAAACTTAGAAGCCTTGCATTATTTGTTAGAGTATAATATTAGGAATAACATACTATTGTTCAGAATAAGCTCAGATCTGATACCATTTGGAAGTAGTCCTGTTAATACCCTAGATTGGGGCCATGATTTTAAGAATGAATGGCAAAGGTTAGGGTATTTGATACAAGAATCAAAGCTAAGAGTTTCAATGCATCCTGGTCAGTATACGGTATTAAATTCTCCACGCCCTGAAGTAGTTGAGAGAGCTATAGATGATTTAATATACCATGAAAAGGTACTAAGCAATTTATCAACTAATAGTGAAAATAAAATAATCCTACATATTGGAGGAGCTTATGGTGACAAAACAGCAGCTATAGAAAGATTTTCTGAAAATTACATGAAATTACCTGTTGCGGTAAAAGACAGGTTGGTAATTGAGAATGATGACAGAATTTATAATATACAGGATGCTTTACATTTAGGTGAAAAATTGTCTATTCCTGTTGTATTTGATAACCTTCATCATAATGTTAACCCACCCCAAGAGAATAATTCGGATACTTATTGGATTCAAAGAGCCTTTGAAACATGGAGAGTACAAGATGGCAAGCAAAAGATTCATTACTCTCAAGAGAATCCACAAAAGAGAAGAGGGGCTCATTCGGAGACTATTAATTTAGATCAATTTCTTTGGTTTTATAAAAAAATGGAAGATCCCATACCGGACATTATGCTTGAAGTCAAAGATAAAAATCTTTCAGCAGTAAAGTGTATAAATGGAAGCTCAGAAAATCGAAAAATAGCTTCTCTGGAAGATGAGTGGGCACTTTACAAATACAATATACTGGAGCGGTCTCCTAGTATATATCAAGAAATAAGGAATTTGCTAAAAGATAAAACGAAATACCCTGTGGAAGATTTTTATCGTCTTATAGATATGGGAATGTCAGAAGTGCCTAGCATTGGAAACCAAGTTAATGCACTTCAGCATGTGTGGGGATATTTTAAGGTTAAGGCTTCAGAAAAAGAAAAGATTTCTATGAATAAGTGGATGGAAGATTTCAAGGATGAGAAAATCACCATTTCTTTTATGAAAAAAAAGTTAAATCGCTTAGCTCTTAAATATAATGAAGCTTATTTAAACAATTCTTATTTTTTTGTTTTGTGATTACTTAGAGAGGAGAAATGTATTATGAGTAACTGTGGAGTAAGAACGGTTACAAAAATCTTGGTATCACTTTCCTTTATACTTATGGTGATTGTAAATTTTTTAGCTAATTATTTGCCAATAAATGGGCAGAATACTGGTGAAATATCAGACTCTTATAGCAATTTGTTTGCCCCAGCAGGACTAACCTTCATTATCTGGGGGATAATCTATATTCTGTTGGCTCTTTATACAATTTATCAATTCGGATTCTTTCAAAAAAATGATAAAAGTTCTGTGAGTGCTTTGATGGAAAGAATTTCACCTTTCTTTATTCTGAGTTCATTACTTAATACAGTATGGATTTTTGCTTGGCATTATAACCTTATTGCTATATGTCTAGTTCTCATAGGGGGGATGTTAGTTTTATTGATTCGAATAAACCTGCTGATAGATAATGAAAATCTATCTAATAAAGAAAAGTTTTTTATCAAATTGCCATTTAGTATTTATTTCGGCTGGGTGACAGTTGCCACTATTGCCAATGCTACAACACTTTTGGTAGACCTAGGTTGGAATGGATTTGGAATTTCAGAAGTTATTTGGACTGTTATTATACTTTTGCTTGGAGCCGCCATTGGTTTTGCAACAATAAAATTAAGACGAGATATAGCTTACGGGCTTGTTCTAATATGGTCTTATGGAGGGATACTATTGAAACACGTTTCCCAAGATGGTTTCGCCATGGCATATCCTACCGTTATTGTAACGGCGGGAATTTGTATGGTGATATTTATTTTTGCTATACTTTTGAGCCTTTACAAAAAGAATAGTGCAGTAGCTTAGGAATATTATAATTATCAAACCAAACAAATTCCCCGCCGAAAAGAGCGGGGAATTTATTTGGTTTGTATGAACATTTTTCTGGCTTCCATGATACAATAAACGGGTTTGTATGTTATTATGAGACTTGTAATAATTATTAAAAAATAAAATTAAAAGGGATAAAAAATATGATAGCGGTAATAGTAAATGGAGCAGCAATTATTATTGGTGGAAGCATAGGTCTTCTTCTGAAAAAAGGCATACCTGAAGAGATGGGTTCACTGATAATGAAGGGAATAGCGCTTTGTGTTATATATATTGGTATTTCTGGTGCCTTTGAAGGTGAAAACACAATGATAACCATATTGTCAATGTTGTTTGGAGCGATAATTGGTCACAGCTTAAAGCTAGATGACCGCTTAAATAGTTTAGCCAGCAAATTAGAGAAAAAGATGCAAAAAAAGGATAATGGGAAGCAGGAAGTGGTAATGAAGACGTCCTTTGCTGAGGGCTTTGTTACAGCTACTTTATTATTTTGCGTTGGTGCCCTAGCTATCGTAGGATCTTTGCAAGCTGGTCTTGCAAGTGACTACGAAATGCTATTTATGAAGTCTGCTATGGACGGTATAACCTCAGTAATTTTCGCGGCCACATTGGGTGTAGGCGTTTTATTTTCATCATTTCCAGTTGTTATATACCAAGGAATAATTGTTGGAATAGCTGGATTGGCAGCTCCATATCTTACTGACTATATGGTAGGAGAAATGACTTGCGTGGGCTCTCTTTTGATTTTGGCCATAGCATTTAATATGATGGGAATAACCAAGATAAAAATAATGAATTTAATGCCAGCTGTATTCATCCCAATTATTTTATGTTTATTTATGTAGGCAGTATATAGGTATTTAGCCCAAAAGCTAATAATTAAAAACAAAGATATTTAATAGTTTAGAGGAGAAAGGAAGATAACAATGAAAAGAAAAGTTTGTTTTCTATTTGTAAGTGCATCTATCACTAAACCAAGAAGAGAAGAAATGGATTTAGGCACAGGGCTTATGATTTTTGTTGGAGTGAAAGATTATGCAATGGCTTGTGAAGAAGCTGTAAAGCTTGCAGACGAAGGAGTTATTATGATTGAGCTTTGCGGAGGCTTTGGTACATTGGGACATGCAATGGTTACAGAAGCAGTTGAAGGAAGACTTCAAGTAGGTGTTGTAAGATTTGATAACCACCCAGGATATGATGGGATTTCAGGAGATACAAAATTTATGTAGCTAATTGAGAATCTAAAAAATAGTAATGCACCTTTCGATATTAGGGTTTTCCTAACAGAGAAGGGTGCATTTTATTTGTTTAAGTTATATTATTTTTTAATTCTTAAGGCTCTGAAGTGGGGCCGGTATTCTTCCACCCCTGTTTATTAATACTGAGGGAGAAGCAGGGTTTACTTTCATTATTGGACCTGTACCCAGTAAGCCTCCAAAGTCCAATTCTTCACCTCTTTCCAGACCTATGGCCGGGATTACCCTTACTGCAGTAGTTTTGTTGTTAACCATACCAATGGCAGCCTCATCAGCGATAATAGCTGATATTATCTCAGCTGGAGTGTCACCAGGTATTACGATCATATCTAATCCCACTGAACAAACTGCTGTCATGGACTCCAGCTTTTCAATTGTTAGGACACCTTTTCTGGCAGCATCAATCATTCCCGCATCTTCAGATACAGGGATAAATGCACCTGAAAGTCCACCAACGTGTGAAGAAGCCATGACTCCCCCTTTTTTAACTGCATCATTTAATAATGCAAGGGCAGCAGTGGTTCCCCAACCGCCACAGGTTTCTAACCCCATCTCTTCTAAGATGTGAGCAACAGAATCTCCGATGGCAGGAGTGGGAGCCAAAGATAAATCGATTATCCCAAATGGAATTCCCAATAACTCTGAGGCTTCCATACCAACTAGTTGGCCCATCCGGGTTATTTTAAAAGCCGTCTTTTTTATAGTATCTGCAACTTCATCTAGAGAGGCGTCTTTTGGCATTTTTGCCAAGGCGGCTCTTACTACACCAGGCCCTGAAACCCCAACATTAATTACGCTATCAGGTTCCCCAGGGCCGTGAAAAGCTCCTGCCATAAATGGATTATCTTCTGGTGCATTACAAAACACAACTAGCTTGGCTGCGCCAACACACTGTTTGTCTTGAGTTTTTTCTGCAGCTTCACGGACAACTTGCCCCATTATTTTAACAGCATCCATATTGATGCCTGCTTTTGTAGTTCCAACATTTACAGAAGAGCATACAAAATCTGTTTCCGCAAGAGCTTGGGGTATTGAATTAATAAGCTCTCGATCACCAGGAGAAAAACCTTTATGAACCAAAGCAGAATATCCACCAATAAAATCAACGCCTACATCCTTTGCAACCTGGTCAAGAGTCTTAGCGTATTTGACAGGATCCCCTCCTGATGCTGCTACAAGCATTGCGATAGGCGTTACTGAGATTCTTTTGTTCACAATGGGGATACCATATTTTTTTTCAATGGACTCACCAACCTTAACAAGATCCTTGGCGTAGTTATAGATTTTCTTATATATTTTATTACATGATCTGTCAATATCTTCATCGGCACAATCTAAAAGAGAAATACCCATAGTAATAGTTCTTATATCAAGGCTTTCTTCTTCAATCATGGTTATCGTTTCCATGATATCCGTCATATTCAACATAATTGGGTCTCCTCCTAAATCCTGTGCATGGAATTAAATATATTTTCGTGCATTACATGGATTTTCATATCGGGGCATTTTTCTGAAAGTACTGTTTTCAATTCCTCTATTTCACAATTCAATTCAGAAATATCTATAAGCATAATCATAGCAAAAAATTCTTGCATTACGGATTGAGTTACCTCGATTACATTAGCATTGGCATCTGCACATGCAGTACTCACTCTTGCTAATATTCCCACCATATCTTTTCCGATAACAGTTACTACTGCTCTCATAATGTTTCCTCCTTTAGTTAGTAATGGTTAAATCAACCAATTCATTCTACTATATTTTACTGGCTTTGAACATCCCTTTTAGATAGAGAGTTCTTATTGTATTTTAGGCTTACAATGATTATAATACATATATGGTTAATTTAGGAAATGATTGGGACGGACTGCTAGAAGATGAGTTCAAAAAAGAGTACTATCATAAGCTTAGAGGGTTCTTAATAGAAGAATACAAAAAAGAAAGGGTTTACCCCGATCAACATTCTATCTTTAATGCCTTTAAATATACTTCATATCAGGACACCAGAGTTGTAATCTTGGGGCAAGACCCCTATCACCAACCGGGTCAAGCTCATGGGCTTGCTTTTTCAGTTCAAAGAGGAGTGAGAAAACCTCCTTCCTTGGTGAATATTTTCAAAGAGTTACGAGATGACTTAGGCTTCCAGGCCCCAACACATGGTAGCTTGGAATCATGGGCACAAAATGGAGTGTTGCTTTTAAATGCAGTGTTGACTGTAAAAAAAGGTGAAGCAAATTCCCACCGCGATAAAGGCTGGGAGATTTTTACGGATCAAGTTATTTCTCTCCTAAATCAGAGAGATGATCCAATGGTTTTTATACTTTGGGGTACAAATGCCAAGAACAAAGGAAGACTGATAACAAACTCCAGACATCTCCTTCTTACAGGGGCTCATCCCAGTCCCTTGTCCGCATATAGAGGCTTTTTTGGCGGTAAATATTTTTCGAAAGCCAACAATTTTTTAGAAAACGTGGGACCCATGGTTGAATGGAGAATTCCCGAGTAGAATTAGTTGAATTTAGGAGGAAGAACAAATGGAGATTTTAATAGGCTTAATCGTCGTCGTCGGATTACTGGCAATTTTTGTAGTAGGTGCATATAACTCATTTGTAAAGCTTAGAAATATAGTTGAAGAGTCCTTTTCTACTATGGATGTTTATATGAAAAAGAGATACGACCTTATACCTAACCTAGTCGAAACCGTTAAAGGTTATGCAGCCCATGAGCAGGGAACTTTTGAAAAGGTGGTTGCAGCAAGAAGTGCAGCTCAAAGTGCAACTAACCCTGAAGAAAAAATGGCTGCAGAAAATGTACTAACTGGAACCTTAAAATCACTATTTGCTTTATCAGAAGCATATCCTGATTTAAAAGCTAATACCAACTTTATGGATTTGCAAGGGCAGTTACAGACTTTAGAGCAAGATATTGCAAATTCTCGAAAATACTACAATGCCACAGTCAAAGAATATAATACAAAGACTGAACAGTTCCCATCAAATATCGTAGCCAACATATTTAAATTTAAACGTAAGCCCATGTTTGAATTGGATAGCGAAGCAGAAAGACAGAATGTTAATGTTTCATTTTAATAAAAGAACTATATTTCGAGCCTTTATTCTAAGCCTTCTTATTACCTTGGCATTGGGGGCTTTTTCAGTGGCATATGGCTATGACGAAACCATGGAGACCTTGGGTTTTGATGTTCACGTTCAGGTAGAAGAAGATAATACAATCTTGGTCACTGAAACCATTACCATTAATTATCTGACACCTCACCACGGAATTTACCGGAATATAAACATTAGAGGTGTGGCAGAAAGCGAGTATGAAGGTGAAGTTTATAAACAGAATTACTCTAATAAAATTAAGAGTGTGAATGTTGATGGATATAATTTTCAGGAATACACTGAAGGTGATTTTTACGTAATCCAAATCGGTAGCGGAGATTATACCGTGGAAGGTATCCACACATATATGATTTCATATCGCTGTATATTAAGAGATGATAGAATCTCCGAGTTTGACAGTTTTTATTGGAATGTTGTACCTTTCGGATGGGAAATGCCTATTCAAGAAGTTAATGTAAGCCTAGAATTCCCAGCACCTATTAATCCTGAAAATGTAGAAGTTATTTCTGGTTTTTATGGATCCACCCAAACTAAGGGCTTTGAAGTTAGTAGCGACAACAAAAGTTTTTACTATAATGAAACTCAATTAGACCAAGGTCAAGGTGTAAACTTCCGCAGCGTTATGGAGGAAGGATATTTTAAGGGGGAGGCTACATCCGATTGGGCTTTGTGGGTCTTAATTATCGGAGTTGTTTTAGCAACTTTAATAGCATTTTTCCTTTGGATCAGATTCGGAAGAGATCCACATATGGTGAAAACTGTTGAATTTTATCCTCCTGAAGGGACTACCCCTGCAGAAATAGGATATATAGTTGACGGGCTAGTAGATGATAAAGATTTAGTAAGCCTGGTTATTTATTTGGCAGATCAGGGACATCTATCAATTGAGCAAGGCAAGAAAAGAAAGGATTTTATCCTTCATAAAAAAGCTCCACTTGAAGCTGATTCAAAGCTCTATCTAAAGACTTTCTATGAAGGCCTTTTCTTGGATAAAGATGGTAAAGAGCTTGACTCAGTCCGGATATCAGATTTAAAAGACACTTTTTATAGTCATTTTAATGCTGCAAAGGGCGAATTAAAAGGCTATTTCACTCTTAACAAAGAAAACCATATTTATAAGAAAAGTTCCTTATTTGCTCGAAGTATAAGTATATTACTGCTTATCATGATCCCTTTACTTACTATGGCTTTAGGGTCCATATACTATGGTGATAGCTCATACGCTCTTCTAGGACTACCTGGGATTGTTATATTAGTTATTGGCTACGGTATAATTTCCCAAAACTATGATAAAAGAGATGCTCGTAAGAAAAAAACCAGGATTTCTCTTTATATAGTGGGTGGAGTTCTTATAGTAATAGAAGTGTTCATTGTAGGCGCAGCTGCTTTGTTTTTTGAGCTGCCAATTTGGTCTATAGCCTTATCATTAATAGGGTTTGTCTTGACACTTGCTTTCTCTGTTGTTATGAAAAGAAGAACAGATAAAGGGGTGGAATTAATGGGTAAGATTTTGGGCT
>CAYLIF010000040.1:0-8039 GCA_964383845.1 uncultured Oscillospiraceae bacterium
TTCTTGGCTCGTTTTATTTAAATTTTCAATTTACACCATTATACGGACTTAATCGCATATTTTTTCAAGAATAAATTACATTGAGGATGGTACTAGATGGAAAAAAATCAAGGCTATATAAAAAGTGTTAGAGGAAGCATTATTGATGTCGTCTTTGAAAACGAATTACCTTATATTAACACCAAGCTTGTGACAGGCAAGAATGACGAAGTAATAATGGAAGTTTCATCCTATATTGACGATAGAACAGTCAGCTCTATTGCTTTGACTTCTACTGGTGGCATCTCTAGAGATGATATTGTAACAGATACAAGAGGGCCTATTAAAGTTCCTGTAGGAAAAGTTGTTTTGGGGAAAATGTTCGACGTCTTTGGAAACATACTAAGTGGTGAGGAAAAAACTGATTGGCAAACAATGTCTATTCATCAAAAACCCGTGAGCTTTTCAGAAAGAAGTATAAGCAACGATATTTTTATTACCGGAATCAAAGCTATAGACGTACTAACACCTTTGGCTCGTGGAGAAAAAGCCGGTCTCTTTGGAGGTGCTGGTGTTGGAAAAACCGTACTTATAACTGAACTTATAAATAACACTGCAAAGAAAACAAAAGGTTACAGCGTCTTTTGTGGTATTGGAGAAAGATCTAGAGAGGCAGAGGAGCTTTACAGAGAAGTACAGGAGGCAGGGGTTTTAGAGAACGCTGTCCTGGTTTTCGCACAGATGAATGAACCTCCTGGAGCTAGGTTTAGAGTAGGTCATGCCGGACTTACCATGGCAGAATACTTTAGAGACGTGGAAAAAAAGGATGTCCTTCTTTTGATTGACAATATCTTTAGATTTATACAGGCGGGTTCAGAAGTTTCAGGCTTAATGGGCAAGATGCCCTCAAGAGTAGGATATCAACCCACCTTGGCAAGTGAGCTATCCCAACTTCAAGAACGTATTTCAAGCACAAAATCCGGAGCTATAACTTCTATACAAGCTGTATACGTTCCAGCAGACGACTTCACAGACCCAAGTGCTACTCACACATTCTCCCATCTTTCTGCATCTGTGGTGCTATCTAGAAAAAGAGCAAGCCAAGGGCTATACCCAGCAATTGATCCTTTGAATTCTTCTTCAAAGATGTTAAATGAATCTATTATAGGTAAAAGACATTACCGTATTGCACGGGAAATAAAAAAAACATTGGCCATTTATGAAGAGCTTAAGGATATTATCGCAATGTTAGGTATTGAGGAACTTTCTATTAATGACAGAAACTCTGTAAATAGAGCTAGAAGATTGGAAAGATTTTTAACTCAACCCTTCTTTACCACAGCAGAAATTACTGGTGGTGAAGGAAGGCTAGTTGAACTTGAAGATGCTCTTGAGGGCTGTGAACGAATATTAAACGATGAGTTCATGGATTACGAGGAAAGAGATTTATATATGATTGGCAACATTGAAGAAGCTGTAGAAAGAAAAAGAAAAAGAGACGAAGAAAATGAAACGAATGAAGCTTAAGTTTATTATTCCATATAAAACCGTCTTGGAAATAGAGGCTAAAAAAATTACAGCCCCTGGATCCAACGGGGATTTCCAAATTCTCCCTAAACATGTTGACGGAACTTGGACATTAAAAGCAGGGATTTTGATTATCGAGACCGAAGAAATTCTATACTATGCTATAAATGAAGGGGTCGTCGTTAAGCAAGGTAACACTGTTTTTCTTTCAACTATTCAAGCTATCCAAGGAGAATCTTTAGAAAAACTTGGGGAAACAGTAGAGGAGACACTTAAGGTATTAAACGAAAAAGAACGAAAAGCCCGTGAGGTATTAATAAAAATGGAAATGGAAACCGTTAAAAGTTTTATGGACTTATAGCTAAAAGGAAGAGGTGGGTTTTTTGAGCAAAGAAAATCTAACTAGCGAAGAAGAACTTTTGGAAAAAATAAAAAGAGACTCCGCAAAAAAAAGTCGCGCTCAAAAAGAAGGTAGCGAGATAATGTTTGGTCTAGGCCTTTTTGGTATTGTAGGATGGTCAATTGCAGTTCCAACAGTATTGGGAGTTGCCTTGGGAGTTTTTTTGGACAAAAGAATTCCACAAAGTTTCTCTTGGACTATCACTTTATTATTCGCAGGTGTAATTGTAGGTGCCCTTATTACTTGGCATTGGTTAAGCGAAAAAAGCAAAGAGGATTAGGAGAAATTAATGTTTGGATTTTTTGTTGGAATTATATTGGGAATAGTCTTTTTTGGAGGACTTTATATAACAGTAGATAAAATGAGGGATGTCAAAAATCCAAGTATTCTTCTAATACTAAGTTTCGTTTTTAGAATGGCGGTATTGCTAGGAGGCCTTTATCTAGTTTCAAGGAATGGATTTAAGGATATGTTGTTTGCCCTTTTGGGTATTGTGATAATGAAATTACTAATGATTTTTCTAGCAAAAAGGCCCCAGGAACAATCTAATAAAATGAAAGGGAGTGAATAAATGAATATTGACCCAAGTGAAATTATATATTTTCAGTGGGGCTTTGTAAGAATTACAGCGACTTTGGTTTTTACATGGGTTATTATGATCGTTTTGGCCCTAACATCTTTTTTGGTAACTAGAAATATAAAATTTGAAGGCCCAATTTCAAAAGGGCAAAACATACTAGAAGCCTTAGTAGAAACAATTAACAGCCAAATCAAACAAATAAGTCAACAAGAACCAGGAAAATACCTTCCTTTTATAGGAACCTTGTTTATTTTTATACTTGTCTCCAATGTGTTTTCTATAATACCAGGATTTATAGCACCTACAGGTTCATTAAACACTAGCACCGCTTTGGCCATTTGTGTTTTCTTATCTGTGCCTGTATATGGTGTTACAGAAAAGGGTATTAAGGGATACTTAAAGGAATATATAAAACCTACATTTCTGATGTTGCCCTTTAATATCATAGGCGAGATTTCCAGAACTCTTTCTTTGGCAGTTCGTTTATATGGCAATGTAATGAGTTCAAGTATCATAGTGGTTATTCTATTGGGGGTGGTACCATTTTTCTTCCCTGTAGTAATTCAAGTTCTTGGATTACTAACAGGCGTAATACAAGCATATATTTTTGCAATACTTGCGATTGTTTATATCGCATCCGCTACTGAAAATGAAAAAAAGCAAAACAAATTAAAGGAGGCATAATATGGATAATATCGGTTTAATAGGCATGGTGTCTATTATAATAGCAGGACTTACAATGGCTATAGGATCTATCGGTCCAGCCCTTGCTGAAGGTAACGCCGTAGCTCAAGCTTTAAAGTCAATAGCACAACAACCAGATGAAGCTAACACAATTTCAAGAACTCTTTTTGTTGGATTAGCTATGATTGAATCTACTGCTATCTACTGTTTCGTTATATCAATGATTCTCTTGTTTGCAAATCCATTTTGGAATATGGTAACGGGATAAAATTATGAGTATAAACTGGTTTGAAGTAATAGCACAAATATTCAACTTTTTCTTAATACTCTTCATCCTTCAAAAGCTTTTATATAAGCCTGTTTTAAAAGCAATGGCAGAAAGAGAGAAGAGGACTCATGAGGCTCAAGTTGAAGCCGATAAAAAAATGAGTGACGCTAACAAATTAGTTACTCGTTATGAGAGAAAAGTTGCTGACATTGAAAAAGAAAAACGAAGTATCTTAGATGATGCTAAAATACAAGCAGAGCAAACAAAAGAAGATCTTTTAGAACAGTACAGAACTGAAGCTGAAAGCAAAAGGCAAGCATATTTAAAAGAAATAGAAGACGAAAAACAAAATTTCATTATTTCCCTAAGGAAAAACTTAGGAAACAGTGCAGTTAAAATTGCTTCTCATCTCTTAGAATCTATCTCTTCAAAAGAGATAGAAAATGAGGTGTTTAGAACATTTATAGATAACTTAAAAGATTTAAGACATAATATCCCTAATTTTGATGATCTCGAAGAAGAAAAAGTTGATATCCATTCTTTTAGAGACTTATCTAAAGAGGAAAGACAAGCAATAGAGGATGTCTTACATGAGTACGGAGATATCATAAAAACCATAGAATATCAAACGGATTCCGACCTGATTTTAGGCTATGAGTTAAATCTAGAGACATATACTGTACATGCTAATATCGAAAATTATTTAAATATAATCGAAAAAGAGATTATTGAGAACTTAAATGCAAATCAACACAGGAGTGCCTAAAATGTTAAAAGATCAATTCATGTTTTTAGATGAATCAGTAGATAAAGCCTTGGAAAAAGATTTGAAAGAATTTGATGTAGAAGAAAGTGGTACAATCGTCTCCATAGATAGTGGTATTGCTAAAATTAAAGGCCTGGATAAAATCAAGAACGAAGAGCTAATCGAGTTTCCAAACGGGACTATGGGCTTGGCCTTTAATCTAGACCCCAACTCTATCGGAGTAATACTCCTTGGTGATTTCGACGATATAAAAGCGGGCCAGAAGGTAAAAAGAACATATAAAGTTGCTGATATCCCTGTGTCAGAAAAGTTCTTGGGAAGGGTTGTAAATCCTTTGGGGGATACCTTAGATGATTTGGGTCCTGTAACTCCAGAAAAATTTCTGCCTATTGAAAGAGAATCTCCTCCTATAATGAAAAGAGCACCTGTAACTGAACCTCTTCAAACTGGGCTGAAAGTCATAGACTCCATCGTTCCTATAGGTAGAGGGCAAAGAGAACTTATACTAGGTGACCGACAAATAGGTAAAACTACTATTGCCATAGATTCAATAATTAACCAGAGAGACACCGACGTTGTCTGCATATACTGTGCAATTGGCCAACAAATAACTTCAGTGTCAAAAACTATTGCTACTCTTAAATCAAATGATGCTATGAAAAACACTATAGTTATGATTGCAGGTTCTGAAGATCCACCAGGAGTTGCCTATATTGCTCCATACGCTGCAACATCTCTAGGTGAATACTTTATGGAAAAAGGCAGAGATGTACTTATCGTCTATGATGATCTAACAAAGCATGCAAGGGCTTATAGAGAATTATCTTTACTCCTTGAACGTCCACCTGGACGAGAAGCTTACCCGGGAGACATTTTTTATATACATTCCAGGCTACTTGAAAGATCCACACACTTAAAAGAGGAGTTCGGTGGCGGTAGTATGACTGCGCTGCCAATAATCGAGACCCAGGCCGAAAACCTATCTGCATACATACCTACGAACCTTATTTCTATAACTGATGGTCAAATTTATCTTTCCCCTAAACTCTTTCAAAAGGGTAATCTTCCAGCAGTTGAAATAGGCGTTTCTGTATCAAGAATAGGAGGTAAAACTCAACTTCCAGCTTACCGAAATATAACTGGAGCATTAAAGCTCACCTATTCTCAGTTTGAAGAACTAGAATCTTTTTCAAGTTTTGGTACAAGATTAGATGAAGCCACAAAACAAACTCTAACTAGAGGAGAAAGAATTAGACAAGTACTAAATCAATCCCAGAATTCTCCTATGGAGGTTACCGAACAGATAGGAGTACTTTTGGCTGTAACTACAGGTCTTTTAGATAGAATTCCATTGGATAGAATAGATGAAGCAGAGAATCATATACGAAAAGACGTAAGAGAAGACAACTTATTTCGCGAAAATATATTAAGTGAAGAAACCCTTAGGGATGATGTGCGGAGTGCTTTCATTGAAAAAATGAAAAATACACTCGAACGGGAGATGAATATTTAATGGAAGGTTTACAAGAAATAAAAAAGAATATAAATTCTACAGTAAATCTCAAGGCAATAGTAAACACCATGAAAGCTCATGCTTCAAGCAATATAAATCAGTTTCAAAATGCGGCAAAAGCATCTATGGAATATCGCAATGTACTGGACATGTCTTTGTTTGTTGTCTTATCTCAGGAAGATGAACTCTTACCCCTTGATGAAGTAGAAAAAGGTACTAGACTTCATATTGTCTTTGGATCTGACCATGGCCTTGCAGGGAGATTTAACGAAAGAATAACATCCTTTGCTCTTGAAAGAATTTCTAAAAGTGAAGACAATAAGGTAATAATAGTAGGGCAACAAGTGTTTCAAAGACTTCAAGAAGATTTAAATATTTTTAAAACCTTTATGCAGCCTCAATCAACTGACAACATATCTTCAATGGTTAACAGTTTGTTGCTTCAAATAGATGAATTAAGAGACGAAACCCCTATTGAAAAGATTATTCTTTATTATAACAAACCTTACGATAACGCTACATTTGTTGAAGAAACTGAACTGCTATTTCCAATTGATTTATACGAATTAGCTAAGAAAAGAGTAAAGTGGGATTCAAGAAGTGTTCCCACATATTTTGCAGAAAAAGAAGTCATTATTTCTGACTTAATAAAACAATACCTATTTATAACATTATACAGGACCTTCTGTTATTCCTTGGCCTCTGAAAATGCCAGCAGGCTTGCTTCTATGCAATCCGCAGAAAAGAATATAGATACACGTCTAGAGGAGTTAAACTTTCTATATAGAAGAGAAAGACAAAATAGTATCACAGCCGAACTTAATGATATAGTTTCTGGCTTCAAAGCAATAAGAAACGCAAAGAGAGAGAAAGAAGAAGATGAGGATACAGAAGTATATGAAGAAGATGAAAAAACTCTTGAATAGTACAAGAGTTTTTGTTTTTTCAAATCTTATGAAAAATTTTCAGGGACATATTAATTTATTATTATAGTTTTAATAATTTCGTCACATTATTATAAAAGATATCTTCTAAGGCTTCGTCCTCTAAACCGCTTACAAGCATTCTTTGTATTTCAACTGTTGGGTGATGAAATGGAGAATCAATGCCAAACATAATCCTATCTTTCCCTACAACTTCATACCCTTCTTTTATTTTAGTGTGCATAGGCATCCCGGAGGTCTCTAAATACAGATTTGGATATTTTTTGGCCATATCAATGGCGGCTTGGATGTACATTCCGTTCCCGTGACCCATATGCACCATGACCATTTTTACTTTTGGATAAAGTTCAGCTAACTGAGCCACACTCCAAGGTAATGAAAAAGGTGGATGCCCTGTGTGAATCATAAGAGGGATGTCCAACTCTTCTGCACACGCTGCAATTGGAAACACACACTCATCATTAGGAGTATAGCTATGAAATAGTGGATGTAACTTTATAGCTTTAAAATTATATTTGTCCACAGCCTCTTTAATCTGATTTACTGCCATTTCTCCCTCCGTTGGGTTAATCCATGCTGCCCCAATTAATCTGTCAGGGAATCGCACAACGGCGTCAATACTCTCCTTCATAGGAAATGTTGAAATTACGGTCTTTTCAATGTTATATTCATTCATATATTCGATCATTTCTTCAGGAGTAATTCCTACATCTGACCAACTCCCAAAATAGCCCACATGACTATGAGCATCAATTTTCTTGAATTTTTTTATTCTCGCTAACATATTTTTTCTCCTCACCTAGGTCAAACAACCTTTTTATACACTAACTTCCAAATCCAAACTCCTTCTCTGTCCAGATAAAGGATTTCCATACCTTGCTTATACTATAAATCTTTTTTTCAACGATGTTTTTTTAAGAAATTCACTAATAATCATAGCAAATAGTATCCCCAAACCCGTCTGGACAAGAACTATAGGAATCGATGCTTAAAAATAATAGTTGGTATAAACCAAACAGCATATCCACTAACAATGTCTGCAAGACCCGCTCCCAAAGCTCCAGCAATTGCTCCTTTTCTTCCACCAAACATTAATACTGTTAGGATTATAATGCAATCCCCTAAATGCATATACCCAAAGGGGACAGGAATTTTAAAGGCAAAGGTTCCTATGAAAATAAGTGCTGTAAATAAAGAGACTTCAGTAATCCCAACAATTGTTTTATCCTTCATTTTTTCTCCTTTAAAGATTTTCAAGTCATTCTAATAAAATTTTCCAAAAAAAACACCCTTATAAAAGAGTGTTTTTTTAATAACCGGCAGCGTCCTATTTTCCCAGGTAGCTTCCCACCAAGTATCTTCAGCGCTAAAGGGCTTA
>CAYLIF010000041.1:0-8036 GCA_964383845.1 uncultured Oscillospiraceae bacterium
TTTCCAACTAGCACCAACAACAGTGCCCACTTTTCCGGAGAAACCTCCGAGAATACCTTTTTTAATTGTACCCATAATACATAATTTTTAAAATGTTAAATATTAAACTACTTGGACTTGGTACGGACTTTGTACGAACTTTGTCCAATCAGAGAGTAATAAAAAGTCAAATAATCCAGGTAAGGAAAAATCGGAGGATGATGCTTTATTCTACCTTAATTAGCGTCGTTTTACACTTCGTAAAAACTCTAAAGGAAAGAGGTAGGATATTTGAATTCTTAGCGTACAGCACTATGTTGTCATTGTAATCAGCAAGATTTTTCGGTGAAATACTATTTAAACGAAGTGCAAATGGAGATTTCATCGAAAACTCGAAGAGCTCGATCTTGATAGATTTAAAAAAGACAACTTACATTTGCTAAGTATTCATTTATCCGGGATAGCAAATCAATGTATATTTTTATATATACCTTCTTGTTTGCATATATCTATGTAATTTTAGTCACTTTACTGCAGCTAGGGGGCAAGAGAAAATTCAAAGCAATTACTTTCAGCAAAAAGAGCTTAAGCAAAGATAGAATCTTGATTTTTATCAGTGTATACTTCATGATATCAATAGTCTACGGCCTGCTTACTTTATTTTTTGAAGAATACTTCATATTTAACAGATTGTGGATTTCGATATTTGTCATTCTGCTCATTAATAGCAAGATAGATTTCTACATTGAATATTTCAAAAGATATTATTTTGCTATTTTGGCTACGGTCTATATACTTGTCTTGGCCTTACAAGTCAACTTTTTTGATAGCCCAGTATCCGTTAACTACCACCTAGGGCCAATAATAGTTTGGTGCGTTGTAATAACAATTCGTTTGATCTCTTCAGATTTTAACTACGATGGAATAAAAACCAAAGATGTTGTGGCTGGTATGGTTCTATCAAAGTCAACTGTAGCGAATTTCACTAGATCAAGGGTAAAAGGGCTCCCATTATATACTGACGAGTCAACGAAGTTTCGTATTACAGAATCCCAGGCATCTGCCATAAGAAAATGGGAGAACTCTAAATATGGAAATGCCACCATCGTTGTTGTTCGGCACATCCCTTTTGCCATTTTTATTACATTGGGCCTTATTCTATTTCTAGCATTGAATGTGGGGTTAATTATCAATGGATGAAACAATAAATGAACTTGAAACTGGCAATACTCTCTTTGTAATAAATCAATGCAATTCAAACTGTATGATGTGTCCAGACACAGACCACAATAGAAGATTGCCGAATAACATTACGATAGAAGACATTAATAGGCGAATAGATTCAATGGATAGCAAGAGCTTGGATGTTGTAATAACTGGTGGCGAACCCACCCTATTGAAAACCCAGCTTTATAACGTCATCTTTAACTGCTATAAGAAAATGCCAGATGTAAAGGTTACCTTATTAACCAATGGGCGGGCATTTGCAGACAAAGAATACAGCGAATTATTCAAACCATTTGTTGCAGATAAATTTATCATTGAAATTCCTATACACGGCTATGATCCAAAGACCCATGATAGAATAACTCAAAGCCCTGGCAGTTTTGAACAAACCATTGCTGGAACTAAAAACATTATGGCTTTAGGAATTCCTGTTTCTATCAGGATAGTTGTATCTAAACTAAACTGCAATTATCTAATTGAAATCTGCGAATTTCTAGTAAAAGAGTTCCCACAACTTGTTTCAATAAATATCATGGGGCTTGAAATGCTTGGTAGCGCCTATAAATACCGAAATAATGTTTGGGTTGACTTCCATTACGTTAAAGAGCTTTTAGAAAGCTCAATAGAAATATGCTTTAAAGGTGGAATAACTCCTCAAATATACAATTTCCCTCTTTGTTTGTTCCAAGAAAAGTACTGGGTATTTTACAGAGAAAGTATAACTCCAAGCAAAATTTCATACAAAGCCCAGTGCGAAGGTTGTTCTATGAAAAACCAGTGTGGAGGATTCTTCTTTTCAACTATAAGGCATACAGTTTTTCAGGTTAAAGCTTTTGATTAGGGAGAATACATTGATAAATTACTTTAACTTTAAAAAGATACATGATAGCTACTTGATTACCAATGACTTGGGAAGGCATCATTTTTTGAGCAAGGGTGATCTTCATAAATTACTTTGTAATCAAATTGGCATAGATACACCCCTAGCTGTGGAACTAAGAGAAAAATACTTTATGTTCCAAGACAAGACAAACACTTTCGTTGAAGATGCTGGAATGGCATTGCGCTACTACAAGAAGTATCTCTTCAAGTCTACCTCTCTGCATATTTTTGTCGTAACAAAAAGGTGCAACCAAACTTGTATTTATTGCCAGGCTAGCACCTGTAACAGCTTAAATTCAGACATGACTAAGGAGGTTGCAAAAGCTGCAGTGGATATAGCTATTAGCTCTCCTACAAAGAATCTCACATTTGAGTTTCAAGGAGGGGAGCCCCTTCTAAATTTCGAGACCATTAAGTTCGTGGTTGAATATACGGAAGAAATTAAGGAGGACAAAAACGTTGAATTCGTTATAGTGTCAAACCTAACAATTCTACGCTCAGAGCATTTACAGTTTATCAAGGAACATAAAATAAATATCAGCACTTCACTTGATGGCGGGATAGAACTGCATACTCTAAATAGGCCCATGGTTAATAGCAAAGATTTGGCTTTTGATAAAGTCATTGGTGCAGTGTCGCTCTTGCAGGATAATAATATATCAGTCTCCGCAATTCAGACTACCAGTAAAAACAGTTTAAGCAAACATAAAGAAATAGTTAATCAATATATTCAATGTGAATTCAAATCATTGTTTCTACGACCTTTAACGCCATTAGGATACGCCAAGGATAATTGGGCCACCATAGGTTATTCAGCAGAGGAATTTATAGAATTTTATAGAAAAACCCTAAGCTATATTATAAAAAAGAACCTTCAAGGAGTAAGGATAAGCGAAGGCCATGCCAGGATATTCCTATCCAAGATACTAGATTATAATTCCATGAACTTTATGGAACTGAGGTCTCCATGTGGCGGTGGAATTGGACAAATAGCCTATAATTATGACGGTAATATCTATACTTGTGATGAGGCCAGAATGTTTGCCGAAATGGGTGACGATAGCTTTAAGATGGGAAACGTTTTTGATAACAATTACAATCAACTAATGTCTAGCAATGCCTGCAAGGCTGTTTGTATGGCTTCCACACTGGAAGCCCATAATCTATGCTCAGACTGTGTTTATAGTGCCTACTGCGGAACATGTCCAGTTGTAAGTTTAGCCTTAACAGGGAGCATTTATTCACAAATGTCATCAGACTATCGTTGCAAAATATATATGGGGATGTTAGATACAATTTTCGAATATTTAGAATCCAATGATGATAGGATAATTGAAGTTTTTAAATCATGGGTTGAGTAAATAAAATTAAGAAAAGTTGGTGTGGTAATGTCTAGGAGAGAAAAGGTTTTCTCAGTAATAATTACAATAGCATTTCTTATAGCTTTTGTTTTTGCTGTTATCTATGAGGTGAATTCTTCTGATTTCGTAAAAGTTAAAATTAATGGCAAAGAGATACATTTCAGCCTTGATGAAAAGCCTCTTATAGAAACATCCACCACCTATCTATCCTTAGAGAAAACAGCTAAATCCATAGGAACTGTGGTGATGATAAATGATGACGGTAGTTTAGCTTTGGTGAAGCAATTAATGTAGAACGGAGTAATTAATATGGACATTAAAAATATTTTCCCTGAGATTAAGAAAGAAGTAAAGGATTTTCTATCGGAAGAGGAAGGGAATATTTCAAGAAGCAAGATTCTTACCATTGGTTCCTTAATTGTAATGATGAGTGTTTTATTGATGGATGAGGTTTTCGCAGCCCACAGCTCTCATAGCTCTCACAGCTCCCATGGGTCCCATAGTTCTCACTCATCTCACAGCTCTCATTATTCTAGCGGGCATGGCTCTCATGTATCTCATGTTTCACACGCTTCTCATGAATCTCATGTTTCCCATGCATCTAGCTCTTCAAATTCATACGACTATGACTATAGCAACAAATATGTTCCCACGCCCAGCAACGAAGAGGTGGAAATAATTGTCCCGGAGATAGACTATCATGAAGAATATGACTTACCTACACCCCTGACACCTCCAGCCACTCCAAAAATTAAGGATTAATAGAATTATAAAGGCGGTAATAAAATGAAAAGACTAAGGATATTTATCATATTGGTGTTGGTTTTCTGCATCTCTTCATCTCCTATTTATGCTGCTGCTAATGCGAACATTCAAATTAGAATCGCAGACCAGCCGGTATATTTTGATTCTGAAGTTGGAAGGCCATTTATAGATAGTAATTCAAGAACCCAAGTTCCCTTTAGAGTGGCTCTAGAATCATTTGGGGCTCAAGTCTTATGGGATAGTGAAAATCGTACTGCAGTGGCTATAAAGGGAGATACCATTGTGAAAATTCCTATTGGTAAATCCTACATTATCAAAAATGATGCTTTCATTATAACCGACACAAACTCAATAATTAAAGATGGCAAGACATATCTACCTATTAGACCAGTCTTTGAAGCTTTAGGAGCCGAGGTCAATTGGGACCATAAAACTTCTACCGTTCAAGTTAAAAGAAACGAAACTAAGGATATAACTGTCAATTATAGTTATGGAGTAAAGTCTACTGACGAATACCAATACACAGGCTACTTAAATAACAACATCCCTGACATTAAGGGGACTTTTATTTATAGAAATGGTGACACCTATGAAGGCGGCATCTCACAGGGTTTATATTCTGGCTATGGCAAATTAGAGTTCTGGGATGGATCAAGTTACTTTGGTAATTTTGCTGATGGTCTTAAGGATGGATCAGGCCTATACATATCTGACACCGCTGTGATTAATGGAGTGTGGGAGAAAGGGATACTTAGGGGGAAAGCCACAATATCCTATTACAACGGATCAAAATATGAGGGCAATCTTGAAAACGGGCTTAGAAGCGGCCAAGGAATCTTGAATTTCTCCAATAGAGATTCTTATAATGGCAACTGGAAGAATGACAAGTACCATGGTCAAGGTACATACTTTTTCAATAACGGTTCTTATTATAGCGGGGCTTGGAAGAATGGCTACCTTCACGGAAATGTATTATATCAAACCTCATCATATAAAAGGTACCAGTGCGAGTTTGATCAGGGAGAGGCCATTTCGGTACAGCAAATATACTAAAGAGAAGTTAAGCCTAGTGGCTAGATCACATAGACCCATTAGAATATAGGTATCTAAATAAGTTGGCACTAGTAGCATACGGAATATTTAGAAGGTATGTTGTGTTCGAAGTAAATTTGTCCTAATATGGGTTGCCTTTCCACTCTACAAATACCAGTACTATCTGACCGATTCCGAAAAACACAAATCCTGGGTGGGGCGATTTTTCTTCTATTATGGATAGTTTGTATGAACCATATTTCAAATAAAAAACCCACAAAGTAGCTGATAACCGTTATTTGCATGCTCAGTGGGTTTTTCTGCAGTGTCTTCTTGGCCTAGTTTTTTATAAATCTCCACAATCCTTCAAAACCTCTCTAAGAAATTCGTGAATGGAGAAGTCGGGGTTGGCGTAAATCGTTGTATTTCCAATCTTTGTGCTGTCAGTTTTTACCTTGCTCTTCCGAATCGTTTCTGCTCTTCTAATTGCTGCTTTTACATCATCTAAGGTAATTTGACTCAGTATCTTTTTTATAACATCTTCATTCTTTATATCGACTGTGGGCTTCAACCCAAAGATTCTACGAACATCCGAGACATAAGCATCGTTTCTCGAAACGCCCTTATTATATTCTTCTTTATGAAGGATCAACCATAAATCAAAGTTCACACTGCTATATGCATGATAGATGTGTCTACCTTTTTTTCTTTTTGAAGGTTTTAGCTTTTTGTTAAGCGAATCACATATTGCAACATTTTTATTAAACTCAAAATCGTTATGGTCAAAATCAAATACTGCAGCACTATCATAATTCTCATATCTTTTTTCAAGACGATATGGTAAATCTTCAAAAGTATTAAACTTAACCACTTTCTTTGGAAAATCTTTAATCAGCCTAGCTACATGATCCAAATACATTGTTTCCTGTTGCCCGTCGCAAATACATAGATATGATTTTCTATAGTTTGCCATCTTCATCCTCCTCACCACTGTTTTGATTTAACAGCTTAGAAAAGTCGATGAAGGGAAGCGCTCCGTAGTTTCCCTTAAAGTAATTGATTAGATAGTTATGGTCATTCCTAACTTCCACTGCACCAAAATCAGCTAAAGAATAAATCACGCTCTCAAAAGAATCAGTATCCTTTTCAACGAACCTAATCTGATCTCTTCTGAATATTTGATTATTTAAATAAATCGGATTGTGTGTCGTAAAAATCAACTGTGCGCCAGCTTTGTTTAAATCACTGTCATTAAAAAGCGCTAGGATCCCTTTTATTAATTCTGGATGTATCGCTGCATCAAATTCATCGAGAATAAATACCCCACCTGAATTGAACAGTTTTTCAAAAGGTATTGCAAAATCAACAAGCTTAAGAGTTCCTCTTGATTCCATAAGTTCTGCAGGTATCACTATATTATCATCGTTGTGTTTATAAATTGAGACAAGCTCCATACTGGATGACTCTTTCTCTTCTGATTTGTTTGATCTAAAGGCTATACCCTGTGGACCAAAATCTGCATTCTTCACAAACCCATCAAGGATCTTGTTCCATGCAAAAAAGTCTTTCTTTGGATTATCTTCAAATGAAAATGTTAGATTTGTTTTCTTCAATGTGAAGTCACTCACCACAACAAGTTCTTCTTTAAAAAAATCCAGCACCATATCGGCCAGCTCATTGCTAATTGTACTTTTAAATGCCCGTGATAAAAACAATTCTGTCTCATCAATATTCTCATTTATTTTTTTCTCAAACTGTTTTAATAGTTTCTCGTCAAATTCAATAATTGATAGTGCTTTTTTATCTTTGTTGATCTGAATTTTGTTTTTTTCTCTTGTATATATGTTTGTCTTTTGTCCAGCCTTATCAATATATGTCAGAAATTCAGATACGATACGTCTACTCTCTTTTTTGAAAGTACTTACTTCAGCTTCAAAACCAAACTCTAGTCGTTTTTCTCCATAAACAAAATCAATCTCAAAGCTCATAGGCTTCTCAGGTACTTGATAAGCAAATGGGTATAGTTCAAGGTTCTTTAAATTTGGTATATTAGGCTCAAGAGACCCTGAAAGAACAATGTCCTTCATAACTGTAAGGGACATAATGATGTTGGATTTACCACTGGCGTTAGCTCCATATATTACAGCTGAAGGAACAATTCTCAAGTCATATTCTCTTATAAGGTTGTCATTTAGCGTGGTTTGTCTTCCTGCTATCATGGAAAGACTGGTCATCCCTTTAAACGACCTGAAATTTGAAAATCTATAATCAATTAACATTGTAAAACCTCCTCTGATAGGATTTCGTTATTAACTTTATTATACCCCAGCAAGAAGGGTTTTACAAGCTGAGTTGAGCTTTTTCCTCAATCAAGCAATGTGTTTACTGTTTTATGCTAATTAATTTGTCCATTCTGTTTTATTTGTTTACATCTTTTAGCTGCTCTAGAGTCTTTGAGATTCTCCAGGTGTGGTACCTGCTTATTTTGTTACCTAAAAACAGTTTTATCTTTATCGCTTGGCTAAGCTTCATTTTATAGTTTGGCCCAGTTTCATTTTATAGTTTGGCTCAGCCCCTAACGCTTCTATAACGCCCGCCCAATACAATCTTTAAACTTAAGAAAGTTTCTCTGGCAAATCGTCTATTTTGGGTTTGTTACTCCCAAGTTATATAAGGGTTGCTCTACTGATTTTTCAGCAACCATAAAGAGCAAACAAACGTCATTATCTCATGTATAATGACGTTTGTTTGCTTGCATTATTAACTTATCACTTGCCCAATACTCGGATC
>CAYLIF010000042.1:0-7786 GCA_964383845.1 uncultured Oscillospiraceae bacterium
CAAAAGTAAGAAAAAGATTAGAATATAGGAGGATGATTTATTGTGAAAGTATTGGGTATTTTAGTAATGGTATATGCTATGTTTTTTGTTGTGATTGCCGTTGTAAGACCAGGAGTAGTTTGGAACTCCAAGAAAACAGAAACTATGAAAAAAGTATTGGGAGAAAGAGGTGCAGGGATATTTTTCTATATCTGGGCTCTACTTATCTTGGCTTTAGGAATTTGGTTGTTCACAAAGTAACCAATCAAACAAATTGGTAGGCAATAATAAATGAGGACGAATAGATGAAAAACACAATAAAACCAATAAAGAAAAATCGTAAATGGATAATAGCATTTTTGCTAATACTGATAATTTTATTAATGGTTAAGTACGTTCAAAGCAATAAATATTTAGTGTTAAATAGCATTATTGATTTTGATAATCAAATAGAAATACCGAAAATTGAAGACAACTGGATTCCCCAAGGGATATGTAAAACAAAGGATTATTTATTTGTATCTGCTTATGATTCAAAAATGAAAGAAGGCGAAGGCGGAGAAAGTGGCCGACCATCAGTAATTTTTGTTATAGATAATCAAACACATAAACATATTAAGACCTTGTACTTTGAAGGTGAGGTGGAAGGTGAGGTCATTGACTTAAGATCTCATTTTGGGGCTATAGATTATGGAGAAGAAGGTAACGCCTTATATATAGCAGATTCAACAAATGGAATGCTATGGCAGGTATCAATGGATTATATCTACGATGCTATAGAGGATGGAGAGAAGTTTACCAAAGTAAGAGTAGAGAGTATTTTAAAAGAAAGAGAGATAAAAATTTCATTCTTAACATATCATAATGGATTGCTTTATGTAGGACAGCACGATAAAGAATCAGAATCAGAAAATTTCATGATAGGCTATGACCTTAGTAGTAATAAGCCTAGGACTGATAAAATCCCTCTACAATTAAAGTCTCAGGGTATTGCTTTTTTGCATTATCAAGATCAACTTTATTTATTAACCTCTTGTTCACGTGGGGTTGAGAATCCCTCAACACTGGTAGCTGAAAAAATAGAAGAAGGAATAGATGAAAACGGGAATATTATATTAAAAAAGAGCACAGAAAATGAACTTGCTTTACCAAATATGAGTGAAGACCTATATGTAGACGGAGAAAAAGTCTATATATGTTTCGAATCTACCGCAGAGTACTATAACAAAGATTTATTTTCTATTTTTACAGAAAAAAGACATATTTTAGTAACCAACATAGAGTCCATATTGAAATGAAAAAATATTGCATATTAGCATTTTATTGCTAGGCACCTACTTGTAATAGACTCTAAAAACAAAGAGTATGGACCATTGGTACTATATAGAGACAGACATATAATCAGCAAGATAGCACTACCGGCTAATATGCAAAAACCTAGATATCTTTTATTGTATATAAAGAAGTTAAAATTATTTTAATTGTTATATACAAATTAGAAAGGAAAGATATTATGGGGCAGCAAAAAAGAACCAAGGTTAGCACCGTAGGTCTTGTAGCAATGGTCTGCGTTATGGTTGCAGGTGGTGGCTATGGCATTGAAGACCTTATCGGTATTGCAGGACCTGGTGTTTCTATGTTAGTACTTTTGGCAATTCCTTTTATTTGGTCTATTCCCTTTAGCCTAGCTTCTGCAGAGCTATCATCGGCGTACCCCGAAGATGGTGGAATGTATACCTGGGCAAAAGAAGTCTTAGGAGAAAAAGCGGGTTTTGTTAGCGGCTGGTGTTATACCGTTGCGGGTTTCGTTGAGCCTGCTCTATTTGCAACACTAACGGCAAATTATGCTAGAGGTTTCTTCCCCTTTGAATTGACCCAATTTCAATATTGGATGCTTTGCACAGTTATTATAGTTATCCTATCTCTGGTAAACTTTTTAGGAATAAAAGTTCTAAGTAATATGGCTATGATTATCACCGTTGTATGTCTTATTCCATTCGCTGCTTTAATTATCTTGTCATTTATGAATATCCAATATAATCCGGTAATGCCTTTCAAACCAGAAAATGTTTCTGTGCTTCATGCTATGGGGCAAGGCCTTCTGATTGGGATATGGTTTAACACAGGCTTTGAAGCGGTGTCTACAATGTCCGGCGAGATTGTAGATGGAGCTAAAAAAGTACCAAAAGCAATTTTAATATCTGTACCAATTATTTCAGTTTTATACATAATATTTGTTTTTCCAGCGCTGGCAGCTGTAGGAAATTGGGCAGACTGGTCATCTGAAGGTCCACTCTCTTTTATCGAATTAGGGGGTATACTTGGAGGGCCAACACTAAGGTGGGCCTTTTCCATGGCTGGAACTCTAACTAGCTTGATGATTTTATGCCAATACATTGCAGCGTACTCAAGGGTTATGTACTCCATGAGCATAAAAGGACAGTTTTTCCGATGTTTCTCAATTGAACATAAAAAATACGGCACTCCATACATCTCTATTATAATAAGTGGGTTAGTAGCTATAGCAATATGCTCTTCAGGCTCTTTTATTGAATTAGTTGGTGTTGCTTCCATCCTTTACTCGGTGCCAGTAATTCTCATGTTTTCAGCAGCGATTAAGCTTCGGGTTACAAAACCAGATCTAGAGCTGGAATATAAAGTCCCTCTTAAAAACAGAACCTTCATTGCATATCTATGCGTTCCAATGGTGCTTTATTTTGGAAGTGTATTTGCTGACAATTGGATTGTAGGGTTAGGTTTAGCGCTTACATCTATACCTGCATACTACTATTTCAGGTTTATTTATAAAAAGGGTGAAGGCTGGGATCAAGAAAAAGTAGGTTAAGACAAATAAAAATAAAATAGAATAGTTTCTTAAGGGGTGGGTAAATACCACCTCTTTTTTTATTGATGAGGAATAAAAAAAGAAATCATCGAAGGTATTGGAATTGCGGTAATAGCCTTTGATTGTTTAGAGTAAAAATTCATGGTATTATTGTAAAGGCCAGTTATATAAAATCGAATTTAATGGAGGTGGGAATGTTTCCTCATTTTATTTTTATTTCATACATTGTCATGCTTTTTATGGGGTTGCAAGCAATATTATTAGTGGTAATCTTGCTGAAAATTGATGCCAATCATAATAACTTTGATTTTAAAGCCAAAAGGAATTTTCTTTTGGTTTCTTTAGCCTTGGGTATAATGTATTTTATAACTTTCTATAGTGATTTTGTTATAGGGGATTTCAATACCAGCTTGCCCTATAGATTAGTGGATGGAATGATTTTTTACGCCTTTGGGCTTAGCTGGATAAAGGTCTTAGAACGGTTTTCAGCCAGCGAAAATAAATCTCTAACCCTTAGAAAAATTACAAACTGGATTTTTGGATTGTTAATGGCTGTTTCTTCCTTTGCTTATGGGTTTTTGCTAGATGAACTTTATAGCACACCTTATCCACATATAAATAAAATAATAGTAATTTTAGAATTAACATTAATTTTTGTGGTTCTCGTATTTACTATTATTTATCTAAAAAGAATAGACTGGACAAGACTTGAGAAAATTAATCTTCGATTCATAGTTTTTATCAGCGTAGTCTTAAACATGATAAACTTCTGGAACAGCTTGGTTGCCCTATCAATTTTTCTGGAAATCATGGATGTCTCTATATTGACCACCTATTCATATGGTTTTACGGGGATTTTTATATTTATAATAAATTTCTATATCCTACTATACACTTACAAAAGCAACTATTCTTCCATACACGGGAAAACCCATCCTATTGATATCGCTGATCTTTCTCAAGAGCAAGACAAAAACTATTTTGTCGATAAGGCTTTAGAAACATTGGATTTCAAGCTTACAGAAAGAGAGCTGGAAGTAATAAAGCTTGCATATGACGGTTTAACAAATCCTGAAATTGGAGATAAACTTTCTATATCAAAACATACTGCTAAGCGCCATATGCACAATATTTTCAATAAGATGGGTGTCTCCACACGTTTGGAAATGGTGCATCTCATAAATTCAGCTAAATAAAGGTATAAGTACAGAGACAAAACGGAAGATGTTACGGAGGAGAAATGACTGAACTATTAGCGCCGGCGGGAGATATGCAAGCTTTAAAAGCAGCGATTTCCAATGGCTGCAATGCAATATACTTGGGCCTAGAAAAATTTGGTGCACGAGCGTATGCATCTAATTTTAATTTAGAATTGTTAAAAGAGGCTGTTATTTATGCTCATCTTAGGGATGTTAAAATTTATGTTACAATGAATACCATCGTTTTCGAAAACGAAGTTGAAGAGATGAAAGTGCAGATGCAGGAGCTAAATGAAATTGGTGTTGATGCAATTATAGTCCAGGACCTGGCTGCTTTCGATTATGTGGTAAAAAACTTTCTTGATATGGAAGTACATTGTTCAACTCAAATGGGAATAGACGATTTAGAAGGGACTTTGCTATTTAAAGAGCTGGGTGCTAAAAGAGTTGTTCTGGCCCGTGAGATTGAAATTGAAAAAGTAAAAGAAATAAAAAGAATAGCCAAAATTCCCGTAGAAGTTTTTGTTCACGGTGCTTTATGTGTATCTTATTCTGGAAACTGTCTAATGTCTGGATTAATCGGCAATCGAAGTGGAAATCGTGGAAGATGCGTTGGCTCTTGCCGTAAAGAGTATGAAATAATTGATAAGACTACAGGTACATCTTTAGGGCAAAATTATTTTTTATCTACCAAGGATCTAAATACCATCGATCATATCAATGATTTAAAAGAAATTGATTCTTTGAAAATAGAAGGTCGAATGAAAGAGCCTGCATATGTTGCTAATGTCGTATCAAATTATCGTAGAGCCTTAGACAATAAAATAACTGAGGATGGTAAAGAAAATCTGAACAAAACATTTAATAGAACTTTTACCAAAGGATACATGTTTCACGAGGCTAATGTAAATATTACAAATATATTGAGGCCTAATAACTGGGGTTATGAAGTTGGTAGAATCAGCGATAGTATAAAAGGCATGTATGAAATTACACTTAAAGATACGTTAAATCAAAACGACATAATAAGAATAAGCCATGACAATGAAGATGTAAACTTGACTCTTGTAAAACTATACGATAAAAATGGCGATTTAATTAACAAAGCAGATGATATCTGTTATATCAAAATCAAAGAAAAGTTATCAAAGGGTGATGTAGTATATATAACCAGGGATTATTCCTATTATAAAGAGCTAGAGTCATCATTCGAAAATGAATTTAGGCGTTTCAACTTAGATATCAAAGCATTTGCATACCCAGATTCAAAGCTTATCATAGAGGGTTGGGGCTTAGGCTTTAATTATTTATATGAAAACGAAGAAATACTAGAGGCAGCAATAAATAACCCTACAACAAAAGAACAGGTGATAAAGCAGTTTTCAAGATTAAATGATACCATATTTAAGCTTGGTCATTTGGATTTTGAAGAGTGTAATGCATTTATTCCAGCTAAAATGTTAAATGCTGCAAGAAGAGATATTGTAGATAATTTGTATGAATTAAAAATAAAAAGTAAAAAGAAAAGAACCAGGGCTTTGAAGGTTAGCGATAAAATAAGCTTTGCTCCTAAAAAACCATACATTACAGCCTCGGTAACGACAAAGGAACAGTATGATGCTTGTGTGAGCTGTGGAATCAAGGAAATCTATTTTGAGAATGTGGTTAGAAGAAATCAAAATGAATATAAGGAAAAAGAAGGTCCGTTATTAATCGGAGGATATGGGGGGATTTATCATTACAGAAAAACCAATCCTTTAGTTACGGATTATTCTTTAAATGTTGTGAACTCTGCGAGTTGCTATGAATTACATAGGTTAGGTGTAAAGCGTGTAACTCTATCCTATGAATTAAATAAGAGTCAAATAAAGGATTTAGTTCATGCCTATCAAGAAAAAAATGACGGTTTTCCGGCACTAGAAATGATTGTCTATGGCAAAGCGCCTTTGATGTTTACAAAATACTGCCTTTTAGAAAAGATGAATCTTTGTGGAACCTGCGGAAGCAATAATTATGAATTAAAAGATGAACACGGAAATTTCCCTATCATTTCCCATGATGATTGTACAACCACCATCCTTAATGAGAAGACCCTTAATCTTTTAGATGAGATACAAGGTATAAAAGGAATTGAGGCTTTCAGATTGAACTTTACAGTGGAATCAAAAAGCCAAGTGGTGGAAACCATTAGTAATGCCTTAGGCAAACTAGACGGGTCCATTAATAAGGTCATTTTTAACCAGTCCACAGACACAAGAGGATCCTTTAATAAAGAGATATTGTAGTAATATTGGTTAAAATTTACAATGTAATATCCTCATGCTCTTTCTGTTGCTTGTCCAACTCTGCTTCCAAATCTTTTTTCTCACTCTCTAAAACTACAATGCGTTCTTCCAATACTTTTTTGTAGTCACGATCCCCTTGGGATTTCATATATTTTTGGATGGAGCGAAAGATACTCAAAAGAGCCATAAAAACTGCTCCAGCCACGGCAGAGCCCAAGATTAGCATAAATAAAGTGAGGTCCATTTGCCCAAAAAGATAGTTCACAGTAACCACCTCATTGTTTATTATTGCAGCCACTGCTATTAATATACCAACCAGCAGCGCTAATAAAAGAGATATAGTTCTCATTATTTGTTCTCCTTTCCAGTTTTTCTCACATTTGCTTAATGTTCACGTCATACTAAAAGGCCATTTTCTTGTGAACTACGAAATATTTAAGTTATTATTGTTACATTATACCACTTTTTACTCTTTCCTAACATATTTAGTAACTCTATAAGCCAAAGGAAAAGGTCTAGACAGGTAATTAATATGTATGTTAGCATGAATCAACTCACACATAACTTAGAAACGAAGGAATAGAAAGTGTTTTTATAGTTCCATTGTTAACTAAACGAAGGGAGGATGTTATGGAAATGTTAAAACAGTCCTTAGAATTGTACAGGTTAATGTTAGAACGGATGGAGAAGTCTGGGCATGCACCTCATCAGGTAGATTATTACAAAGAATGTATTGAATTTACAAAGACCTTTAAAACAGGAGAAGAAGCAATGGCAAATATGCGAAAAAGCCATCTCTTTACTGCAGGAGGTGATGCTTTTGCTTTAGATGATATCATAAACAGGAAGTGGGCTGCCGAGAAAAACAAGGAAGAAGAGCTAATAGAATTATATAGTAATAGATATAACGAAATTAAAGATAACCCTAAAGTGATAATGGATTATAACAAGACAATGGATTTCACTAGGAAGGTGCAAGACCTTGAAATAAAGATTTCTAGGAGAAGAGAGAATTTTCTTCAAGTTTTCCAGGGATACTTTGAGATGAAGATGGAAATCCAGGGATCAGATGACTATAGAAAAGCTTTGGCTAAACTTCAAGGTGGCTATGAGAAAATGGAAGCTGATGGAAAACCGTTTTTTGAAGCTGCAACAGAAGACAAATTCAGAAATTTGCTTTTCATTCCTGATGAGGGATATAAGTTATTTTTAAAAGATGTAGAACAGATTATAGAAAATCCAAATGTCAATCAATCAGATGAAAATGATGCAGAAAGCCAATGGGAAGAATTAAAGGCTAATAAAGAAGAAATAAAGCAAATAGGAGAAAGAGAACTGAAAAAGTATAGGCGAGGCTGTTGTTTCTGTGAATCCCCAAAAGATGTAAATGGAAAATATACTTACGAACATTGTGTATTGGAGGAGGTGTAAAGATGGATACTATTGTAAAGGTTATAGTAGATGGTTATATCAAACAA
>CAYLIF010000043.1:0-7589 GCA_964383845.1 uncultured Oscillospiraceae bacterium
TGTGCATTTATGGATACATACAATCCAAAAACGGTTTTTAGTTCCATAGATAAGCAGGGTAGATATGCCTATGGTAACCAACCAAAGGTTGCTCGTTGGAACCTTGCCATATTTGCAGAAACACTGTTGCCTTTATTAGATAAAGACAAAGATAAATCAATTGAGAAGGCCAAAGAGGCTCTGGGAGAATTCGACGAATTATATTACAAACAGTGGTTTTCTGGAATCAAAAGAAAATTGGGTTTGATAAGTGAAGACCCTGAAGATAAATTACTAATTGCAAATCTGTTAGAATTACTAGAATTATATAGTGTTGATTTCAATTATTTTTTTACGGCGCTAACTCTAGATGATTTAAAAGGTCTAGACTTTTTTGCTACTAAGGAATATAGAGATTGGCAGCTAAAATGGAAGAAAAGAATTTTACAAGAAGAAGGCGGCCAAGAGCTTAGCAAAAAGGTAATGGAAGGCTCCAATCCGTGGATAATCCCTAGAAATAGAGATGTTGAAAAAGTTTTAAAGAAGGCAGTAGAGAATCAAGACTATTTACCGCTTAAAGAATTACTTGGAAAATTATCAGTAGCTTTCGATTACACAATGATAGACCAAGAGCAATTATCACCACCTGAACCATCAGAAAGCCAATATAAAACTTACTGTGGAACCTAAAAAGAAACTGTAGTATATTCTCTGGAATGTAGATTATAATAAGCAAATTATGGGTAAGTAGAATACCAAGTAATTATACATAAGACCATATAGAAGGGAAGGTAAATCGTATGAGGAGGAAAGATAGAGAAATGGATAGAGATTTTGGAATAAATGTTATCGATAATTCTCATTATGCAGTTTTATCTCTCTTAGACAATGATCAAAGGGCATATGCAGTTCCTATTTCACCTGCTCGAGTTGGGAACATATTGTATATTCACTCGGCAAAAGAAGGCCACAAAGTAGAAGCTATTAAAAGTTGTTCTCGAGTAATATTAACCTTTGTAGGCCAAGTAAAAGTGCCAAATCCAATCACAGAAGAAGAGTTTCTTGAATCAAAAGATAACAATCAACTTGCAGCCCTAACTTCCAAACATTTTACAACTGAATTTGAGTCTGCAATCGTTGTTGGCGAAGCAAATATTTTAGAAGATAGAGAAGAAAAGATAGAAGGATTAAGAGTTATTTCTCAAAAATACACACCGAAAAATATGGAGTACTTTGATGAAGCTGTGAATGCAAGCATTGATAGAACTATGGTCATAAAAATAGTGATTGATGAAATAACAGCTAAAAGAAAAAAATACGACGAAAAAGGGGAAGAAATGAAATGGGGTCGTATGGAATAAAAGGGAGAATCCAATGAAAAGATATGGAGTGTTAAGTATTATAGCTTTGTTATTGTTAGGTGCATTACTATTTGGGATTTTCTGGATGAATAGGGGGGCTATATTACAAAAAGAAGGGGAGGAGAACACTATGAAAGTATTACCCAATTTTGAAGACAGCAGATATAAAGAAATATATTTAGCAGGTGGTTGTTTTTGGGGATCTCAAGCTTATCTAGATCAAATAATGGGAGTATTATATACCAATGTTGGATATGCAAATGGAGAGAACGATAAAACAGATTATTATTCTATTGGAAAAACAGGGCATGCCGAAACAGTTTATATTGTCTACGATCCAGAGAAAATTTCACTGAGGGATTTACTGGGCTATTATTTTGGTATTATAGACCCAACTATGCTAAACCAGCAGGGGAACGACAGAGGGACTCAATATAGAACGGGTATTTATTATGTTGATAAAGAAGACTTAACTGTGATAGAAGGAGTTTATCAAGAACAGCAGAAAAAACACAATACCCCTCTTGTTGTCGAGGTAGAGCCATTGAAGAATTATGTGTTAGCAGAAGATTACCATCAAGAATATCTTGACAAAAACCCTGGAGGATATTGCCATGTGAATTTAAGCAAAATCCCAAGGCAGAAACCTGTTATAAAAGCTGAAGATTATCCTAAACCTTCTAAGGAAGAACTGGCAAAGAAACTGACAGATCTTCAATACAGCATAACACAAGAAGAAGCTACAGAGAGACCATTTGATAACATATATTGGGATACCAAAGAAGCAGGAATTTATGTGGATATAGTAACTGGCGAACCTTTATTCTTATCAACAGATAAATATGATTCCGGTTCGGGGTGGCCTTCATTTACAAAGCCTATTCAGTGGGATGTGGTGACTTATAAAGAAGACTTTTCTTTGGGCATGGGGCGAACAGAGGTTAGAAGTAGATCAGGTGACACACATCTAGGCCATCTTTTTTATGATGGGCCAAAGGATCAGGGAGGACTGAGATACTGTATGAATAGTGGCTCATTGATGTTTATTCCATTAGAAGAATTTGAAAAAAAAGGTTATGACGATTTCTCAATATTTTTTGAATAGGGTTGACAAAAGAGGAAATTAGAACTATTATAAGTTTATATTCATTATAAAACAAAAAGGAGGGATACCATGAAAGATTCATATGAAACAGTACGAAGGTATCTTATGGAGCATAAAGTTAATCCTTCCTTCAATAGAGTCAAAGTTATGGAATATTTGATGAAACATCAAAACCATCCAACAGCAGATCAAATATATAACGCACTCAAAGAGGATCTTCCAACCCTTTCAAAGGCAACAATTTATAATTCAATTAATGCTTTTATGGAAGCCGGTGTGGTAAAGACAATAATGGGAGAAGGAAAAGAAGCACATTATGATGCTTTGGTTGAACCTCACGGGCACTTTCTATGTGAGATATGTCGAAGTTGCTATGATTTTGATTTGTCAAATGAGAAGTTTCAATTTAAAGAGATAGATGGTTTCATAGTTAAGGACAAAGAAGTCTATTTAAGGGGCATTTGCAAGAAATGCTTTGAAGATAATTAATTATTAAGGAGGATTTAAGATGAAAAAGTATGTATGTGATTTATGTGGTTATGTTTATGATGAATCAGAAGGCGATCCAGACAATGGAGTTAAAGCAGGAACTAAATGGGAGGATGTCCCAGCTGATTGGGTTTGCCCATTATGTGGAGCAGCAAAAGAAGATTTTACAGAACAATAATTTGAACCACAAGGAGAGGTAAAAGATGAGTGACAACAAGACTTTTGATAATTTGATGACTGCTTTTGCAGGAGAGTCCCAGGCTAACAGAAAGTATTTAGCCTATTCTAAGAAGGCAGAGAATGACGGTAATTATAATGCAGCTAAGTTGTTTAGAGCAGCTGCTGATGCAGAAACTCTACATGCTTTGAAAGAATTTGAAATAGCTGGAATGGTTAAATCAACAGAAGAGAATCTAAAAGATGGGATAGCAGGTGAAACCTACGAATACACTGAGATGTACCCTGAATTTATTGAAACAGCAAAAGCTGAGGGTAATAAAGCTGCGGTTACAGTATTCACCCATGCCATGAAAGCTGAAGAAGTTCACGCTAAGCTTTACAAAGAAGCTTTGGAAAGCTTAGATAGCAATGAAGAAAAACATTATTACCTATGTCCTATTTGTGGCAATATTGAACAAGAGCCTACGGACAAATGTCCAATTTGCGGAATCACTGGGGCCAACTTCATAGTTTACTAGATTCAGAAAAGTAGAATCCAAAAAAATAAAACTCCTTTTATAGTAACCACCAGATAGCTGATGATTCAGCTAAAGGCGGGAAAATAAAAGGAGTTTTTTAATTTCACAATAAAGAGAACCAAGATAATTCATGTCCATATTCAGAAAATTGTGTTATAATTTATCATTATTAGAATAGAAGGGAAATAAATATGCATATAACTCTTTCTGAAGCATTTAAAAATTATCAAAAAGAAAATGGTTTTACTTCGGTAGTGGTAAATGTATCGATTCCTGATGGAGATAGCAATGATATATTGGTTCCAAACATCAGAATCGGTGAACCAAGGGAGTCTTTGGATAATTATAGTATTTTTTATGCTGAAGGAGTTACTTTTTATGTAACCAATAAACTCAAAATTCAACCTAATATCTCCTTTGATTGTATAAGCTTGTTGGGCAATAAAAGTATTAAGATGCATGGATACGATATTACACATTGGTATGAAAATAGATCTAAATCTGATTCGAAGTCTGAATAAATGCAGCTTAGTTATTTTAAGGGGAGCAAATGATGTTTATTTTAATGAAAACAGAGGATTATAAAGGCTTAACAGAAATGTTCTTTAATAACGGCCTAGAGATAGATGTGTGTGATGAAGCTCCAGAAGAAGTTATACAGTCTTGGGAGATGATAGAAAGGGAAACAGGAAAACGTGTTGGAGGCATGGCACTGGAAAAACGATCTAATGAATATGTATTAGCAGATCTAGCTGTAGAAGTCCCGTACAGGGGCCAAAATTTAGGCGGTGAGATGTTAGATAAGGCCATTGATGAAGTAAAAAAGCTTGGTGGCAAAAAAATACTATTAGTAGCAAAGATTCCGGATTTTTATCGCAAATGGAATTTTCAAAGTATGGATAGAGAGAAAGCTCCCAATATAAGTAAATGCATGATATGTGATAAATTTAATAAAGAATGTTTCCCTGAAGTTATGTACCTTGAATTATAACAACAATTAAGAATCTAAAACCAATGACGCTGCTATATTTTAACTAACATGCGCTAGTGGGTTAACAAAGTTGCGGATGTTCTATTTATAAGGCTTTGATATGACTTTGATACTACACATGTTGATATATGGTGCTATAATAAGTAATAGATGTTGGCGTTAAACCAAAATTGGGGCCAGAACAATTGTTGAAGGGCGGTGAAAAGATTACATTGATAGAGTAGAGCTGAACTATCATGTGGTATTCAAATAGTTGTGATAAGCTATAACACTAATAAACAAGGAGGAATCATGAAAAAGATATTGGTATTAGGAACTGGAGCTCAAGGATCTACAGCTGCAAGAAAGCTAGATCAGGAACCTGGAGTTGGCGAGATTATCTGCGCGGATTATGACAAAGAAGCTGTTGATAATCTTGTAAAAGATTTAAAAAAAGCAAAAGGCATTAAAGTAGATGCTAAAGACAAAGCCAGCGTTGTGGCTGCGGCACAAGGTGTTGATCTTATTGTCAATGCGCTTCCACTAGAGTGGACAAAAAATGTACTTGAAGCAGCATTAGAAGTAAAGGCAGATTATCAAGATTATGCTGGAACTACGGCGTTACATGAAGATTGGGTAGAGAACTTTAGAATTCAACTTGAAGAATATGGTCCAAAGTTTAAGGCTATTGGCAAAACAGCAATTGTAGGTACTGGCGCTGCTCCTGGAGTAATCTGTGTTGCAACAAGACATGCCATGAGATATCTAGATACATGTGATACTATTTACAATATTTGTTGGGAAGGTGTTAGACCTAAGAGATTCCTTCCTTTCTGGTGGTCCCCAGTTACTGCTCTTCATGATATGTCAGAAGACGCATATGCTGTGAAAAATGGTGAACTAGTTCGAACCGAAGCTTTTGGCGAGCCTATTACAAGACAATACGATTATATGGAAAATGAAATAACTTTTACCGAGCACTGTCATGATGAGCCAATACAATATTTCTTAAACTCAAAGGAATATTTTAAGGGCGTTAAGAACGTATACTTTAAGTATGCAGGAGACGGAATGGACTTTTCTAAACCCCTTAGAAGAGCAGGACTATTAAGTCATGAAAAGGAAGATATTAATGGAGTTATGGTATCACCTTTTGACGTGGTTGCTAAGCACTTACCACATCCACCAAAATTCAAAGAAGAAATACAAGAGATTATTGACGAAGGTCTTTATGAAGATTCTGGTGCAATGGTAGCTGAAGCATATGGTAAAAAAGATGGAAAAGATCTTTTAATAGAAGTTCATATGGATGCTCCAGGTCTTATTGATTCTTTTGCAAAAGCTGGAATGACTGCAGAAATGTACCTAACTGGACAAGGCGGATACTTGTATTCTAAGATGTTAATTAATAATGACTTTGATACAAAAGGCTTGTTTACTTCGGACATGCTAACAATGGATCAAGTAGATCGTTATATGGAATATGCAGGAGAGCTTGATATTTACTTTAAGACCACAATTAAAGAACTGTAAGAATACTGATAATATGAAAAAGATGAAGCCGCCTATTCTGGGTGGCTTCACTTTTTAAATCGAGAAGAGGTGAAATTATGGTAAGAAAATGGGCGAAAAAATTAAAAGAAAGTCTGTGGTTAACTCCTGCACTTATTAGTGTTTTTTCATTTGCACTTGCTATTGGAGTAGGAGCTTTGGATTCAGAGCTTTATATTTCTTTAAGCGACCACCTTCCCTCTGTTCTTTTAACTAGTGTAGAACTTTCAAGAACAATTTTAGGAGTAATTGCTGGAGCCTTAATTACAATGACAGTTTTCACCTTTAGTACTACCATGGTTGTTTTAACCACTTATTCATCTCAGTTTTCGCCTAGAGTAGTCAAAAATTTTCTAATGGATGAGAACACGATGAAAACTTTAGGAATATTCATGGGAGGATTCATTTATTCTATAATGACCTTAGCATACATGAGAAATGGAGTAGGTAACAATACTGTAATTGCTGCCATGATTGGTATTTTTTATGTTTTATTTTGTTTAATACATTTCTTGAAGTATATTAATCATGTAAGTTCCTATATTCAAATGAATAATTTGATAGACCGGCTTTTAAAAGAGACTATGGAGAAAATAGAAAATTATAAAACATTTCTCAAAGGGGGTAAAATTGAGAGCAATTTAGAAATATTCAAAAAGCTTTCCAACAGGACTATCGCAATAAATAAGAATGGGTATATTCAGTATATTGATTATGATAGGCTGATAAAAATATCTCAAGATCAAGGTGTTTACCCCGTAATAAACAAAATACCAGGCACTTTCATAACAGAAAGCACGCCAGTAATAAGTGTTTATGCCCATGGAGATAAGATAGAAGAAAATGACTTTGATGATAAGTTGAGAAGTTGCTTGGACGTTGGGAAAGAACACTCAGAAAACCAAGACTTTATTTTCCCTCTGCAAAAGATTAGCGAGATAGCAGTAAGGGCAATATCACCTGGAATCAATGATCCCAATACGGCAATTCATTGCCTTCATATAATGGGCGTTCTTTTAGCAGAAGCTGCAAATATTGAAAAAGGATACCTCCATATTACGGAAAATGAAAAACTTATAGCTGCTTTTGAGGTAGTGGATTTTGAACAGGTACTATACCATATTTTCTATCAAATAATACATTATGGTAAAGAAGATTTATCTGTAATGATTGGTCTAATAAGAGCTCTTAGAATTATCAGAGAGAGCGCCTCCCTAAAGAATAAAGAAACATTAAACAACTTTATTGAGTATCTTTGGGAAAAAATCAAGCCAGAAGAAAAAGTTGATTTCGAACGGAATTGGTTGGAAAATGAAAAAGAAAAATTAAATCGAGATTAACTAAGACAAATTGACTTAAATTTCTATAAATAACAGCCAAAGAATAAATGACTCATTGTAAAATCAAATTGAACTAATAAAAAATCCATAGTGACC
>CAYLIF010000044.1:0-7062 GCA_964383845.1 uncultured Oscillospiraceae bacterium
CGAAACCATATTCTTGGCGAAGGATTTTCAGGCAGGTTAACATCCTTTCACTGGTGAAATCAGGAGACTCTTCAACTGCTGAGCTAATAAATAATCCTTCAATGTAGTTTCTCCTATAAAAGGACATTACCAAATCAGCCAGTTCTCTTGGTTCAAATGATGTTCTTTCAATGTCGGAAGTTCGTCGGTTAACACAATACGCGCAATCAAAGACACATTTATTGGAAAAGAGTATTTTGAGCAGGGAAATACATCGCCCATCTTTGGACCAACTGTGGCAAATTCCTCCATTACTTGCGCTGCCAAGTCCACCTTGATTGCTTCTTTGACTGCCGCTACTTGAGCAGGATACATCGTATTTTGCTCCTTCTGCCAAAAGCCGAAGCTTTTCCATTGTGGAATCATTCATAATAGACCTCCATTTATATAGTAAAATTATACACTAAAAAGAACGTGTGTTCAATACGTGAGTTCGACTTACTTTTTTGTCTTGCATTTACTTTGAAAGCACTAAGTGGTACAATCTTTACATCGTTTAAAGGGCAAAAGGGGGGTATTATGAACAAAGAATTGCTTATCATATTTGATATTGGGGCACATAATAATCAGTCTGTAGCAAAAATTGCAAGACTAGGTGGAGTTTACTGTGAGGTAAAGCCACTAGATGTTTCCAAAGAATATACTAAAGCGAAAGCTGCTTGTGTTATAGGAGAGGAAGAAAGAGAGCTATCTCCAGATGAAAAGGGATATTTAAATGATATGGGAATTCCCGTTCTTTATAGAGCCAATACTCTTTCTGAAGAAAAAATTATGACATTCATAGATGGATGCGGCTTTATAAAAGATTGGTCAATAGATGCCTTTATTCTGGATGCTGTAGAAGACATAAAAAAACAAGTAGGAGATAAAAGAATTTTATGCGCTCTTTCTGGAGGGGTAGATAGTGCAGTTTGTGCGGCCATAGTACACAAGGCTGTAGGGGATCGGTTAGTTTGCGTTTTCGTAGATCATGGACTAATGAGAAAAGGAGAGCCAGAACTAGTACAAGAAATCTTTGCCAAACAGTTTGGAATGAATTTAATCACTGTAGAGGCAGAAGAGAGATTTCTCTCTAAACTAACTGACGTTTCTGATCCTGAAACTAAAAGAAAAATAATCGGTGAAGAGTTTATTAGAGTTTTTGAAGAAGAGGCTAAGAAATTGGGGGAAATTCCATTCTTGGTTCAAGGAACTATATATCCGGATATCATAGAAAGTGAGTCAACAAAAGGGGTAGTTAAATCTCACCATAATGTTGGAGGCTTGCCTGAAGATATGAAGTTCGAACTGGTCGAGCCTGTTAAATGGCTTTTTAAGGACGAAGTTAGAATGGTTGGAGAAGCCTTGGGCTTACCCAGAGAACAAGTTTGGCGCCAACCATTTCCAGGGCCAGGACTAGCTGTGCGGGTAATGGGTGCCATAACAAAAGCGAGATTGGACATGGTTAGAGAAGCAGATGAAATATTTAGAGATGAGATTGCGTTAGCTGGTCTAGAACGTGAAATATGGCAGTACTTCGCCCTTGATCCAGCGGCCCGTTCAACGGGTGTGAAAGACGGAGCTCGTACATTTGAAAGTGTTATCTGCCTAAGAGCAGTACAGTCAAGTGATGCAATGTCTGCTGATGTTGCAGACTTATCTTTTTCTCTTCTCAACAAAGTCGCTATGAGGATAACCAGCGAGGTAGAAGGTGCAAATCGAGTAGTTTACGACATCACACCGAAACCTCCCGGGACTATCGAGTGGGAATAGTATCCATATCGCCGCAAAAACTTGAAAGCGAAAGGATCATATTGAAAAAGTATAAGGTGGGAATCTAAGCCTAAAGATGAGCGACTGTGTCTACCAATGAATATATTACGTTTGCGGCCAGATTTGATGTGATACCGTTTAAATCTAACTTAGGTGATATTTCGGCAATATCGAAACTAATGACTTTTTTCGAGTGTAAAATATGTTCCAAGAAAACCAAAACTTTTTCTGGGTCAAGTCCTAAAGGCTGTGGAGCACTTACTCCCGGTGCATAGGCTGAAGAAAACACATCAGCACAAATTGTAACGTAGACATAATCGTGTCTCTTTATAAAATTGTCTACCATGTTAAGACAAGGGAGAATATCGGCGGATTTCATATCTTTCGCCAATATATACTCTACACCCAACCTATCTGCGGTATTGAATAAATGTGCAGTATTGCATTGTTTTAGTATGCCAAGACATAAATATGAATAGTTAATGCCATTGTTATTGGCGAAACTAGCAATCTGCTTAAACATGGTTCCTGAGCTTGCGCCTTCACTATATGATCTTAAATCAAAATGGGAATCGAAATTAATTATTCCGATTTTTTTGTTCAAGCCCTCATGTGCTAAGTGATTAAATATACCCTTATAATGGCCATAGGCAATATCATGTCCGCCTCCTAACAAAACTGGAAATAGATTCAAATTTAAAATTCTTTCCACCGCCAAGGAAAGAGTATCTTGAATTTCTTCTAAGCTTGAATCCTTACCAGAAACATCTCCAGCGTCAAAAATAAAAGTATCTTCTGGGAAATGCCATGGTAAATTGGAAAGCCTTTTTCTAATAGTATAAGGGGCTTTTGCAGCACCTACTCGTCCTTTATTTCTGACTATTCCTTTTTCACATGCGTATCCTAAAAATGCAAAACCCAATTTCCCTTGGAAAGGTTCAAGATCATTCTCTCTTAAGTCAATACTTTTAATTTTTTGATGCCATCGAAAGCAGGCAAAATCATCATGACTGTCTATTCTGCCACTCCACACTCGGCTATCAAGGGCTTTATAGTTTACATTCAATTTCAGACCTCCACTATAAAAAATACTGAGTTACGATAAGTATATCTTGTATATTATTTCTGATTATTCTCTTCGTGTCAAATAATATCATATTTTAGTGATTAAGGAAGATTATTGTAACCTTTAATTTGGATTGATTCCTAAAGGTCTCAAAGAGGGAACTAATATAAAAAGCTCTCTATTTTTACTATAGAAAGCTTTTTATGTTGATTTAATATTATGTCAGAAAGTCTAACAACCTAATAGCTTCTTATTTACAAACAATTCAGAATTGCCAGCAGGCTTCCAAAGTGAAAGTTTGTTTGACATTTACCATTCATAATCCTCTAATTCTTTATCTGCTTGTTCTTTTGTCCACCCATACTTTTCTTGAAGTTTTCCCGAGAGTTTAGTAGCATCTCCTTGTATAACATCAAGGTCATCATCGGTTAACTTACCCCATTTTTTCTGTACTTCTCCTCTTACTTGGTCCCATTTGCCTTCTAAAATATCTTTATTCATTTCAATACCTAAATTTATCTATACTTTAAAGGTAGATATTATATTTTTTAGGTTAATGCTAAGTTCATTTAATTCTTCTGCTGTCGCTCCTATCTCCTCCATAGTGGCATTCTGTTCTTCACTGCTAGCAGAAACTTCTTCTGACATTGCTGCATTTTCTTCCGATACTGAAGAGACATCTTGTATTTTATCATTTATGCTATTTGCATTATCTCCAATCCCTTCGAAGGAAGTGTTTATCACACCAATGGCATTGATAATGCTTTCTACTTCTCTTGTTATATCATTGAAAAGTTCGCTTGTGTTATCAACTGCTATTTTCTGCTCCTTTGCAATGAAATTGGTTTTCTCCATTTGATTAACTGCTTCCTTGGTTTCACTATTTATATGTCGTAAAATATCCGCAATTTCCTTTGTAGATGTTGCCGATTCTTCCGCTAGATTCCGTACTTCATCAGCAACTACAGCAAATCCTCTTCCGTGCTCGCCGGCTCTTGCTGCCTCTATTGCAGCATTTAATGCTAGCAAATTGGTTTGATCAGATATACTTGTAATTGTAGAAAGAATTTTTTCGATATCCTCAATTTCTTTCGCTAGTTTTTCAACTACCAAAGTAGCTTTTTGAGAAGCTTCCATGTTTTCATCAGTTTTTACACTTTGATTATTTAAAGCTTCCATTCCTTGGTGTACTAACTTTCTTGTTTCCCCAGCTGCATTGTTAATGTCATTAACTTTCTTTTCGTTATCACTCATATCCTTAGCTATAACTTGGGCCCCATGAGAAATATCAGTTACATCCTTTGCTTGGGATGCCGCTCCAGCAGCAATGTTTTCAATAGCCTGATTAACTTCTTCTAAGGCAGTTTGGCTTTCATCAATGGCAACATTTAAATTGCTTGCTGAACTAGCAACATCTTCACCCGTAGTTTTAATTTGAAGTATAATTCCTCCAAGATTCTCCATAAAACTCGTAATGGAATTTGTTAGTGTTTCTATCTCATCTCCAGTTTTTATTTCTATACATTTTGTTAAATCCTTAGAGGCGCTAATATAGGTAAAACCCTCCGCCAAAAGCTTTATTGGGTTTGAAATGCTCCTAGATATGAAGAATGATAACAAGACCATTAAAATCAAACCAACGAAATTACTTGTTATCAATAAAAACAGTTGTTGTCTTTTTTGCTGATTTATGAAACTAGCATCAATATCTACGCCAACAATAGCTACTGTTTCTCCTTTGATATTTTCAACAGGAGCATATCCCGAAATTACAGTTCCCCATTCATCGGTAGTTATATCTTTATCTGCACTTGGGGTTCCCTGGAAAGCAGGTTTCATATCGGTTAAGTAATCATATTCTTCGCCTAGTTCCGGTGGGTTTTCATCAGCGTCTACAATAAACTGAGTTTTATCGTCTCCCTTTTTAGCGAGTGTGTATGCTCCGGCTACTCCGATTTTTTCTACAAAATTTTGAAAATCAGTTCGGAGCTTTACATAACTATCACTTTTCTCGCTTCCTTCCTTAACTAGTTTTTCATGGCTATCGCCATCAACTAACAGTGACGCCACTATTGCTAATTGTATAGCATCTTCTTTAATATTTTGGAATTGTATGTTCGTATTTATTTTATACTGTACGGTTCCAGTTATTAAAGCGATAATAAAAAACAGTGCAACAAATGAAAAAACAATCCTCATTTGAATGCTTTTGAATTTTGTTCGGCTCTTCATTTTTTCTTTTTGTGATATATCTAATAGATAAATCACAATTCTCCTTTCTTTTTCTACGCTCTACTATATAGTCTCGGACATAATCTAGGAAAATTAAGTGTAAAAATGAAAACTATAAAAAGTTAATGAATAACGCAAAAAAAATACACCCTAAAGCTTTCAGTTGGCTTTAGGGTGTTTTTAAAACACTAAGGTTTCTATATTTTTTTCTTCTAGCCTTCTATCTATATATTCTTTTAAAAGCTTTTGAATTACAGAGAACAATGGTACGAACAACAATATCCCTATTATACCCATAAGGCTTCCTCCAAGGGTTACTGCAGCCAAAGTCCATACAGGAGAAAGACCTGATGCTTTTCCTACAATTTTTGGATAGATGAAGTTTCCTTCGATCTGTTGAAGAACCAAGAAAAGTATAATAAAGAAGCCAGCCATTTTAGGGTCTTCTACTAATATTAAAAAGGTGCCTATTATAAGTCCTATAAAAGATCCCACTATTGGAATTAGTGCACTTATTGCTATAATAACGCTTACCATTAAAGCATATGGAAAACTAAAAATCGTCATAGTTAAAAGAAATAGTCCACCAAGGGCTAGTGCATCCAAGCTTTGGCCTGTTATGAATTTCGAAAAAGATTCTCTTGTTATTTCTCCTATGTACATAATTCTTGCTGAAACATTTAGTGGGAATATAGAGTAGATAAGCTTTTTTATGCTTAAGGCAAGATCTTCTTTTTGAAACAAGAAATATACTGCAAATACAATTCCTAGACCTGTTGAAATAAGACCACCTAAGACAGATGAGAATATTGTTACAGCAGAACCAAACCAATCTGATAGACCTCCACTTACAAATGAAGATATTTTGTCACTTATATCATTAAAGTCAATATCTTGGATCCAACTATTTATTTTAGAATTCTCGATAGGTCCGTTCTTTATATATTCTTGTAAATTATCAACGAACATAGGAAGCTTTTCAGCCAGGCTTTCTCCGGCATCCACTAAGTTGGGAACGGCTAATACTAAAACCAGACCTATTACCAAGAGAAAAAGTATAAGAGTAATCAGAAAGCTAATGGGCCTTTTATACTTATCCTTTAATCCGCTAAATGGAGATTTTCCACTGAAGAGCTTTTCTTCAATAAAGCGCATGGGTTTATTTAGTATGAAGGCTATTACAAGCCCAATTATAAAAGGGGAAATTATACCTAGGAACAAAATGAATATTTTGCCTAAAAATTTGAAATTGTCGAAAGCCCACCATATAAATATGGTAAAAACTATTAAAAACATTATTTGCTTTACTCGGTTGGTTTGTATTTCCATACTTCCACCTTCTTTCTATCCTTTATATTACCCAAAATCAAGAGATATAATAAAAAAATCGTTTATTGAAAAAAGATTTTCTTAATTTACTGCAATTACATAGTTTCTCACGGATTTTGATCTATTGTAGTTCATTAATCTCTTTAAATTTGGTAAGATAATAGTGATCCTTGTAAACTTGCAGTAAATAATTCGTCAAATCGTTGCCCCCTCCAATATTGGCCTCGTAGTGCAGGAAAGGGAGAATTATTGTTTTATGTTTATATTTTAAGATGTAATGATAACACACTATATACTGGATATACTGTAGATTTGAATCGCAGAATAAAAATACATAATAAAGGCCTAGGTGCTAAATACACTAAAGGTAGGCTGCCTGTAGAGCTTGTTTACCAAGAGGTCTTTAGCAGTAAGAGTGAGGCATTAAAGCGGGAAATAACCATCAAAAAATTAAGCAGATATGAGAAATTACTCTTAATTAGAAATAATAAATAGATGTGTTCCTGATTTAATATGTTATTATTTTACGTATTTGTATATATACTCCTCGTAGCTTATTGATTCATCTCTATAAGTTCCGTCTTCAAAGATTTCTATAATTCGATTGGCTACAGAAGATACAAACTGGTGATCAAGAGATGTAA
>CAYLIF010000045.1:0-6553 GCA_964383845.1 uncultured Oscillospiraceae bacterium
AGATGCCTTCTTGGAGTACATCACCTCTTGCTTTGTAGCTTTTCTCCCTTGACCTCTGGGACCAAGGTTGGATGTGGCACCGGAGTTTGTGGTTCTTGTTCCCTTATTCTTAATGGTAAAGTAATCCGTTCTTGTACCAAAAAAATCAGTACAGTAGAGGAATACAGCAAGATTACAACCATTGAAGGAATCGGTACACCCAACCATTTGCACCCACTTCAGGTTGCATTCATGCATGCTGGAGCTGTGCAATGCGGATTCTGTATCCCTGGCTTTATCATGTCAGCTTATGGACTACTTCAAGAGAACACTAACCCAACAAGAGAAGATGTTCGTGATTGGTTCCACAAGCACAGAAATATCTGTCGTTGCACAGGATACAAACAAATAGTTGATGCTGTTATGGATGCAGCAAAGGTTATGCGTGGAGATTGTGCACTAGAAGATATAATGATTAAACTTCCAGAAAACAAAGACTACTATGGTAAGCCACTTGTTAGACCTGCAGCTTTAGCTAAGGTTTGTGGAGTTGCTGACTATGGTGATGATATTGAACTTAAGATGCCTGAAGGCGTACTTCACGTTGTTATGGCTCAACCTAAGATCACTCACCATGCAAAAATTAAAAAGATTAACATAGAAGAAGCTGAGAAAATGCCTGGAGTATATAAGGTTATTACTCATAAGGATGTTAAGGGTTCCAACAGACTTGCATTCTACCAACTTCACGCAAGAACTTTGGCCACAGAAAAGTCTCACGTTCTTTTAGCTGAAGATACTATCTTCAACTACGGAGATATTGTTGCCCTAGTAGCCGCTGACACAAAGGCTAATGCTCGTGCAGCTGCAGCAAAAGTTACTGTAGACATCGAAGAACTTCCAGCATACATGAATTATCTAGAAGCAGTATTGCCAGATGCTCAAAGAATTCATGAGGACCATCCAAATCTATGGGCTATGCAACCTACACTTAAGGGAGCAGACAATGTTCAAGAATTAATCGACAAAGCACCAAACATGGTAGAAGGCAGCTTCTATTCCACAAGAGAACCACATATGCCTATTGAAGGTGACACGGTTCAAGCTTATTGGGGCGAAGACGGAATGCTTACAGTACACTGTAAGGCTATGGCTATCTATGCAAATATCGGTGATATATCAGAAGCAACTGGTGTTGATGCTGAGAACATTCGAGTTATCCAGAACCCAACAGGAGCATCATTTGGTTGGGGAATCGCTGGAGCAACATACTCACTTGCAGCAATTGCATGTATGGCTTGCGACAACCTTCCAATTGCCTTCTCAATGACTTATGCTGAGTTTATGGCTTTCAGTGGTAAGAGATGTCCTTCATATACTAACGGTAGATTAGGATGCGACAAGGATGGAAAGATTATTGCTGCTGAGTGGGATTGTGGTTTTGATCACGGAGCATATAACGAGCTTGGTGATGACATCATAACTCGTTCATCCAGATTTACATTCTTCCCATACAATGTGCCTAACATAATGGCTCTATCAAGAGTTGCTTGTACTAACCATGCTTTTGGAACTGCATATCGTGGTTACGGATCCCCACAAGCTTACACTTCGTCAGAAGCATTAATGGATATGATGGCTGAAAAGATGGGAATTGATCCTTTCGAATTCAGATGGAGAAATATTGCTCGTGAAGGTGATTTAAATAATAACAGCTTCCCATTTGTTGACTATCCAATGGAAGAGATTATGAAGTTAATGAAACCTATTTACGACAAGGCTGTTGAAAGATGCAAAAAAGAGACTACTCCTGAAAAGAGACGTGGTGTTGGAATTGCATGGGGCGGATTTAACGTAACTGAGGGAACAGGCGACCAATGTACTGTTGCTTTAGAGCTTAACTCCGACAATAAATTCGTCAAGTATGATACTTGGCAAGATCAGGGTCAAGGCGGAGACATAGGTGCTCTAATGACTACACTACAAGCCCTTAAACCACTAGATGTTAGTGTAGATGATATCGTTCTAATTCAAAACGACAGTAAGCATTGTCCAGACTCAGGTGCAACTGCATCAAGTAGACAGCATTATATGAACAGTAAGGCTGTAACTATGGCAGCTGAAAAGCTTATGGACGCCATGAGGAAAAAGGATGGAACTTACAGAACCTACGACGAAATGGTTAAAGAGGGAATTGAAACCAAGTATGAAGCTCAGTATGAGAACCCAAGCGATCCAGACCTTTGCGATTTAGATCCAAATACTGGGGTTGGTAACCCTACACCTGACTATACTTATGCCCTATTCCTAGCTGAAGTTGAAGTAGATACAGCTACAGGAAAAACTACAGTTATAAGCTACACATCTGTAGATGACGTAGGAGTAATCGGTAACCTTGCAGCAGTAGATGGTCAGGCTTATGGCGGACTTTCACATTGCATAGGCTTCGCATTAAGCGAGAACTATGATGACGTTAAAAAGCACAACAACATTCTTGGAGCAGGAATACCTACCATTAAGGACATTCCAGACGACTTCAACCTTATTCACCATGTGACTGAGCGTAAAAAGAACCCATTTGGAAGTTCCGGAGCATCTGAAGCATTCCAATCTTCAGGACATATGGCAGTTATAAATGCTATCAACAACGCTTGCGGAGTTAGAATTTACGAGTTGCCTGCTACACCTGCAAAGGTTAAAGAAGGACTTGATATTCTAGCTAAGGGCGGGAAGATTGAACCACCACAGAAGTACTTCTTGGGTTCAGACTTCTACGAAGAAATGGCTAACATTAAAGCTAACCCTGTTAGCGCAGAATAAGAACTGAAAAAACTAGAACAACATTTCATAGGCCTGCAGCCGATTGCGGGCCTATGTTTTACTAAAAAAAGATATATAGAGGAAGATATGAAAGAACACTTAGACAGTTTTAAAAATTGCCTTGAAAAAGAACCTCCATTTTGTAGAGTAGCCTGTCCTTTTGGTCTAGATGTCATTGATATGGTTGAAAAACTTAAAAGAGGTGCTTTTCGTAGTGCCTACCAGAGCTATAGAGATTCTGTGTTATTTCCGGCTATTGTCAGTGAGATTTGCACTGAACCTTGTAAGGGTATGTGTCCAAAGGCAGATTATGGGGGAGCTATAGAGCTTCGAAGATTAGAAGAAGCCCTAGTTAAGCATACAGAAAATCAAGAACCTACAGTATATAATCTGCCACAAAAACAACAACGGGTTGCCATTGTTGGTGGAGGATTAAGCGGTTTGGCTTGTGCCCTTAGAATGGCTACAAGAAGATATGATGTCACACTATATGAAGAGACATCACGAATAGGCGGTAGACTGTGGAAGAAATTCCCTGATGGAAAATTCATAGAGGAGATTGAAAGGCAGTTTACTGGCTTAAAATACTCCCTCCAGTTAAACACAAAAATCGAAAACCTAGATGATCTTTTAGACTTTGATGCCATTTACATAGCAACAGGGCAAGGAGGATCCACCTTTGATATAGAAAAATTAGCAGATAGTGATGGCCACGTTATTTTACAAGATGGTCCATTAGTTGCACTTGGTGGCGGTGTTACAGGCAAAGATGATATTCACGCCTTGGCTGAAGGCATCGACAAGGCAGTGGTACTTGATAATTACCTTCGCAGTAAACGTATTATACTGTCACAAAGAAAGACTGAAACAGGAACTGTTGTAGACAAATCCAAGTGGAAAACAGAACCTCCAGTAATTCCTGAAAAAGAAGCCTACACTGAAGAAGAGCTGAAGAGGGAAGCCTCTCGATGCATGGAATGCCAATGTGATTTTTGTATGACATACTGCGACCTTCCAGAATATCTAGGCAAGTGGCCACTAAGAATAAGGGATGAAGTTTCTGCGACTATTTTGCCGGGAAAAACAGAGCTTAAGGGTACTCCGGCAAAGCGTTTGATGAGTTCTTCCAACCTTACTGGCATCTGTAAAGAAGTTTGCCCGGTGGAGATAGATCTAGACGGCTTTATTCTTGAAGGAAGAAAAAGCATGCATAGCCAGGGTAAAGTGCCTTGGGTGTTTCATGACTTTTGGATAAGGGACATGGACCATGCAGACAGTGAAAAATCTCAGATAGCAAGAACACCTTTGGGTGAAGATAAATGTAGGGTAGCCTTCTTCCCAGGCTGCCAATTAGGGGCCAGTAGACCAAATTTGGTGGACAGAACCTATGACTACATAAAGAGCAAGGAACCTTCTGCAGGCCTTCTTTTAAGGTGTTGCGGAGTTCCTGCTGAGTGGGCGGGGATGGAAGACCTTCACAAAGAAAAAATCCAGGAGATAAGGCAGGCCTGGGAAGAGATGGGCTCTCCCCTAGTAATATTAGCCTGTCCAACCTGCGGTAAAAAATTCGACGAATTCCTGCCAGAAATACCCACTATGTTCTTATATGAGTGGATGGTGGGAAAAGGGATTGACCAGCAAGGTTACCTAAAGGACTCTTCAGCTGAACAAATATATTCCATCTTTGATCCTTGTGTAACGAGACATATGCCTGAAGTTCAAGATGCAGTAAGAACACTTGTGACAGATTTAGGGATACTCCTGGAAGAGCTTCCTTTTAGCAGAGAAAACGCTAACTGTTGTAGCTTTGGTGGACAACCTGCTATTGCAGACCCAGAATACCAAAAATTCGTTGCGAAAAGAAGAATTGAAGAAAGCCAAGCCCCATATATATGCTACTGTATTAATTGCCAAGATGTATTTTCGGCAGAGGGCAAAGAGTCACTTCATATCTTAGATTTATTTTTTACAAATCCTGAGGGTAAGGAAGAAATCGTTAATCAGCCTACAGAGACCCAAAGGCGAAGGAATCGGGAAGACCTAAAAAGAAAATTACTTGAAAGGAACTGGGAAGAAAAAATGGTAGATGAAAAGAAAGAAGATTCCATAAAGTTGGAATGGGCCCCAGGTGTCCTAGAAAAAATCAGCCAACAGAGAATCCTGGAAGAAGACGTTCTCGAAGTAATAAAGTTTTGCGAAAGAACCAATCGAAAAGTCTTCCACTCTGAGAAGAAAACTTGGTCTGGCTATAGAGAAATTGGATATATGACATATTGGGTAGAATATGAGGAACAAGGGCCTGGATGCTTCTTGGTTCATAATGCCTACTCCCATAGAATGAAGATAGAATTGGAGGGTGTTTGGAATGGAACAAAACGAGAAACTCTTGTGTGAGTGCTGCGACATTGAAATGGTACCGTTAGAGGTGGAATTTTCCTATCTTCAAAGAGCCTTTCGCCACAAAGTTCTAAGATGTCCTACTTGCGGGCAAGTATATATTCCAGAAGACTTGGCCAAAGGGAGAATGTGTGAAGTTGAAACTCTTTTAGAGGATAAATAAAAGAAGGTTTAAACGAGTGCTTCCTTAAATTTCTTCAAGCTTTAGAGATAATTTATGCTTGTTTTATATACCTCTATATGATATATTTATGAATAATACACAAAACTTAATAGACTATGAAAAATTGGGCAAACTAATTGAAAGATTAGGACGCAAAGTTTGGAGTCCTCGGCTTTAAAAGGCTAGGATCGTCCAGCTGCAAATACGTATTTGCAGCTGTTTTTTTTTACTTCACTAGGGTATCGCAATAAAATAAGGAGGCTAGAAATTTGGAAACAGAAACATCAAAAACCAATGTATTTAAAAAGAGCTTTGGATTTATAGGGATTATAATCTGTATTTTGCTAGCCCTAATAATTATTGTGAACGTAACTATGATAGTTAAGTCATATATTTACCCAGATAAAGTGCCGGATTTTATTGGCTATAAGCCTTTAATAGTTCTATCAGGATCTATGGAACCAACTATTTTAACAGGAGACCTTGTTTTAGTAAAAGAAGCAGATGCTGAAGACATTGTTGAAAACGACATAATCGCATTTCGGGCTGACGCCAATACAGAAACATTGATTACCCATAGGGTTACTGAAGTTATAAAGGAGAATGGTGATATATCATTCCTAACTAAAGGAGACGCTAATACAGGAGCAGATGCCAATCAGGTGAACGCAGCAGAACTGGAAGGTAAATATCTAGGACGAGTTGCTGGCTTAGGTGGTTTCGCCATGTTCTTACAGACCCCTGTAGGCATGTTGATATTTGTGGTTACACCCCTTCTTTTGTTTATACTATATGACATATTAGTACGCAAAAAGAGTAACAACAGAAAAGCCACTAGGGAGGCTGAACTGCTAGCAGAATTGGAAGCTTTAAAAGCAGCCCAAAGAGAAGAATCAAAGGCAGAGGCAGAAAATAAAACCGGACACACGGTTTAATATATAAATTAAAAAATGATGGCTTGGCTAAAAAGTGTCTACAAAGAGGAGGTGGAGACCACAAATTAAGTCGAGCAAGCAAATTAAGAAAATACCTTAATAGATAAAGAAAATAGGAGAGTATAATCATGACTAACATAAGTAAGAATGGAAAGACCTTTAGAATTGGAGCACTGCTTTTAGTAGTTGCTTTGATTTCAACAGTAATGCTTTCAGGAACTTTCGCTAAATATACCAGCGAATATGCAGGACAAGACAC
>CAYLIF010000046.1:0-6316 GCA_964383845.1 uncultured Oscillospiraceae bacterium
CTACGTTGACAGTAAAAAGACCAGGTGAATTTAGAATCACCAGAGAAGCCATTGAATTTTGTAATTTCCCTAAAGGTTCTACCATACTAGACATTGGTTGCGGTGAGGGTGACAGCAGTGACTTTTTAACCAGAAACTATGGCCTTGAGGTAACTGGAGTTGACATTGATCCAGAAGCTGTTAAAAAGGCTAAGGCCCAATTCCCAGATATAACCTTTAAAGAAGGCGACGGGGAATTTTTAGACGGTTACGAATCCCGCAGTTTTGACGGAGTTATGATGGAATGTGTTTTGTCAGAAATCAACCTTCCTCTAGAAGCTGTTCACGAAGCTTACTGTGTTCTCAAAGTGGGAGGCAAGCTTATTATTAGCGGCCTTTACCACAAAGAGCCTACAGAAGAAACTTTGGCAGAATTGAAGAAAGTCGTTGATGACCACCAGGAAAAGCACAAAGCTGGCCTTCTCACTGATGAAGAAAAAGAAAATAGCCCTTCAAAATACAAGGTTGATGGAGTTCTTTTGCTAGATCCACTTATTGACGATATCAAAGAGATGGGCTTTGAACAACTATTATTCAAGGATAAAACTGATGAGTTGGTAACCTATGGAGCTGAAATCTTATTGGAAAAAGGCTCTCTGGATGGATACATCAATAAGAATGCTCAAAATAAAAAAACAGGCTATTTTCTCCTGATTCTAGAGAAAAAAGTAAAGCACTAATAAGATATTTCTGTAATCATTTTAAAGAGGAAAGATTTTATGGAAACGAAAATCCAAGAACTGATGCTAGAAGGTTACTGTTGCAGCCAGATTATTATGATTTTAGGATTAGAGAAACTAGAGAAGGAAAATCCTGATCTTGTTAAATCCATGGCTGGACTATGTAAGGGCATGTGGTTTGGTAAAACATGCGGAACCTTGTCTGCTGCCTTTTGTCTACTTACATTGGTGGATCCTCCACGGGCCCAAACTACATACATTCCTGAACTAACTCAATGGTTTTTAGATACCTTCGAATCTACAGGATGTGATGAACTTGTAAATGACGATGCTGAAATTATTGCAACTCTATGTCCCGAAATAATTCGAGCCACTTTTGATAAGGTCTCGGATATGCTGGAGTGGTAAAGCATGTATCTTGATCCTTGGGTCTCTAGCAAAATCAAAACTGGAGCATCCTCTCAAAAGATCTATGGAGGATACCCCCCACTAACTAGAGAAAACCTTGACTTTTACATCCAGAATAAACGATGGGAACTATTGGCTTTTCTCATGGAGAAAAGCCCTTTTTATCAGGAGCATTTAGCAGAGTTCCGCAGTTCTATTAAAGGTTATGGTTTTGATATCCCTATTGTTGGCAATTTTGATATAGGCAAAATTCTAAATCAGTGGGAAAATATACCTTTCACTTCTGCTGCAGACTTGATAAACCAAGGCGAACAAATGCTATGTATACATCCCAGTCACATAAGTCGCATTGTAAGCCAAACTACCAGCGGGACCACAGGGCAACCTAAACGTATTTACTTCACGCCTCAAGATCAGGAATTAGCTCGAGATTACTTTCATTATGGAATGAAAATCATGGTATCTCCTGGAGATAGCATATTAATCTTACTTCCACATAAAAGCCCCGGTTCTCTTGGGTTTTTGCTTCAAGAGGGCTTAGGCCGTCTAGATGCCATAGGTTTTTTCAAAGATTCCATTGAAGGGTCCTTAAATAATGATTCCGCAAACTTCAATAAAATATCCGCTATTGTTGGCCCCCCGTCTCTAATTGTGGCCATGACAAAAGAGGAGCCTGAAATACGCCCTCATTCAGTATTAATGACTGCTGACTTTGTAGCTGAGGAAGATAGACGGGCTGTTAAAGAAGCCTGGGGTTCAAGAGTCTTTGAGCACTATGGAACTACGGAGATGGGACTTGGTTGCGCTATGTCTTGTAGAGACACAGAAGATCATCCTCCTGTAGGTTACCACGTCAGGGAAAATGATCTCTATATTGAAATAATAGATCCTGATTCTGGCAAGCTTTTACCCCAAGGTCAATGGGGTGAAATAGTGGTTACCACGCTAACCCGTAAAGGAATGCCCTTCCTTCGCTACCGTACAGGCGATAGGAGTAGATTGCTAAAAGATCCTTGCTCTTGCGGCAGCCTTTTAAAGCGTCTGGACCGAGTTCAAAAAAGACCCCAAAGCAAAAACATTAGTGAATGATCACGAATGTGGAATGCCATTTGTGTTGGTATTTTTTGATATATATACGCACCAATCTGACGTCTGTTCAAATAAATTTCCTATTTCGCAACTCTAACAGACATGGTTTTAAAAATAGCATAGGCAGGATCACCAATCTTTAAATCAAGATCTTCAAGAGACTTCTTTGTAATCAAGACTATCAATGGAATCCCTATATCTAGAATAATTTTAGATTTTTTATCATCGTACATAAGGTCCTGTATCCTACCTAAAAAAACATTTCTCGCACTACTTACAAAGGTTCCCTTGCTAATAATAATGTCCTCAGGCTTTACATATACCTTGACTTTCCCATCTAATGGAGTGGATACCGATATCTTTACGTCTCTTATTACGGCATACTGCATGCCTGCTTCGTACTCGATGAAGGCATCGAATACATTTTCTATTCTACGGCTGCTCATCAAATAGTTTTCAATTTGTGTTTCAGAAATCCTTATGTTCCGCCCAATATGGTGTGCTTCAATCTCACCCCTTTTAATCATTTCATAAACTGTGTACTTCGAAATTTTCAGTTTTTGAGCTAATTCTTCTGGGGTGTATAACGTTTCACTTGTCATTTCTCCACCTTCCTTCCTTTTAATTATATTACAACAAAGAAGTAACATTGACAAGATAAATGGCACTGGATATAATTGCTTTAGTTAGTAGTTATGTATTCTAGTTGGGTTTAGTTATTCGATAATTATATTAAAAGGAGCATTTTATGAATAAATCCGTTGAATTCGTTAAAAATTTAGTTCTTGAAAAAAAGGATTTTGTAGTTGCTCATGTTGTAGACACTCAGGGCTCTTCTCCTGGCAAAAAGGGAGCGTGGCTCGTTATGGCAAGAGACGGCCAATGGGCAGGTACCGTTGGTGGTGGGTCTTTAGAGGCAGAAGCCCAGAGGATTGCCAAGAAATCTTTTGATATTTCTGAGCCTGTAGTAAAAGAGTTTAACCTAACTTCAGAACAAGTAGCAGGTTTAGATATGAGGTGTGGAGGGAATCTATTTATTCATTTTGAATACTACCGCCCCGAAGAAGGGCCGAGCTTTATAGAAGCCCTGGGGAGAAATTATCCTGTTTATGTCTTTGGTTGCGGCCATATTGGTAGAAGCCTAGAACCACTTCTTAGATTCGTAGACTTTGATACTATTATGTTAGATGATAGAGAAGAATATGCATCAAAAGAACACTTTCCCCATGCTTCAGATGTTATAGTAATTGAAGATTACGATCGAGCTTTTGCAAAGATCAACCCAGAGCCTAACTCCTTTATTGTAATTGTAACTCGAGGCCATTTTGGGGATTATCAGGTTTTGAGAGACGCCCTTACAAAACCCCACGCATATATTGGTATGATTGGCAGCCGGACAAAAATACAAGAAATCTATACAAGATTAAAAGAGAAGGATGGAGTATCTCAAGAAACTCTCGATCAAATTCACTCTCCAATAGGTCTTAAAATCGGAGCAGAAACTCCGGAAGAAATAGCTGTAAGTATTGTCAGCCAATTAATCCAAATCAGAAAAAACCTAGAAGGATCAAAAAAATGAAAGACATTGCCGGTCTGATTATCGCTGGAGGTTATTCTAGCCGCATGGGGGATTTTAAGCCCTTACTCCCTGTTAACGGAAAGCCTCTAATAGAAAATCGCATCTTGTCCATGGCGAAAGCAGGTATTTCGCCTATATTTGTTGTGACTGGTCATAAAAAAGAAGAGCTTGAAGCTATCATTGAAGATGTTCAATCCATCGTTCCTCCTGGGATTCAGTTGAAAGTAGTATATAATCCTGATTACGACCAAGGCATGTTCACCTCTATAAAGGCGGGAGTGGAAGTGATCAGCGAATACAGAGACAAGAATATTAACGGAATTCTCTTGCTGCCTGTGGATTATCCCCTAATAAATGAAAGCCATTACGAAAAACTTTATGAAGCTTGGTTGTCTAAACCAGAGGATTTTGCTGTGCCTTGCTACTACGGCAAAAAGGGACATCCCTTGCTAATCCCCAAGAGAGCCTGGAATGAGATTATCTCTTATACTGAAAACAAGGGACTAAAAGGCATTACCAATCCTTATGAGGATCGTGATGAAATATTAAGAGTAGAAATGAAGGATGAAAGAGTTCTTCTGGACATGGACACCCCCAAAGACTATAATACGGTATTAGAGTGGGACCCAGAAGACACTGTGGAGAATAGATTACTATGCTTTAAGGGAAGACTTTTTCTTGTTCGCCACGGAGAAACTGAACTACATAAAGAAAAGATATTCTTGGGTCAAACTGATGTCCACCTAAGCGAAATTGGAAGGAAGCAAGCAGCCAATGTTGCCAAAGAATTGAATGCTTGGAAACTCACAGACCCTCTGCTAATATCCAGTGATCTTTCCAGAGCCAGAGAATCGGCTGAGATTATTAGGGATAATATAGAGCTTAGACATATCCCTTCAGAAAATAAGAGCCCTATAAACGCAGAAGATCCAAGTCAGCAAAAATCTACTACCACCAGTAATTTGGATATAATTGAAGAGAAGGCATTTCGAGAACTAAATCTTGGAACTTGGGACGGCCAATATATCTCAAAAATTAAAGCAGAACGTCTAGAAGAATACGAAAAACGAGGCCTCAACCTTCTTGCCTACAAAAGCGGCTACGAAGGAGAAAACTTCTATGACCTACAATATAGGGTGATGAAAAGGCTTGGAGACTATGTAAAAGAATACCCATCCAGAGATTTAATAATTGTTGCTCACTCTGGAGGAATAAGAATCATCCTTTGTAACCTGCTAGGAATCCCATTGGAAGAAATGAAAGATTTTTTTGTCCCAAGGGGCAGCCTAAACGTAGTATCTTTTTAAGATTATAGAATCGTAGAATAATCTATCAGAAATCTAAGTGGCAATTTTCAAGAATCATTCGAATATATAATTCAGCAGCAATAGATATCATAATTAAAACAATTTGAGAGGAATACTATTTATGAAAGAGATCCCTGTAGAACAATCAGTAGGTACTGTACTTGCCCATGACCTAACCCAAATTATTCCTGGAGAATACAAAGGGGCCAAATTTAAAAAAGGCCATATCATTAAAGAGGAAGATATCCCCTTATTAATATCTATGGGTAAGCGTCATCTTTATGTTGTTGAAAAAGGTGACACTGACGTCCACGAAGACGAGGCAGCTTTAAGAATTGCCAAGGCTTCCATTGGAGATGGTGTAAGGCTAACAGCTCCTAGCGAAGGAAAGGTTGAAATCATAGCAGACTGTAAGGGTCTTCTAAAAATAAACGAAGATTTACTTGGTCATTTAATAGACCAAGACGACATTATGTTTGCAACTATCAAGGAAAATCAAATAGTTGAAAAGGATATGAAGGTAGCGGGAACCAGAGTCATACCTCTTTTCGTTAACCCCCTTGTTGTGGAAGGTGCTGAAGACATTTGCAAGGAGGGTACTATTATTCAAATCAAGCCTCTGAAGTCAATGAAGGTAGGTATTGTTACTACAGGCAGCGAAGTTTACTCAGGTAAAATCAAAGATGGCTTCGGACCAGTTCTTCGAGCTAAGTTCTCAGCTCTTGGAAGTGAGGTCATTAACCAAGTCTTCGCAGATGATGACGAGGAAATGATTGCCGCTAAGATACACCAACTTATAGATGAAGGCGCAGAGATTATAGGAGTAACTGGTGGAATGTCAGTTGACCCAGACGACCTTACCCCTTCAGGGATAAGAAGAGCTGGAGGTCATATCGTTACTTATGGAGCACCTGTTCTTCCTGGGGCAATGTTCATGCTAGCTTATATTAATAACATCCCAGTAGTAGGCCTTCCTGGCTGCGTAATGTATAGTGGCGTCAGCATTTTCGACCTTATTGTTCCAAGGCTTTTAGCTGGAGAAATCCCCACAAGAGGAGAAATCAAAAAGCTTGCTCACGGGGGGCTTTGTATGAACTGCGAACCTTGCCATTACCCTAACTGTACTTTTGGAAAATAAAGACTCAAGGAATCATCCAGCTTATTCCCTGTAATAACAAAATCAATCTAAAATAAAAAGACCAGCTACAGTATCC
>CAYLIF010000047.1:0-6312 GCA_964383845.1 uncultured Oscillospiraceae bacterium
CTGATAACTCCGTCAAAGCAACTATTAAAAAGTTCTTTGATAGTCAATCTTTTCGTTAAAGCATACATAATAACTGCAACAACCACACCAGATATAGCTCCCATCAATACATCAACCCCAGTTAAAAGGGTTACTGCAATCATAACAAGAAGTGGAACCAGGAAGGCGATTGGTAATGCTTTTCCATCGTCATGTGTTTCATGATCCTCTGCGATATGAATCAGGGAAAGGTCTGTTCCCAGCGGAAATACATCTCCTGTTTCTTCTGCTCTTATTGTATCTCTTTTAATAGCCCCTAACTTGGGAATAACTCCAAATATTTGAAGTAACACTACCGCAATTGCTAGCCATCCGTAGAAAACAAATGGGAGTGCTGAGATATATGCTCCCATACCAGTTCCATCTGCTCCAACAATTCCTTCATTTTCTAATAGGGCTCCAAAGAAAACGGCCCAAGAAGACAATGGAATCAAGATACAAACAGGTGCAGCTACACTATTAACCACATAGCCCAACTGCGTTCTAGGAATGTTCATCTTATCGGTAATCCCCTTCATTGTAGTTGCTACCGCTAAGTTGTTTAAGTAATCATCCAAGAAAATGATTACTCCAAGAAAAAATGTACCCATTAACGCTTGTCTTTTTGTCTTGATATACTTACCCGCCCATTTACCAAAATCAAGGACGGCACCTGAACGTTCGAAAAGCATTATCAACATACCAAACATGGTAATAACTAAAATCAGCCATTGCAAAGTCTCGTTAGTCATTGATACGTAAAGATAGTTTAACCAAGTGGTCATGAAGCCACTAACACCACCGGCTAAAATTAGCGCCGCCATGGATAGGCCGCATACCATTGCAAAAAGAGTTCGCCTAGTTGAAACCGCTACTACGAGAATTGTAATAACGGGTAAGACACTTATAATACCAAAATCCCCCATAGTTCTCCTCCTAAAATATATTATCGTATATAAATAAACATACAATATCACAATATCTCATAAAAAAACAAACTGCAATTATCCGAAAGTTGCAGTTTGTTAAACTTTAGTTTATATCCCCGGGTTTTCATTTAGTAGGGCTGTGTAAATTACCTAATGCCAACCATTTACTGCCATCCCACTTAAATCCTAAGCCATCTAAAGCAGTAAAGTTATTTGTACCCTCGATAAAGATTTTGGCTGCCATTTCTTTTTCTATGAAACTGTTTTCATTTACCCCAGAAAGTGTAGCCCCATCATTAATAGTCATAGTACCTTTTGCCAGTACATATGAGGAACTGCCATCTCGTAACATCATTTTATTTATTCTAACATCCCCTGATATAGTTAGTTTTCCAGAGTTTACTATATCATAATCAGTTCCCCTAATATTACCCCCTGAGATTTCAAGGTTACCAACACTAGCAATCCCTAGCTTTCCCCCTTTCAGAGTGCCGCCTTTTATTACTGCTTTACCCAAAATACTCTCATTGTTTTGATAGTTATACAAAGCATAACTATTTGGTGAAAACAACTCCCCGTTTTCCATAATGAAAGTGCCATAATTGCTTAGGGCCGAATACTTCGTATTTATTACTTTTCCATTTGCGGCTATAGATTTATCTTTTAATGTTAGTTCCCCTGAGTAGCCTATATAAATTGTAGCTTCTGCATTTGCTGATAATGTCTTGCCGTTAAGGTCAAGGGTTAACTTTTTCCCTGGAATCATTACTGCATATTGTCCACCTATATCCATAAAATCATAAGAGTCTATCTTGATATCGTCTTGCAATACAATGGTATCTCCGTCCATTATGGATTCATCATTAATGGCATCTTTAATGGTACCGTACTCTTTGTTTTGGCTTATATTTATTACCTTTGCCCCATCGCCACCGATAATTAGGTCTCCTTCTAATATAACATTGTAAATAACAACTGCGAACTGAGCTCTAGTCATATTGGCCTTTGGGGATAATAGATTATTATTTCCTCGAATATATCCCGCTTTAACCATAGCTCCCATTCCTGAAGTAGCCCAGCTAGCTACATGAGAAGCATCATTAAATTTTTCTAAATCCTTCCTTGTGCCTTCCTCCATTTTTAAAGCTCTTGCTAAAATTGTGAAAGCCTCTTGCCGGGTGATGTTATCATTTGGACGCATTTTAGTATCCAGCATCATAGTTCCCATACTTACAGCCTTTTGAATATCGCTGAAATACCAAGACCCTTCCGAAACGTCAGTTACTCCTAAAAGTTCTGCAGTCTCTTTGGTCCCAAAGGCTCTATTAACAATGGCTGCTGCTTGTGCTCTAGTAAGAGTATCATTAGGCCTTATATATATTCCGTCTTCCTCATCAAAGCCATTTAAAAGACCATTCCTTACAGCTGCCTTTAATGCGGGGGTTGACCAAAAGTCTTCATCTGGCATATCCATTATAACTTTTCCCGATTTGTCGGGTGCAGATGTTTGTAGCCCTAATGTGCTTGACGGAAAATAACAGAAGGCTATGGCTATGATCACAAATATTATGGATACTTTTTTCATTTTTCTGCTTTCCTTTTTGTTTTCCCTAGTTTCGGATTAATTGTAATCCGGTTTCGCTTTATTATTTAAATGATCTTACCAGTTGAATTCTGTTCTTAACATCTAGTTTTGTATAAATATTATGTATATGCTTTTTTACAGTTCCTATTTCTATAAAAAGTTTTTTACTGATTTCTTCATTACTTAAGCCGTCTAAGACTAGCCTAACTATTTGGAGTTCTCGACCAGTAAGTTGTAACTCATTTTTAACAGTTATAATATCCTTAGCAGAATTAGCACTCTCTTTGTTGTATTCAAATCGAATTTTAGTCAGGAGATGCTTATGGAGTTGATTTAATATAAAAACATCTTTGTCGCTAAAGTCTCCCATTTTTTTAGAGCGAAAAAGCGAAAGTGCTCCATAACAAACACCTTTTTCTGCAATACATAAGGCCAAAGGATACTCTAAACCGTGAGCTAAGAACTCATTATAGAAGGGAGTATTTTCTCTAATGCTATCTTGGAACAAGTCGGTTTCTTTATAGGCAATTGGCCTGCCCGTCTTGAAAATTGGCACAGTATAATCCATCTCCTCACCGTAAGCTAGATAATTATCTATGTCCCTTTGACACATATTGTTGGCCAAAGGCTTATAGAACAGTTTTTCTCCCTGGGGATTACCTAGGTAAAAAGAAGCCGAAGAATTGGGTATTAGAATAGCAAGCAAATCCATAAGGTTGATTCGCATCTCGTCTAGCCCTTCTGTATCATGAATCATGTGGGTTATTTCATTGAGAAATATCCACTCTTTTTCTTTTAACAACACTTTAGCTCCTTTCTTAAGAATTACTTACTATTATACCACGTAAAATAATTAATCAACCATATTCTTGAAAATGCAAAATACACCTCACTTTATGCAAAAAATGCCGACCCTGCGTGGGCCGGCACTCTCTTTATACATCTTTTTATGATTTTGACTAAAATACTATTTTTTGTAGTCGTAGAAACCTTCACCAGTTTTTCTACCCAGCTTGTTACCACGAACCATTTTTACAAGAAGGGGATGCGGTCTATATTTAGAATCTCCGAATTCTTTATGAAGAGTTTCCATAATAGCCAAGCATACATCTAGTCCAACTAAATCTCCAAGTGCCAAAGGACCCATTGGATGGTTTGCTCCAAGCATCATGGCTTGGTCGATATCTTCTTTAGTGGCTACGCCTTCAGCATAAATTCCGATTCCTTCATTAATCAATGGAATCAATATTCTATTTACTACAAATCCAGGAGCTTCCTCTACATCAACAGGAGTCTTTCCTAGGGATTTAGTAAGCTCTAATATTGTGGCTCTTGTATCATCAGATGTAGCCAGCCCACGAACGATTTCAACTAGCTTCATCATTGGAACTGGATTAAAGAAGTGCATTCCAATAATCTTGTCAGGTCTATTAGTTGCATTTGCAATCTCTGTTATTGAAAGTGCAGATGTGTTGGTTGCAAAAATAGTGTCAGCCTTGCAAAGTTCGTCCAACTCTTTGAATAGAGCCTTCTTGTTGTCCATATCTTCAGTAGCCGCTTCAATGATCAGATCTGCGTCTTTTACGATTTCTAGCTCTGTGGAACCTTTGATTCTTGCAAATACTGTAGCTTTTTCTTCTTCAGTCATCTTGCCTTTTTCTACCATTCTGTTTAGGTTCTTTTCAACAGTCTTTAGACCACCATCTACAGATGTTTGTCTTCTTGCTCTTAGTACAACTTCATAACCATTTTGAGCCAGTACTTGAATGATTCCAGCACCCATAGTTCCCGTACCTAGTACTCCAACTTTTTTAATGTTCATATTGCCTCCTTTGATTTTGGTATATATTATCACTCTATAACTTTTAAAATAAAATACATATCGAATCAAGTATACAGTATATTATTATCTTTGCAAAGGTCTCTTAAGCAGATTTTTTCTATTTTTTACATTTGTTGCTCCAATTGAGAGTTTTCAGATAATAGTCCTTTAAATATCTAGCATGGAGTTCTCTTCTTTTGCTACTCCAATCATTATTGCACATTCAAGTCTTTTTTTAAATAGTTCACAACCATATTTGTAAATCCCCTGAAGGTCTCCTGTAGCATGGTATGAGTTTGCAGCGCAACCGCCACTGCAGTATAGTTTTGCCCAGCAATCTTGGCATTCTTGAGTGGTCAAAGACGTGGCTTCGAATTTGGCTGCTACTTGTGGATCAATAATTCCTGTCCATATATCTCCCATCCTGAATGTTTCGTCTCCTACAAATTGATGGCAGGGATACAAGTCTCCCCAAGGAGTAACTGCTAGGTATTCTGTGCCTGATCCACAACCCAATAATCTTTTGTAAATGCAGGGGCCTGCTGTTAGATCCAACATATAATGGTAAAAGGTAAAGCCTTTGCCTTCTTTGTCCCGGCGAATCATTTCCACTGCTAGCTCTTCGTATTGGTTTTTTAAGAATTCCAAATCCTCTTCTTTAAATGCATAGCTTTCTTCTGGGGAGCATACTACTGGTTCCATTGACAACTGATTAAAACCTAAGTCCGCCATATGGTAAAGGTCTTTAGTGAAGTCACAATTGTCTCTCGTGAAAGTTCCTCGAATGTAGTATTCTTTGTCTCCTCTTTTTTCTACAAATCGTTGAAAGAGTGGAACTATTTTTTCATAGCTTCCCTGTCCTTGAGTGGTTCGTCTCAACTTATCATGTATCTCTTTTCGTCCATCCAAACTTAAAACCACATTATCCATCTCCCTATTGGAAAAATCCATAATTTCATCATCTAAAAGTAGGCCATTAGTTGTTAGGGTGAAACGAAAATTTTTGTTGGCCGTCTTTTCTTTTTCTCTGGCGTAGGCCACTACTTCTTTTACTACATCCCAGTTCATCAAAGGTTCTCCCCCGAAAAAATCCACTTCCAAGTTCCTTCGATTGCCTGATGACTCTATAAGAAAGTCCATGGCTTTTTTACCTATTTCTGCAGTCATCAATGCGCGATCACCTTTATATTTACCTTGGCTGGCAAAGCAGTAGTCGCAAGTCATGTTGCAAGTATGAGCCACGTGAAGACATAGTGCTTTTACTTCATGTTGAGAAGATTCCGCTTCACTTTTATCCCAAAGTTGAAGGGAAAGATCCTTCCACGACTCATCAGAAGTGAAGAGTTTTCCTTGACGGATAAGTTCCTCAATGTCCTGAAAGATTATTTGTATTTCTTCACTATTTATAGTTGGGTCCTTTTTGTATTTTTTTAAGACCTCTTTAGTTATAGCTTCTTGGGAAAAGTCTTTATATCTCATAATTACATCAAAAGCCACCGGGTCCACTTGGTGAACAGATCCGCTGGGAATGTCTAAAACTATATAATAACCATTTAGTTGATAGCCATGGATCATGGGTGCTTCTCCTGTTTCTATAATGATATCTTTGCTCTAAATTATCTGGATTATTAAACTTGTGCTTTGTGGGTTGCCAACAAAAAAAATAAGGGCTAGCTTGCCCCTACTTTTTTTCGCATTTTTGGTTAGCTACTCCGCAGGAAGTTTTGCAGGCGCTCTGGCAAGATGTTTGGCATTCTCCACATCCCCCTGTTTTTGCACTTTCTTTTAGATTTCGGGTCTCAATAGTTTTAATTCTCTTCATGTTTTCAATTACTCCTTTTTGCTGGTATTTTTCGTTTATCTCTTTGAAATCTTTTTGACTTCTACTATGCTATTTTACTGTTGTGGCAGTCCTTTGTCAAATCGAAATCATCCTCTGCTAGTGTGGTTCTTTTCTG
>CAYLIF010000048.1:0-6270 GCA_964383845.1 uncultured Oscillospiraceae bacterium
CCATTTCTATAGGTGGAGATAGCGATACAATTGGGGCAATTACTGGAGCAATAGCTGAAGCTTACTACGGTATACCAGAAGACATTCGAAACCAAGCGTTGGCTTATTTAGACTCTGATCTTAAATCCATATACGATGACTGGGAGAGTTTTATTGGAAAGAGTAAGGAACAATTCACTCTACTCACAAAGTATATTGGTAAAATTTCTGCAGGACGACCAATACAATTGCCATTTGTGCACTATAATAATCTTGTCCTGGATTTTGAAAAAGAATTTTATCAATTCGTAGAATGTAACCCTGAATATGCCCTTAACTCTTATGAAGAAATACTTGAGACAAGAGGTATTAAATGGGATGAGAAATCAATGGAAAATGCAAACTACCAGACTCTAGATGCTCAATGTGTTTTAGCACTTATTATGGGGGCTATAAGAGCGGAGCGATTTTGTGATGGGGCTTTGTTGATATTCTTCGAGAATGGAAGCATACTGAAATGGTTGAAGCGCCTTAAAGATATCGATTTTCAAGATAGCAATCGAAAACTCTCAGAAGTATTCTTTGGAATTGGCGGATTTAGAGGATATGAAACCTATCATCTTGTTTTTGTAGATGAAAAATCAATTTTATTATCTGAGACCTTTCCAGAAGAGTTAAAAAACCATAAAATAAATTCTATGCGGGAAACAGAAAAGCTTATCAGTGATTGGATTAACTTACACACTGAGTATTGGGAATTCCATTACCCACAAAACTTGGACATGCTTGTTTGTGATGGCACCCAGTGGTCACTGTATGTACGTTATGAGGGTTCTCAGGGTGTAATCTATATTGGAGACAATAACTATCCTGAATCGTGGGATTCTTTGCTTAACATTTTTGGTATAGCTTCTGATGAAGAGGATGAATTTGATGATGAGAATAGGGTTAAACTTAAATTAGGAGAAGTTATCTTTTGTAGTGTTTCCTTCAATAAAGAAGGTCCTACATATTATTATCAGACAGATGATGAATGTATTGAAGTAGGAGATATAGTCATTGTGCCAATTGGACTCGACAACCATGAGGGTATTGGTATTGTGGAAGAGATTGAGTATTTTAGTTTTGATAAAGTGCCATTCCCACTGAATAAGATAAAATTCATCATTGGAAAAGCGCCGAACAAGTAAGATAACCTATTTACTTTGACTGGTTCGTAATTTGCGATGAGATGAACTGTCGTAGAGCTGTTAAGGTTTATGCTTATTGCCTGATAACATCTGGACAAGCTCTTTATGCAATTTTGAAAATCAATATTTTGGAGATGATAAATACATTGAATTAATACGTAATGTTTTTATAACATAGGGAGGAAATAGTTTTATGGAAAGAGGGAATGTACTAGTTATTGGTAATTCGGGAGTTGGCAAATCAACTCTAATTAATGCTGTTCTTGGTGAAGAGAAAGCAAAGACGGGTTGGGGTTCAAAAGGAACGACAGACAAACTTACAATATATGAAAGTAAAGAATTACCTTTTCTAATAATGGATACTGTTTAATGCTGTTCTTGGTGAAGAGAAAGCAAAGACGGGTTGGGGTTCAAAAGGAACGACAGACAAACTTACAATATATGAAAGTAAAGAATTACCTTTTCGAATAATAGATACTGTAGGCTTTGTGCCTTCTCGTATTGGAAAGAATAAGGCAATCAAAGCTGTCCAGAATTGGTCCGAAAATAGTGCAAAAAAAGGAAATGCTGATAGTAAAATTAGTGTGATTTGGATTTGCGTTGAAGGGACATCACGTAAACTTTTTCCCGAAACTATAAAAGCCATATCAAAAGCGACGAAGATTTGGGAGTCTGTTCCAGTGATTGTTGTAATTACAAAATCATATTCGGAGCCTGACAGAAAAGATAATATTGAAATGGTTAATACTGTATTTGCTAAGCAGAAACGTTATAAAAAAAACTTGCGTAAAGTAATCCCAGTTGTTGCCTCCACATTTGTACTAAATGATAGTGCTTATGCTGCGCCTGAAGGAATTCCCGAACTTATTGAAGCTACTAACGACCTGATGCCAGAGGGTTTAAAAGCTGGAGAGGCAGATATTGCCACATTTACACTTAAACGTAAGAGAGCATTATCTCATAGCTTAGTTGGAGTTTCAACTACAGCAGCGGTAATAGTCGGTGCTGTTCCCATACCCTATCCTGATGCCTTTTTTCTTTTGACTATAGAAACAACTGAGATTAATGGGATAGCACGCATATATGGGATTAGAAAGAATGAGGAATCAAAACGATTTTTCAATTCCATTATTCAGGCTGGAACAATAGGAGTGGCCGCAAAAGCAGGCTTAAATGCTTTGAAAGCTATTCCTGGAGTTAATATAGGGGCAAGTGCTTTGAATGCAATCGTTGCTGGTAGCATTGTAGCAGCTTTAGGTGAAGTTACAATATATGCTTTTGAACAAGTATATCTGGGCAAGAAGAGTATTGCTGATGTTGATTGGGTAGAAAAAGTTATGGAGGCTAATTTTTCCACACAATTCATGGAAGCAGTAAAAACCATCGGAGAAAAAGTAACCGATAAAACAGACATTCAATCTATCCCAAAGATAATAATAGATGAGTTTATAAATCTCTTCAATAAAAGTCGTGAAGACACGAAGCAAATGAAATAGGAAATGATGAAAGATGATTATTTTGCCGAAAAATCAAAAGAAGAGCTTTAAAAGATGAGATGAGGAAGAGGATCTCACTAGTTGAAAAAATGCTATACTTGTAGTTATTAAGAAGCAATATATGGAGGTAGTAAAAATGAGAGTACAAATAATATTAACACCGAGTGAATCCAAGCGACTTATCGCTAAAGGAGTTGTAAACCTACCGAGTATCCAAAATGCACTGAAAAATCATACCATTATATTAGCTGGTGGGACAACCAACGGCTTTCTTGTAGAAGAATTATTGGGTGAAACCGTCGATAAAAAGAGTGCATATTCTATTGGCATTATAAGCGAAGGAAAAACTGGGCTTAGCAATGAAGAAACTAGAATTACACCCTATGTTATTACCAAAGGAAAACCTAGAGAAAGAGATTTTCATTGGAAAACATATCTTAATCAAATGGAAACTGGCGATGTGTTTATCAAAGGCGGAAATGCAGTAGACCATACTGGTTTGGCAGCTATTTTGGCTTCCAACGACATGGGAGGTACCATTGGTGCTGCTTGGGGTCCAATTATCCAGAGAGGGATTGAATTCGTTGTTCCCATTGGCTTAGAAAAACTGGTCCCCGATGTACGTGAAGCTGTCGAATTTATGGCTAGTCATTCGATTGATAAGGCCATAGGCGACAAGGTTGGTCTTATGCCCATCCTTGGGGCAACTGTTGTCACCGAAATAACCGCTTTGAAGATCCTTTATAATGTTGAGGCAAAGTGTATTGCATCTGGCGGAATTAACGGTTCTGAGGGGTCGATAGTTTTGGTTATCCATGGTGAAGAAGAAAATGTAAAAAAAGCCTTCGATGAAATTTCCGGATTAAAAGGGGAGCCACAGGTTCGTTAAAATAGGTACAATAATGTTTAGTTAGTGTAGCCCATCCATTTTTTATTAATAATAAGCGTCAAACTGGGTATCATACTTATAAGGCCTAAATAAGCCATAGAATGTAAATACGCTATTGATGAATTAATAGAAAGGTATAAAAGGGTGAATTATATGAGTTATCCATTATTTCTATCTCCAGGAAAAATCGGAACTTTAGAATTGAAGAATCGTTCCGTATTCCCACCTATGGGAACAAATTATTCCAAAGACGGCTTGGTTACTGATCGTTTAATTAATTACCATGCCCGTCGTGCAGCGGGAGGTTGCGCACTAAATATTGTGGAAATTTGTCCTGTACATTACACCTCGAAAACTGGTGGAAACCCAAGTTTATATAGTGATGAATTTATTCCAGGTTTTACTAAGCTCGCTAAAGCCATTCACGATAAGGGTGGTAAAGCAGCTCTTCAGTTATGGCATGGTGGCCGCCAAACTTCAGGAAAACCCTACGGTGGTAAGCCTTGGGCTCCCAGTGCGACTACTTGCCCATTTATTGGTGAAGAAGCCCACTCAATGACCCTTGACGAGGTATGGGAAGTCATTAACGCCTTTGGCGATGCTGCTCTACGAGCTAAAAAAGCTGATTTTGACTGTGTGGAATTACACGGAGCCCACGGTTACCTAATCGACTCATTTTTAAATGAATACACCAACCAACGTGATGATGAATTTGGAGGTTCTTTGGAGAACCGTGCCCGATTTGGTTGTGAGGTTATTAAAAATATAAAAGAAAAATGTGGTTCAGATTTCCCTGTAATAATTCGTATGTCAGCATTTGAGCATGCCAATTGTGATGGCGGCTTAATGATTGATGAAAGTATAGAAGCTGCAAAATTGTATAAAGAGGCTGGAGTCGACGCTTTAGATATATCACAAGGTTCCTATTCCACTATCCAATTTACAGTTCCTCCATTCTTCTTTCCTTATAAAATAAATGCAGAAAATGCAGGACGCTTTAGAGCAGAAGTACAATTACCCGTTATTTGTGCAGGACGTATACCCACACCAGATATGGCAGAAGAAATACTGGAAGCGGGCCAAGCGGACTTTATTTCATTGGGCCGTGTGCAAATGACTGATCCAGACTTTGTAAATAAAACCATGAATGACAGAGTGGATGATATCGTTCATTGTATTGCATGCAACCAGGGTTGTGTAGAGCGCCTATTTACCACTCCTGATGGTGCTAGCTGTATTTTTAATCCAGCTTGTGGATACGAGGCTGAAGTGACCATAACTAAAGCAGATGAAAAGAAAAAAGTTTTGGTTGTTGGAGCAGGACCAGGAGGCTTGGAAGCTGCTCGAGTTGCTGCAGAGAGGGGACATGATGTCACACTGATGGAAGCAACAGGAAGAGTTGGCGGACAATATAATCTTGCGGCAGTATCACCGCATAAAGACCACTTGGCAGCTAGTATGGTTCAAATGGGTGCACGGGCCACAAAGGCAGGTGTAGATTTGCGACTATTTACAGAGGCAAACAAAGCCCGTATTGAAGAGCTTAAACCAGACTTTGTTGTTCTAGCCACAGGTTCCAAGTTCGCAGCTCCCCCAGTAAAGGGAATCGAATTTGGTGTCAGCGCCTGGGATTTCCTAAATCATTATGCCTTTGTTCCCACTGAAGATGTCGCCATTATTGGTGGCGGATTAACGGCAATGGAAGTAATGGATATTTTGGGCAGGAGCGGTAAAAAAATTACTATAATCGAAATGCTTGACAAAATAGCACAGGATATGGAATTCTATGTCTTCCCATATTTCAGCGCACTCATTGACAAATTCGATATTCAGGTCTTGACGAATACTAAATGTATTGAAATAGGTGAGGGTTATATTGTTGTCGAACAAGATGGAGAACAAAAGAAAATGGAGTTCGGAACTACAATAATGGCATCTGGCTCCAGATCTTACAATCCACTTGAAGATATCGTCAAAGCGATGAATATACCATATGAAGTCATCGGAGATGCAATTACTCCAGGTAAGGTTATGAGCGCTTTGTGGGATGGAAACGAAGTAGCAAGAAAAATTTAAACCAGCATACAAGAACTTTAAAATAGACCTCGGCATAATTTAAAAAACCGAGGTCTATTTATTAATAAAGATAGCTCTTTGCTATACTTACTAATTGTGGTCCTTTTTCATTATAGTTGCAATGAAGAAGGACCTTTATAATTAATGAAATTGTGTTAATATGAGAACATCATAGATAAACATAGTTAAATTAATTGAAAAGGTGAACCAGATGGAAAATGACGATATTAAAATGATAGCTTTAACTAAAACGATCTTGCCCCAGACGCCAGAAGATATATTAGAAAAAATAACGAATTTCAAAGAACTTATGATTGTATATAATTCTGCTATAAGAGAAGTAACAACTAAGTTGGAAATTCTAAATGACGAATTATCTGTTACTCGTAGCAATGGGCCTATACAATTTATAAAATCAAGGGTTAAAAAACCGGCTAGCATTATAGACAAGCTCCAGAGATTAGAAAAAGAAATGAATGTCGATAGCGTTAGAAACAGTCTTAACGACGTATCTGGGATACGTGTAATTACTTCTTTTATTGATGAGGTATATGAAATTGCTGATATGCTTGTTAAACAAGATGATATAGTACTCATTCAAGTAAAGGACTATATTAAAAATCCCAAACCTAATGGATAT
>CAYLIF010000049.1:0-6235 GCA_964383845.1 uncultured Oscillospiraceae bacterium
TAGCCCCTACTACTACTCCATAGTCTTCTAATTCAAACAAAGTAATTTAAAAAGAGAGCTTAGGCTCTCTTGCAGAGAGCACCCAGAAGTGATGCTTTCCGCAAGGTAGCCTGAAGTGGAGGTGGATATCTATGGAGCATACGGAAAAGAGAAAAAATATAATTATGCTAGCCATAGTTACCATAATTGTAATATATATAGCAGTATCAATATTTGGGGTTGTCAGTGATACAGAATCAGGGCAAACGGTATTTGTTATATCTTCCGGCCTTTCCCAGGTTGGAGATGTAAAGGGAAATCTTCCTTTTCTAGATAAACTAAAAGGATTTTTTAATTTTCCAGAGAAGGTGCCTGTACCCATTGAAAGAAAACTAACCATTAAGGGACAGGTTATTTACACTAATGGAGACCCTTTTGCAAATGGTCTTGTGGAAATGCGCAGTGATCCACGTAAAACTTATACGGATTGGAGTGGCTATTTTGCATTTGATAATGTTAAAGTAGGGCAGCATACTTTTACCGTTTATAGCAAAAATATGAAAGCACTGGCTTCCTGCACAGTACTAATAGAACGGACTCCTGATAATCAAGATCCTATACTCACACAGTTGCCAGATGGAACTTGGGTACTGGAAATTTCGAAAAATATAAAAACCCTACAAATAGTATTAGAAATTGAGTTGGATGCTTCTGGAAATGCTAATGGCAAACTTATTATGAGTTTAGGCGATGGACCGCCAGAATATTATCCTCCAGAAGAAGAAATCCCAGGAGGGGCACCTGACGAACCTGGTGATATACCGCCAGTGATTCCTCCGATAGATATAAATCCAAACCCACCGTCACCACCACCGCCAGCAAAACCATGGGATATAACAGTGTATAGCAAAATTGGTGCAGATGGGAATTTCGCTAAAAGACCAGGAGCCGCGGCTAATATAAATATTTTCGGCGACAATAAGAATATTGCTCCGGGGATGAGTGGAAAATATATATTCACAATTGACAATTCAGCGAATTCTTTTCCTATAAATTATGCTATTAACTTTATAGAAACCAATAATAGTTTAAACATTCCTATGAGGTATCGGTTAAAAAACAATGATACCAACACCTATGTGTCAGGAGATAATAAATGGTATCCCATAGATGAAATTGCAAATATAACTGTCAATCCAAGTAGTCCATTAGACCTAAATTCCGCAGCTAAGACTCATTATACCCTTGAGTGGTTATGGCAAGAAGCTGGTAACACAGATAATGTTTATGGAAAAGACCATGGTGGAGAAGTAGCCTGTACTATGACTATTAGGGTTTCAGCCCAAAGAAAATAGAAAGAGAGATATTTTGAAAGCAGACTGGAAGAGAATATTACTAACTTCTTTAAAATATTTGATTTTTGGAACCATAGGCTTGCTAATTATAATCAATCTATATATTGGTATTAATAAAGCTGTTACCCACAATCCTGTGCCTAAGTTTTTTGGGATAACCCCATTGATAGTAATATCTGGGTCAATGGAGCCGGCAATTATGCCAGGAGACTTGGTAGTAATAAGAGAGCAAGCAACTAATAAGTATGTAGTAGGGGATGTGGTTACCTATTTAGAAGGAAATATTTCATACACCCACAGGATTGTCGGTGAAGAAGATGGATTGTTTGTACTTAAAGGCGATAACAATAACGTGGCTGATGATAAGCTAGCAGCCACACAACTTATAGGTAAGGTAATTTTAAGGATCCCTAAAGTCGGTATAGCCATTCTTTTTCTAAAAACCTTGCCAGGGATATTACTGATGTTAGCCCTAATAGTGCTTTTGATCTATGGTGAAGAGATATGGCGCAAAATACGCAGTTAAGCTAAAGTAAATCATTCAACCTTCTGGAGATTTTGTAGAAGGGATGGAGGTAGACATAGAAGATTGGAGCTGGTGATCGATGAAAACTTCAAAATTAATAGCATTATTGATGATTTTAGTTTTGTTTAGCTTGCATTTTCTATCACCGACATTAGCTCGTTTTTCTGATGAATATAGGGGCTCAGATGTGGCTGTTATAGGAAAATGGAATTTTAGAGTAGGATCTGTTGTGGACAATCTGCAAAACCAGGGTTTTACATTTGATGTTTTTGACGGCCAAAACTTAAGCCCACAGATGAAGTCGAGTAATAGCTTTTTCATTTCTCCTGGAGAATCTGACGTTGCAATAGATTATGAAGTTACCATGAATGTAGCCGTATTAATGAAAGATATTAACGGAAACCAGGAAGGAGAGGATTATCCTCCACTGATTTTCAAAATAGAAAGCAATGAAAATCTACCAACTGTTAATTCTACAGCAACGATTCCCACATCATATGGAGATTGGTTTAGTTTAAAGGATATCGAAGTTGATGATGATGGATACTTTACAGTAGCAACAGGAAATTTTGAGGCTGGTTCCGATGAGATAGTGGAAATTACTATAAATTGGTGGTGGAACACTTCTTACTATGAGGGGACACCGCCTAGCCTTAACCATGATAGTACAAGTGGGGGGAATTATTATAAATTGGCAACTGATGACTATCAAATATTGATAAATAATCACAATTATGCCGTAGCTGCAGCCAATAATTTTTTCGATATACACGAGAGAATTGTCAGCAATGTTGATGGGGTGGACCAGATAAGTTACGTCTACAACGGTAGTGGTACGTGTCCATACACACCACCTGGAGGAGATGAGGCACATATAAGCGCCCATAACTCTTTAGTGGCCGCTGTTAGTACAGCACAAAATGCTATTAATAATTCACTTAAAGTTGCCTATGACAAATATGACACAAAGGCCTTAGGTATCCTTAATGGTCTTCAATCGAACCAAGATGAAAGAATAATGTTTAGAGTGGTCGGCGAACAAGTCCCGCCAGAGGAAATATAAGGGTTAAATATTTATGACTATCAAGCAGTTACTATTTTTAAAGAGAGGAGAGAAACAGAATGAAATTAAGAAATAAATATATATATGCTATATTTCTACTTGCATTATTAGTAATAATGTCTTCTGGCATCTCTTTATCTCGTTATGTTTCTACATTGTCAAACACAGGAGATTCTAGTCTTATTATTTCCAGTGAATACAATCTAGATGTAGAATGGGGTGAAGACCCGAGTGTGGAACAGTATCCAGGAATATCAGGGCAAATGTACGACTTTACATTAGAAAACACAAAGAATACGGACTTGAATTATGAAATCAAAATCAAGTTAGGCTGGAATGAGGAGACTCCTGTTATAGGAGCAATGGTTCCCTTAAATATGGAGTTGTTTATTGTTAATGACGACAACACTTTCACGTTGGTCGAGAGTTCCTCAATTAATGGCAATACCCTTTATACCTCTTCAGCTCCTATAGAAGGAAATGAAGTTATGGATTTTAGATTAATGTGGAATTGGGGAAGCTCTGATAAAGACCAGAAATTTGCCAACAAAAAGATTGATGTAAATATAACTGTAAACGCTAGGCAATAGAAGAACAAGATGAAATATTTTGGAAGGGAGGAGAATTATTTGTTCGAGAATCATTTAAGTACCATATTTAATAAATTTAAAAATGCTCATACTAGAATTCTTCACCTTAGTAAACCTTTGCTAATGCTCTTAGCGGTCTTAATGTGTGCTTTACTTGCACTAGCAAGTTGGACCTCTATTTTAACATATTCTTCATTTGCAAAAAGCTTGGAACATTCATTCACACTAAACACAAGCAATTTCTTTTTTGAAGCCTCTATAGAGCCAAAAGCACTTACCATTAATAAGGCTAGCCAATTTACAGAAGAGTCTAATCTTTCTGTGAGAAATTTCATGGAAGATATAGAAGAAAATACAACATCTTCTGACATAGAATATACTATAACTTCAAAAGAAAACGGAACAACAACGCCCCGCTTTGATCTTTTTATAGGAAATGATTTAGCAACTGCAACTCAATGTGTCGACAATACCACTATTGGAGCATTGTCTGCTGGATCAATGAAAACTAACACCCATAAACTTTACTTTAAGCTAAAAGATTCAGAAACTGCCTCAGGCACCTATCCAGTAAAAATAGAAATTAAGTCTTCTAAGCCTTACGAGCGAATGTATAACTTCACTCTTAATATCGAGGTTCCTGCTAACGATATGGATGGCATGATATTAATACCAGGTACTGATATATATAGACCAGATGTCCCAATTACATCAGGATCAATTTTAGTGTTTAAAGACAATGAATATGTTTATCTAACTCCTGCAGATCTATTGAATCAATTAGTGATTGATAATCATTTGCAGGACGGTTCCCTTTATATCCCTGCATCTATAGGTGCAATAGAAATAGAACGGAATGCATCAAACAATTGGAGTCCCACTATCGACTGGGATGTATATGGAGATATAATAATAGAAGCAAATATAAAAGTTAATGTGCACACTTCTGTAGTTATGAAATCTCATAATGGGGACGTAATAATGAATGGAATCAACATGACAGGAGGCAACAACAATCCATTTAAAGTCGAAATAATCGCTGAGAATGGTGGCGTAAAAGCAGACGGGGCAGTGATTTCTTCTGTCTCTGATGGCAATGGAAAGATTAGCTTAGTGGCAAGGGATTCTATTAATATAAGTGGAGCTGCATTAAAATCTTCTGGAAATTACGGAATAAATATACAATCATCAGAGGGCGGCATAAATGCTCCAAAGGCGAATATTGAATCTACTAACGGAGCTGGTACGGCTGGGATTAAGTTAGAATCTTTGGGATTAATTAATTTAGATAAAGCAACAGTCAAATCTAATGTATTCATAACTATTAATGGTTCGCAAGGCATAAGTGCCCAATCCGCAAAGATAAGCAACTCGGCCTACGGTAAGAACATTAATATGGCAAGTAGCAATGGTAGTATAAATCTTTCGTCATTTGCAACTCCTGAGCCAAAAACACAGGTTCAATCTGCGAGTGCTAATATATATATTACTGCAAAAGAACATATATCTATTGAATCAGCTATAATAAGTGCTTCTATGAACTATGGTATGGAACTGAGATTTAAGTCAACAGGACCCACAGGTTCAATTAATAATCTCTGGCTTAATAACGCAAAAGTAAACGGCCACTCAATTAATGCCTATAATCTTTCCAAAATGGGCACCTTAGCTAACGGAAGTGGCACAATAAATTGGAACCCATAAACAGAATTTAGCAAGAAATATATTTCAAGCAATACTATTTTGGGATCCAGGGTAAAATTAATTTTTAATTATGATTAGATTATTGATCTACTGCAGCAGGAGTAGTTTCAACAGGGAGGCCGTCCACTTCATCGTTGGGCGGTTCCTCACTATCGGGGTCAGGAACTTCAGGATTACTTGGCTCAACGAACTCCATTTTGTCTAAAAGTTCTTGTGTAAAAGCACCGTAGGCAAGAAGCTTTTCCGCCAAGGTGGCAGTGTCCCCTTTTACTGGTTGACTAAGAAGGTCATAGGATATTTTAACAACATGATCTCGCAAAAACTTTGATTTGCTTAATTCCGCAAATAATTCCTGATCCACAAGGTCAAGTTCTAATGCCTTATCTAAAGACTTACGCCATTTGAAATCTATTCCTTCGTCGTGATATCCAATTGAACGTAATGCCATGGTCATATACTCAGATGCTTTGACCACCTTCCGGCTGCCAAACTTATCTGCGCTTATCCCCTTGGTTAAGTTGTGCTTATAGAGGAAGCCTACGTAATCTTGGCCCCACTTAGGAACATCGGTAAATGGGTGAGAGTATTTGTTGGCGATTGCCTCTTTTTCCCCTCCAACTAACCTGACAAAAATAATTCCCGCCTCTATTCGAGTAGGTGGACGATCTAACATAAAGCCTTCATTAGAACCCTTAAAGATTGAGAGGACATTGAGCTTTTCTGCCTCAGCAAGATACTTAGGAGTAGTTGCTCCATAAGACATGGAAAATCCACTAAGAAATAGAAGAGATATAAAAAGATATATTATAAACTTTTTTCTGGCCATGTCCATGGGTCCTTTCAAATCACAGTGGGAATCACTTAATAGTATTATACATTGTATAAGGTAATATATAAAGACTTGAATTAGGTTTTTACTAGCAAAGATCATCACTCAAGAAACCAATTATTACCTTAACTGAGCCAATTATTACATTTGCATACAATATACAAGCAGCATGATATATTATGGTTATAT
>CAYLIF010000050.1:0-5772 GCA_964383845.1 uncultured Oscillospiraceae bacterium
GAGCTCTTTTCTGGAAGAGATCCACTGTGGCGGGAGCTATAGCAGGAACACTTTCAGGGATTGGTCTACTTGCTTTATTCACCTTTGGTGTTTTGACCCCATTCGGTCCTTTTGTTAGTGGTGGTGGAGCCTTATTGGCACTAATGGTTAATATAGTAGTCTTCTTCGTTGTATCTTTGGTAACTAAACCTAGACCAGAAAAATTAATGAACGAATTAAAACAACAATACTCCGATTTCTATCATGGAGTAAATATGTAAGCTTCATGATTTTAACGCCTCAAGAGCAAACCCCAGCATCTCCATGCTGGGGTTCTTTTTATACCTTTTTAATTATATGATTTCTTTGAGTGACTTTTAGTAATATTTAAAAATTGTGTCCCAGTAATGCCAAGCAACCCCAGCAAATAATCCCACAATGCCTACCACAAATACAATTCTGATTATTATCATCTTTTTTGTCAATTTAACCACGATCTTTACCCCCCGTTCTCTTCTAGCAGCTGATGGTTGAATTTGTATCCAACTCCTCTAATGTTCAGAATATATTTAGGATTAGAAGGGTCAGGCTCAATTTTTTTTCTTAGTGTGCTTATATATACCATAACGGTCCTAGTATCTCCATCTAAGCTGCAAGTGTTCCACGCCAGCTCAAATAATTGGTCTGCGCTAAATACCCTTCTGGGGTTTTGAATAAATAACTTTAAAATTTCAAATTCCTTTGCTGTTAAGGTGACCTCTTCTCCTTCAACTAAAACCTCTCGAATATCAAGGTTTACTGACAAGCCAGGGAAAGTATATATTTCTTCTTGATGACTAAGCTTTTGATAACCCAAGTCTTGCTGACGTCTAAGATGTGCCTTAATTCTAGCCACTAATTCTCCAGGCAAGAATGGCTTAGTCATGTAATCATCCCCTCCAGAAGACAAGGCTATGATTTTGTCCATCTCTTCTCCTCTGCAACTCAAGAAAAGAATTCCCACATTACTCTTTTTTCTTATTTCTAAGCACAAGGCATTCCCATCTATATCCGGCAACATTATATCTAGAACTATAAAGTCAGGCTTTTCTTTTTCCAACAATAATAAGGCTTCTCTTCCGTTAAAAGCAGCCAATGGAAAGAATCCTTCTTTGCGCAGATAAGATGCCACTAGATCATTAATCGCTTTTTCATCGTCCACTACAAGTATTTTTTCACCAGCCATATAATCCCCTTATACTTTTTGAGTTCATCTAAATTGCTTCCACATTCTATTCTAATCTTGATATAGAGGAATTGCAACGACAAAGGTACTTCCTCTGTTTAAGCTACTTTTTGCATTAATCGTTCCCTGATGAGCTTCTATTATTTCTTTGCTTATAGTTAATCCCAAGCCACTATTGCCCACATTCCCCTGAGGATTGGAATGACTGGATTTATAGAATCTTTCAAAAATTTGTTCTAAATCATCATTTGGTATGCCAGGTCCCTTATCGCTTATGGAAAAACAGAATTTGTCTCGGGAAGGATTTAAGTAAAATTTTATTTTTATAAAATCGCCGGTTTTAGAAAACCGAATGGCATTTTGAATTATGTTATTGAAGACCTGCCCCATCCTCTGTACATCAACAATTATCATAGCATCTTTTAACTCTTTGGGATCCCTAGACATGGTTAACTGCATTCCCGAGTTTCTAATGTCTAAACCATACTTTTGTACTAGATTGTTGGAAAGCTCCGCAGCGCTTATCAATCTAAAATCAAAGCTTAGCTGCTTGGTTTCTAATTTCGATAGCTGAAATAGATCCATAATAAGTGCTTCTAATGTAAGGGATTTCCTAAAGATGGTTTCCACTGCCATTTCTCTTTCTTCTTCGCCAACCAAAGTTCCATCTCTAAGAGCTGAAGCATAGCCTATAATAGAAGTCACTGGGGTTTTTAGTTCATGAGAAACGTAGGAAAGAAGTAACTTTCTAGCATTTTTGGACTGCATTAGTTGTTCTTCCGCTTTTTTCATAATTGTTATATCCCTAAGAATTCCTTCAATTGCTGTTGGAACGCCGTTTTCATATATTACCGTTCTACGAAGTTCCCCCCAAAGTCTCTCTCCGCTTTTATGTACTAATTCTAAAAGAAGGGGGTCTGAACCGCTAAAGTCTTTCTTTAGCTCAGGATTAAAAAAAGATTGCATCTCTTCTAAATTCGAGGTTTCAACAATATTAAGGTAAAAACGGGAATCCCCATAGAAATCCTGAGGAGTATATCCTAAGATACCTTCAACAGAAGGTGTTACATACGAAAAATTGGCATGAGGCTTAAGGCTATATACGAAAATTATATCGCTGGCATTTTCAGCCATTGTTTTGAATATTTTTTCTGCCATACTTAACCGTCCACTAGCTCTTTCCAAGTATACAATGAATATTATAAAGTTAAGTATGTTGGAAAAAATGATTTCGCCTAGATACAAGTTGGAAACCTGACTAAACTGACCTTCGTATAAAGAGGCTATAGCCTTACCATATCCCCATAAAAAAAACACAACCATGGCTATTCGTTTTTGAAATCCTTTAAGATCCCAATAAGTATAAATGACAAAGCAAATAACCGATGAAATTACAATCTGAAACATGGAAAGTGGAAGATAGATAGCCATTATATCGAACTCGTAGATAACCGCTATTACAACCCATATTATTAAATAAAGGGTAAATCTCATCCAATAACTTGGAATCCTGCGGTTTGAAAATGAGTAAACTCCAAACAGAATAAACAATATATTTAAAACGTCGAAAACTTTGCGGATTTCAAACAAATTGTTTTGATTGTAATTTTCTCCTAGAATTAGAAATAGCAAGCTAAGAGAATAGGAAACCCAACAGAGTCCCCAATACTGTATAAATCGCTCTTGACTCCTAGCAAATAGGTAGAAATATAAGCCGGCAATTACCATAGTAAGGCCAACAAATGCAATAAATACAACTGACATTATATCCATAATTTGATTATATAAGAAATCCAGTATAAAATCCATGACCTTTGATTCGAATATAGTTTGTAAATGCTCTGAACCATAAATTTAAGGTAACTTTAAGTCAAGGAAGCTTCAAGTTCTAATGTATAAAGGCTATAATAGTAATATAGATAACTAATCGGAAAGGAGTAGGAAATGCGTGACATAATCCAGAAATACGAAGAGCCCATGATTGATTTCTGCCAACGTATCATTCAAGTTCCGTCTTTATCCGGACAGGAAGAAGCGGTTGCTAAACTATATGAGGCAGAAATGATAGCCCTAGGATATGACCAGGTCTTTATAGATAGGTGGGGAAATGTAGTTGGTTTGGTTCGTGGTACAGAGGAAGGTCCAACAATAATGTTTAATGGCCATATGGATGTGGTTCCTACAGGAGATCTAGATAGTTGGAAAAATATCAATCCCTATGGCGGGAAACGTGAAATGTCTAGAATGTGGGATCTTCAATTATCCAAAGAAGAAGAGGTGGAAGTGATTCATGGTAGAGGCTCTTCAGACATGAAGGGTGGATGTGCTGCCCAAATCTATGCGGGAGGCGTTCTTGCCGAAATGAAAAGCAAAGGCCATCCAATTAAAGGAAATTTTCTTTTAACTGCTGTTGTCATGGAGGAAAATGGCGAAGCAATGGGTACCCTCAAATTAATCCAAGAAACCCTTCCAGAAAAAGGGATCTCTATAGATGGAATGATTTGCGCTGAACCTAGCAGTATGAAGCTGGCCATTGGTCATCGTGGGCGAATGGAGATAAAGGTAACTGTTTATGGAGAATGTTGTCACGGCAGCTCACCTTGGCTGGGAATAAATGCTGCAGAACAGGCAGCAAAGTTTATTCTACGTGCAAAGGAAAAACTTATGGTAGATCCTAAAAAAGATGATAAATTAGGACAGGCTGGAATGGCCTTAACCATGATGGAAGTACAGCCCAATGAGCTATGCATAGTTCCAGATCGATGCACCTTAGTCTATGACAGGAGGTTGGTTCCTAGCGAGACCATCGCTGGTGTATTAAGTGAAATGAAGGACATAGCCACTGAGCTATCTAAAGAAGACAAAAACTTTCGGGCAGAGGTTGAAATCAATCGAAACTTAAGAAAAAGTTATACAGGTATAGAAGAGGAGATCGAAAGCAAAAAAGCCCCTTGGATAATTGAGGAAAAACATCCCTTCGTTCAAGCAAGTGCACTTGCCTTAGAGAAATCAGGTATTAAAGCCGAATATATATATTGGCCTTTTAGTACGGATATACCACCCGTGGGAACAGGCTTAGGCAAGCCCGCTATAGGTTTTTCTGCTGGACAAGAGATTTGCATTCACACTTCTTGGGAAAGAATAAGGGTCAAAGAACTTAAGCAAAGCCTTTTGGCAAATATCTTAATGTATCAGGAAATATCAAAACTGCCAAAAGAATCCTTTGGCTCGAGTAAAGTATCATTGGAGGTAGAGCTATGAAATTACAAGCAGACTTAATTTTCTTTAATGGCAGTGTAATAACTGCAGATGCTAACAACAGCCTAGCGGAAGCCGTTGCCCTTAAAGGTAATACCATCATTTATTGTGGCACTATGAAAGGAGTTTATGATTTTGTGGGAGAGAACACCCGAGAAATCGACCTTAATGGGAATACTCTTATGCCAGGCTTCATTGATAGCCATATTCATTTTACCCTTCTTGGTCTAAAGCAAGGCCCTATTATTGATATTACTGTTGAAAAAGCTGATTCAATTAAGGCTATACAGTCTATTATCAAAGAGTCGGTAAAGACAAAAAAGCCTGGTCAGTGGATAGTTCTCTCAGGTTATGATCACAATAAGCTAATTGAAAGGAGACATCCTAGCAAGGAAGATTTAGATCAAGTAGCACCAGATAACCCAGTAAGATGTACACGTTGCTGTGCTCACATGGGCGTCTACAATTCTAGGGCTCTGGAAATCGCCGGAATCAAAGATAGCTCAGCTTTTGGCCAAGGTGAAGTTGTAGAAAAAGATGGTCAGCTAACTGGTCTACTAAAGGAAAATGCTCATATGTATATGGGAAGTCTCGCGGAATTTTCAGATCAGGAACTGAAAGATAGCCTTAAAGCCGCTGAGCATATTATGCATAAAAATGGAATTACCTCTCTTTGCGATGCTGGATCCGATGGCATAGGAGCCTTGGATTTTATCTATAAAGGCATTAAATCTAAGGACCTAAAAGTTAGAATCAAGCCAATGATTTTTGATTTAGCAGGAAAACAGGAAAATATTGACGCTATAGATTGGTACTTAGATAAAGGCAAGGACCTTTACCAAACAAGCAATAGATTTGCTGTGGCCTCTGTTAAAATAATGATCGATGGTAGTAGCAGCGGTCCTTCCTCAGCTACTCGTAAGCCTTATTCCCATGATCCCGATTTAAAGGGAATACTAACTTGGAACCAAGAAGAAATTGATGATATTGTTGAGAAGGTCCACAAGGCTGGTCTATCAATGACTGCCCATGCAGTTGGAGATATGGCTGTGGAGATGATAGTAAACTCTATAGAAAAAAGCCAAGAGGCAAACCCTCGTGTAGATGCAAGACACAGAATAGAACATTGTGGACTTGTAGACGAAGAACTACTAATTCGTATAAAAAACTTGGGCATAATTCCAATTGCCAACCCAGGCTTTATAGAAAGAAACGGAAAAGACTATAATATTTATTATGGCGATAGGGTGAATTATATGTTCCCCCTCAAGTCCTTTTTAGCCATGGATATTCCTTGTGCAATAGGTTCA
>CAYLIF010000051.1:0-5553 GCA_964383845.1 uncultured Oscillospiraceae bacterium
CAGGTAAAGTTGTATTGATTTTTGGGAGTGCTTCTCTTAACATTTTAATTCCTCCATTAATAACTTTAAATTACCAATATGATTTTATTCCTAACGAATATTATATCATGATTGGGGGCCAATTTGTTCCATATTTTTCATTATCCCAAATAGTAAATCTATTCTGTCAATTCGTCTTCTTCGTCATATGCAATTAATTGAAAAACCGCTGACTCATCACAATCTGGGCACTGAAAGTTCATTTTACTATATCCCATTTGCTCAAGGGTAACCCCTTTTCTTGCCGCATAGATAAATGGGTAAATAGCATTTAATGCCGTTAGACAAACAGGTCCAGATCGTTCTTTATCTAAAAGGAATCGATCTATATAAATTGTGTCTCCCGGCTTATATACATCGCATGTGGAACTCTCTACCACAACTTTAACTTTCTTGTCTTTATATTCAGCCATTTCCTTTTCCTCCTATTTATTATACAAATATTGTTCACATATTTTAGCAATATTATCACTATACCATAAACTTAATAATATTTAAAATTAAACAGGCGCCTTCATATTAGAAGACGCCCATTTTATTTTTTTTCAAACTAAAGCTTGTTTTTTGATTGTATTTCTTTTGATGCTTTAACCATTCTCGTCAAGTCTCTTCCACCAAGGCCTGCCATCATAAATATCATCAGCCCACCTACAATAAATGAAGCCCAAACCATCAACATTCCAACCGTTGGTACTTCAAAAGCGAAGGAAAGGATATAGTGTGCGCCAAAGATAACTATTATGGCAATCCAAAATGCCTTCCATCCTATAGTATCTGCTCCCAACCAACCAAACAAGCCTGGTCTAGTGACTTTTTCCACCTCAGGGATGAGGTTAGTGGTCTTAAGTTCTTCACCAAGAACCTTCCAGTTTGTTTCATTAGCCCTTTCATAGTCAGGTTTTGTTAAAAGACTTACTACTATCATCAGCGGGATTGACACACAAACACCTACATGGGCTGCGTGAAAACCACCTATTGTAGCTCCTGGGCTTCCTTGAGTTATCCATGCGAACATGGCCCAACTGAATGCTGATAAACTACCTCCAATTGTTGATGCAAGTGCACCCGAAGTAGTGGATCGTTTCCAGAACCAAGCCGACATAGTCGTCGCTAACAGACCTGATATTACAATTGCTTGTGCTAAGGCCCACAGTGGTACTAATATTGGCAACCATAATGCAGAAGCAATTCCAATTCCAACTACGATAATCAGAGAGATTCTACTAGCAAACAATACCTGTTTGTCAGTTGCATCTTTACGAATAACCATCTGATATATATCGCGAGTTAAAATTGTTACACCATTCATTGCAAAGGAAGATCCACATGAAATAATCGTCATCAATAACCCAACAAGAATAAGAACACCAATAGCGGTATTAGCAAACTCTATCGTAAACCATGCATATAAAGCATCTCCAGACACGCCACTTGGCACGGCAAACTTTCCGGTTATGACACCAACTAGAATTGCCATTCCACCTAAGAAAGGTAGCACGTTATAATAAGAACCGCCTAAAACTGCTAACATACCGTTTGAACTTACCTTAGGTGATGCCCCTACATAAGCCCACATGTACATCCATGGATCTGCTAAATAGAATATGCAGAAGGTTAATAACCAAGTGGTAAATAATGAGGTATCAATAGACCAGAAATTCACAAAAGTTTCTGGCAATAGATCATAGAAACTAGTCGTAACTGAACCTATATCCCCTACAGCTTTAAACGCAACCAGTGCAAACAACATAATCCCTGCAGCCTGCAGAACTGATTGGAACCATTGAGTAATTAAGGCAGAGTATTGACCTGCACTTATCAAGTATAAAAGTATTATTACAGCTGATACTACAACTCCAAATCTAATGCTTGTTCCAAAGACAACATTCATTGCCGCTGAAATAGCTAAAAATTGCATGCCTGTAAGTATTGCTGGACGGAATATGGCAGCGGTAGCCGCTGGTAAACGCATTACTTCGCCATATCTTGCACAAACAAAGTCTGAGATTGTAACAGCTTTATTCTTTCTCCCAAAGTAGTTCAATCTTCTTGCAAACAATACCGTAAATAGCGCACATCCAGTTACAACAAATATAGATGCCCACATTGATGAAATACCTGAATTGAAACCATATCCAACATATCCAGATACGCTAGCTCCTCCAACGTACCCTCCCAAATATGCTGAGGCTAGCAGCCAAAAGGGTGCTCCTCTACCTGCTAGTAGGAAATCATCTGATGTTGTTGCTACTCTTCGAAACCATAAACCAGCTAGTATGAACCCAATAACCAGAATCACTAATACAATTAGCGATATAAATACAGTAGTGTTCATATATTTCTCCTCTCTTTATTAACTAAACTATATTATATTAACTAAAAAATGTTTAAGAAAAAATTACAAGTATTTACTCATAACGTCTTTGTTTAAATCTACTGGAGGTTTATAATCCTCAGGTAGCAAACAATGGTATTTTTCTCCCCCAAGTCTTTCTTTGAATTCACTCTGAGCAGCTTTTAGCATCTCTGAATCACATAGGATATCCGCTGCAGTTAAAGAAATTACCTTCGCTGCTGTATCCATGCTCTTATCACCTACCGTGTCAACCGCGCATCTGGTTACACCCCAGTGGTGCCAACCCGCTTCTTTAACACCCATAGAAATCCATGGTGATGCATATGGTGCATTCCAACTATATTCCGAGGTATCGCAAACAACTGTATGTCCTCCACCAAAAGGCATAATCTCCGTTTCGAACCCACTCTCATTAACTCCAATTTCTCTTTGGATTTTCTTGGCCATCTCTTGTTCGTCCTCCGTGTATTGAGGGGGCCCAACCCTTTGAAAGTTCTTGTGCAATCTATCAGCAAGTGTTTTGTTGGGGATCTTATGATGAGTGAAAGTAACGATTTCCATTTCCACTGTAGTTTCTGTGGATAAGGCAGCTCCTTCTGCGCATTTTTTGATTCTTTCTAATGCGGATTGTGCTTCCTCAGTGGTAACGAATCTTCCGATATACCAAGCTGTTGTTATATCTGGAACTACGCTTGGGAATTCAGGACCTGTGTTGGTAAGAGTGTAGTTTATGGTATTTGCTGCATCTGGCGGAGCTCCTGGATGAATATGCTCTCTCATAATTTCTACAGCATGCCCTTGAAGTAGCGCTGCATCTAAGGCACTACGACCATGCCAAGGTGAGTTGCCATGGGCTGTCCGTCCATGAAAGTGAAATTTGACACTAAAATATGCTGCACAACTATCATAGTCAGCCCTATTGTAAGTCCAAGGGTGCCAATCAAGAATCGCATCAAATCCTTCTAACAGACCCGCTTTTCCCAAAAACGGTTTACCAAGACAAAGTTCTTCCGCAGGTGCTCCAATAATTTTCACTGTACCCTTTAACCCGAATTTTATTAAGGCTTCTTTTATTGCAATTCCTGCTTTTGCGCTTCCCACTCCTAACAGATTATGGCCACAACCTTGTCCTGGAGCCCCATCCTCCACCGCTTCTTTTTCTAAGGCTGTTTTTGATTGAGACAGTCCCGGTAAGGCGTCATATTCCGCATTAATACCTATAATTGGACGACCTTCACCAAATGTAGCAATAAAAGCAGTTGGCATGCCTGCAACTCCGGTTTCAACATTGAATCCATTTTCAGACAACAAGTCCACCACTACTCCCATAGATTTATACTCTTGCATTGAAAGCTCTGGGTGGGACCATATTTTTCTTTGAGCCTCATAAAAACGGTCTAGATTTTCCTCATTCCACTTAAGTAAAAAATCTTTGATTTCTTCAATATTTTTTATCATTAATTTGCTTCTCCTTCCTTTGATTATAAATTGTTTATAACAGCATTTATATCTTACGCAAATGTTGTGCCAAAAATTTAACAATCATGAGTAAAAAAAAATTTTATAATACATTGATTTTTCAATGACACTAAATAACCATACTAAATATTTCTGGGGTAAATATAACTTTTAGATGATTTCAAAATATTTAAAAGACTCGTTTAATTCACATTGAATTAAACGAGTCTTTTTGAGTTTTGATAATCTTATTTACAATATTTTTGGATTTTACGATACGCAGTTGCTTGGCTAACGCCTAATACCTCGGCTACTTTGTAGCTACTTCTATATTTATCATAAGCAGCTACAACCATTTTCTTTTCGAGTTCTTCCAAGCTTTCATACACTTCTTCTGTTGGTAATTCTAGATTCGAATTTTCCTTATCTGCAATCTGCTCGTTATTATGAAAGTCTGAACAATTTTCTAAATCCTCGCGCTCAATACCTATCACGACTCTTCGCTCAATATAGTTTTCTAATTCACGAGTATTCCCCATCCACTGTTTTTTCAGTAATATACTTTTAAATTCTTCAGTCATATTGAATTCTTTACCATATTTATCCCCATACTTTTTTATAAAATGAAGTGCAGTTGGAATTATATCTTCTTTTCTTTCTCGAAGAGGTTTGATTTCAATAGGAACAACGTTTAGCCTATAATACAGGTCCGAACGAAATAATCCCTTTGCAACAAGGGGAGGTAATGGTCTATTACTTGCGGATATAATACGAACGTCCACTTCGATGGGAACAGTTCCGCCCACACGAGTAATCTTCCTTTTTTGCAAGAAATTCAACAATTTCACCTGCAAGTGAAAAGGAAGTTCACTCAATTCATCTAAAAATAATGTACCCTTATTTGCTATTTCTATTAAGCCTGGCTTTCCTTTTTTATCAGCGCCAGTAAATGCTCCACTTTCGTAACCAAACAGTTCGGATTCTAATAATTTCTCAGGAATAGCGCCACAATTTATTTCCACCATATTGTATTTATTTCTATTGCTTGTTTCATGGATATATTGGGCAAGAACACCCTTTCCAACTCCAGTTTCTCCCGTGATCATGATACTAGTGCTAGTGTTTTTAACTAATTCAACGATATCGAGAATATCATGCATGCATGAACTTTCGCCAATTAAGTCTTTAGAGACATCCTCCCTATCCCTGTTTTTTCTTTTTAAAGAGTATATATATCTGCTTAAATTAGTTATGTCTTGAAGTAATAGCGCGCTGGTTACAACCCTAAAAATCTCACCCTTTTCGTCAAAAATTGGTACACCTGTAACCACAATATCCTTAACCTCGTTAACCTGCTGCAACACTGATACCCTGCATCTTTCTTTTAACGTTAAGGCACAAACTGAAGGTTTAAGTGTTCCTTCTTTTTCGATGTCCAAGACATTTCTGCCAAACATATTTTCTCGATTTGTACCAGTAATATCAACAAATGTTTTATTTACTCTTAAGGTTTTTCCAAGTGCATCTGCTATAAAAAGGCTGGCAGGGCTGTTTTCGAAAACCTGGTTTAGCTCTTTACTTGATTCAATAATTATATTTAGTGCATGGAGCAGCTCTTCTGGATTTTTAGGTTTCACAGGGATCGAAGTTTTTTCAGGCCATGCAAAATCAATCTTATTAATCATGTCCAAATAAGATTC
>CAYLIF010000052.1:0-5473 GCA_964383845.1 uncultured Oscillospiraceae bacterium
TACAAGCTTAATACAAAAATACTATTTATATGAGTATCTTCCACATTATCTAGAGCAGATTTAATATCCTCAATGGATTCTTTATATTTTTTTTCATTAAAAACCTTACATGCAATCCGGTTTGCTGCAAGTATGTGAATCCAAGGTCTGGTTTTAAAATCCGGCATTTTTTCCGCTTTTTGGACAAGTTTTACAGTTTCACTAAAGTTACTATTTTTTTGGCATAATGTAAGATCGTCTATCATTTCACTGACTTTCAATGGGTCACTGCAGTCTATAAATCTATAGAATCCAAATAAGTCGACTCTAAGTTTTTCACTAAACTGCCTTAATAAATCGGTGGATGGATTTCGTTCACCTTTTTCAATTAAATAAATATACTTCTCTGAGCATATATTCTCCGCCAGTTCCTCCCGAGTTAATTCTCTCAAAAGGCGAAATTCTTGTATTATGGTTCCTATATGATTCATCCCATTCTTCTTTCTTAAATCGGGTAAATGACAGCAAGGTATAGTTAGTAAGAAATTTTATCCTGTATAAAAATCCCCTTTTCCAAATCTTCAAAGGCTTTATTTAATTCCTCTCTTGTATTCATCACTATAGGACCGCCCCAAACCACAGGTTCATCAAGCAATCTTGAACTTATATACAATACTTGTACATTTTTATTGCCTGCCTTTATCTCTACATAATCTCCTGCTGTAAGTTTTACTGCAGTTTTTTCTTCTACTAATTCTCCTCCAATATATGCATCTCCTATAAGTGTGAACACCATAACAGATCGATGATTTTCTGATTTTATAATAGTAGAAGCTTTTGGTTCTAGATGTACATCATAATAATCTAAGGGAAGGTATTTACTTAAGTATCCTTCTCTTCCTTCATATTCTCCGGCCAGTAGTCTCAACTTGCCATTTTCTAGCTCTATTTCTTCAATTGCAGGGTTTTTAATGCTGTGGTAAGCAGGTGCTACCATTTTATCTTTTGCAGGAAGATTAAGCCAAAGTTGTACCCCAAGCATTCTATCAGCCGCTGGTAATTTCTCTTCGTGCATAATTCCTGAGCCTGCTGTCATCCATTGGACTTCTCCATTACCTATTGTGTCTTCATTGCCTAAGCTGTCTTTATGAGTCATAAAACCTTTGTAAATATAACTAATTGTTTCAATCCCTCTATGTGGATGTATTGGAAAACCTGCAGTATAATCATCTGGGTTTGTGCTATCAAAAGAATCTAACATTAAAATCGGATCATATTCTTCGATGGTTCTGTTTCCTAAAACTCTAACTAAATTCACTCCTGCGCCATCCTGTGTTCTAAATCCTTTTACTTTATTTTTGATTTTTCTTTCCATATTCTTATTCTCCTTTAGTGTTCAGTGCTATGTAGGCTTCATTATTTTTACTTTCATTTAATGGTTATATTACTTTCACCACTTCTGATTTTAATTTCATTGAACCAAAACCATCAATTTTACATTCAATATTGTGGCCATCGCCTGAATCGGGCACCAAACGTATATTCTTGACCTTTGTACCTATTTTAATTGAAGAGGAACTGCCTTTAACTTTAAGGTCTCTAATTACGGTAACTGAATCGCCATCGGTTAATGGATTCCCGTTGGCGTCTTTAATGGTATTATCGTTTTCTTCATTATTCAATAGCATCGACCATTCATAAGCGCATTCCGGGCAAACTAGAAGAGCTCCATCTTCGTAAGTGTATTCTGAATTGCACTTAGGACAATTAGGTAGTGTATTCATATTTTTTTCTCCTATATAAAATCATTCATCAATTTTTTTGCATCTAAAGGGTTTAACTTCCTATCTACTAAAGGGTCTCCCTCTTTGATGAACTTGAATGAGTCACCATAGGTTGGTTTTTCCACATTATATAATACTCCTATTGGAATTTTATCTCCAAACTCTCGGGATTTTTTATAAGCGTTCTCATAGTTGGTATTATCATAGTCATCATCTAGTTTATAAACCCTCTCTTTATACCATGCAAATGTATTAACTTTGTTCCAAACCACACAAGGTTGAAGTATATCTAAATGAGCATATCCTTTAAATGTGATGGCCTGTTTCATCATGTCAACAAGATGGGGAATATCTCCAGCAAAGCCTCTTGCTACAAAACCTGCACCAAGTGTCAATGAGAGAGCTAAGGGGTCTAAGGGTATATTCTTTACTCCATCAAACTGCAGTGTTGTTATTTGGCCTTCTGCAGTCGTTGGGGAAGCTTGTCCTTTTGTAAGACCATATATTTGATTGTTATGAACAAAGTGTGCAATATCTATGTTTCTTCTGACCCCATGGATATAATGATTTCCCCCTTCACCATAGGTGTCACCGTCTCCAGATTCAACTATTACGGTAAGGTCTTTATTTGCCAGCTTTATAGCTATAGCAGGGGGAATTGCTCTACCATGTAATCCATTAAAACCATTTATTCCTATGTAATGTGGGATTTTTGCTGCTTGTCCTATACCAGATGAAATTACAGCTTTATATGGAGGTATCTCCAATTCTTCTAATGCTTGCTTTAATGCAGTTCTTATCATATGATTTCCACATCCTGGACACCAAGCTGGTTCATAAAGATTATATTCTGTTTGCATTATAATACCTCCTTTTTCAATCTGTCATAAATTTCTTCTCCAGAAAAAGCTCTGCCATCATACTTTAATATTTTATGGTTACATTTTATTAACATTTCTTGCCTAATTAAACTGTCTAACTGAGCTGTAGAGTTTTGTTCAACGGCAATTAGATTTTTAGCCTTACTATGCATTTCCCCTAATTTCTTTGTGGGAAGTGGCCATATATCACCAAAAACTAAGGCTCCAATTGAAATGCCTTCTAAAGCAAGCTTATCAACTGCCTCTTTTACTGCTCCATATAAAGATCCCCAAGCTAGGATTAGATGTTCTGGTTGTTCTTCGCCTATGAACCAGGGTTCTTGTACTTCTTTTTTCAGGCTTTCCAACTTTCTCAATCTTTTATCTACCATTTTAGTTCTAACTTCTGCGGATTCTGTTATATTTCCATACTCATCATGTTCATCACTATCCACTAATACCACTTGATCTTCTATCTTTCCTGGAATTATTCTAGGAGAGACTCCATCTTCTGTATACTTGTACCTCTTATATCTTTCGCCCTTTACTAGGGAATCATTGCTGGAGAGATATCTATCAATATTTATTTTATTAAAATCAAAAGGATTATAAGTAACCATAGAATCAGATAAGTTTTGGTCACTTAAAAGTACAACAGGGATTTGGTATTTTTCTGAGAGGTTAAATGCTCTTGCTGTCTGATAAAAAGCATCTTCTCCATTTCTCAATGAAATTACCATCTTGGGAAATTCTCCATGTCCAGCATGGATTATAAATCTTAGATCTCCTTGCTCAGTTCTTGTAGGAAAACCTGTAGCTGGGCCTGGTCTTTGTACATCTATAACCACTACCGGGATCTCTAACATACCAGCCAAACTAAAGGCTTCTCCCATTAAAGCTATTCCGCCTCCAGATGATCCTGTCATAGCCCTCACACCGGCATATGATGCTCCTAGAGCCATATTTAAAGCAGCCACCTCATCTTCTACTTGGTCTATAACTATACCCATTTCCTCTGATTTGAGGGACATGTAATTCAGTACTCCAGTAGAAGGTGTCATGGGATAACCGCAATAATATCTACAACCTGCGGCAATTGCGCCCAAAGCGACTGCATTGTTTCCGTTAATTAGTATTGATTTATCTTCTTTGATTTGTAATTGATGTTTAGTTGATATTAACTCATAACCCGCATCTAAAGCTTTTAAATTAACATCGGCTATTTTTTCGTTGAATACCTCTCGAATTATTTTCTTGGTTTCATCTTTAGGAAGACCAAAATATTTTAATATAACCCCTAATCCCACTGTAGAAGACACTCTTATATTTTCTAAATCTTTAGCTGTCTTTTCTAAGGGTAAATGAATAAGATCCTTTTCTTTAGATATTTTTTCGTCTAAAATTATAATACCTTCTTCTTTTAATTTGTTTTCATGTATTTCTACAGTCTCTTCATTTAATGCAAATATAATATCCACTTCTTTTGTATAAGATGATATAGCTTTGTCGGAAAATCTAATTTGCATAAAGTTATGGCCACCTCTTACTCTTGACATATAGTCACTATGGCTAAATATATGAAAGCCAGATCTTTTAAATGATTTTTCCAGTAAATTTGCAAAGGTATCCATTCCTTGTCCTGCTGCTCCGCCTACTAATATAGTAAAATCCATATATATCGAACCCTCCCTTCAAATAAGTTATATTCTATGCACTAAATACATTGATACCCCTGTTAGTCATTATTAAATCATATATACGCTTGCTTGGTTTTTGTAAATAAGATAATCCCCTGAAATACCCGATACTTAGGCATTTCAAGGGATTATTTTGTTGCTTTATTTCTTCTTAAAATCTATAATGCTTAACCGGATTTTTTGGAACCAAGAAAGTTTGTCCCTAGTACTCCACCTACAATAAGAATGGAGCCTATTATATGGTAATAATATATATTTTCATTTAAAAACACTACTCCTGCTACTATGGAAATCACTGTTCCCAAATTAGCGAATACACTCATTTTTGAGGCTTCCATTTTTGATAAAATATAATTAGTTAATAGCGACGTACCTAAAGTCGAAAGTACTCCTAAGTATACGATAGAGATTATAAAAGTGATATTTGTAAATGGAATAAAATAGCTAGCTAGTGTTTCATTGATTACGTGTCTTCCTATCGCAAGAGCATTAAAGGATACAAAGCTAAGAATAATCATTATAAAACTAAGTTCTATGGTGGTAAATTCTCTAGTTAATTTTCTTGCCATAACACTGTAACCTGCCATACATAATGCAGAAAGCAGAAGCAGTATTATTCCTTTTATATTATTAATATCTAAAGTAGAACCTTTCATTATTGAAATATAAATAACTCCAGATACCGATAAGACAACTGATATTTTCTGTAATAAAGTAGATTTTTCTTTTAAAAAATATGTTGCTAGAATCAATGTAAAAACTGGAGCTGATGCTAGCAATATTCCTGCTTCTGAAGAGGTGGCATGTTGAAGTCCAAATGTCTGAAATCCAAAAAATAGCATTGGGTAAATTATTGCTAATGGAATGATTTTTACAATTCTTTCTCTATTATAATCAACCTTTACCCATTTCAAAAATACTGGTATAGAAATAGCGACAAATGATACAGTAAATCTATGGGCCAATATTTCTATTGGATCTGTAACATCTAATGCTAGCTTTGTGAATAAAAAAGACAGTCCTATTACTAATGCGTATGAAACTGCTGCTAGATAAACTATTTTATTGTTATTATTTTTCATTTCTTTCCTTTTCTATTATGCTTTAATAACTAAAAAATCACTTTCCCTATTATTTCAATATAGGCTTAACT
>CAYLIF010000053.1:0-5108 GCA_964383845.1 uncultured Oscillospiraceae bacterium
GAAACTCTCATATAAGCCTGTAAAGCTGGTGGAAAAATATATTATTACTTGTAAAGAAGATTAATTGAATTGTTTGCTTTTTATATAAAATTATAGTAAAGTAATACAGTATACAAGACAGGTTAATTTAGTTTTTAAGTTTCAGTGAAAATACAGGAGGGACCAAACAAATGAGAGATGTAGTAATTGTTAGTGCGGCAAGAACAGCAGTAGGTAGCTATGGTGGAACTTTAAAGAATACTCCAGCTGTTACTCTAGGTGCAGTAGTTGTAAAAGAAGTTTTAGAACGTGCAGGGGTTAAACCTGAAATGGTAGACGAAGTTATTATGGGCTGTGTTCTGCAGGGTGGATTAGGCCAAAACATCGCTAGACAGATTTCAGTTGCTGCTGGAATTCCTATTGAAGTTCCTTCAATGACACTAAACAAAGTTTGTGGTTCAGGATTAAGAGCAGTTTCCCTAGCAGCTCAAATTATCAAGGCTGGAGATGCTGAGATAATAGTTGCAGGTGGTGCTGAGAACATGTCAATGGCTCCTTACCTAAGCCACTCCACTCGTTGGGGAGCAAGAATGGGAGACACAAAACTAGTAGATATGATGGTTTATGATGGCCTTACTGATGTATTCAACCAATATCATATGGGTAATACTGCTGAAAATATCGTGGACCAATGGGGACTAACCAGAGAAGAAATGGATGCTTTTTCAGCAAACTCTCAGCAAAAGGCTGAAGCGGCTATTAAAGCTGGAAAGTTTAAAGACGAAATCGTACCTGTTGTAATTCCACAAAGAAAAGGTGATCCCATTGTATTTGATACAGATGAGTTTGCAAAGTTCGGAACCACTGAAGAAACTTTGGGAAAACTAAGACCTGCTTTCAAGAAGGATGGAACTGTAACTGCAGGAAACGCATCGGGAATCAACGATTCAGGGGCTGCTGTATTGGTAATGTCAAAGGAAAAAGCTGAAGAGCTTGGTTTAAAACCTATATGCACCATTAAGGCATATGCATCTGCAGGTGTTGATCCAACAATTATGGGAATCGGTCCTGTACCTTCAACAAAGAAGGCATTAAAAATGGCAGGCATGGAAGTAAAAGATTTAGACCTAATCGAAGCTAATGAAGCTTTCGCAGCACAATCCTTAGCAGTAGGTAGAGATCTAGACTTTGACGTTGACAAGCTAAATGTAAACGGCGGAGCAATTTCAATTGGCCATCCAATTGGTGCATCTGGAACTAGAATCTTGATAACACTTCTTTACGAGATGATGAAGAGAGATTCCAAAACTGGATTAGCTACTCTATGTATTGGTGGTGGACAAGGAACTGCAATGATCGTAGAGAGATAGTCAGAACGGTAAATTGTGGCATGCGCTGAAAAGTGCATGCCTTTTTTTCATTATATGGATTTTTCGCCAAAAAAAAGGGTACTAATATGAGAATGTTTGAATATAAATGGGGGATGAGATAATGGATTACTACAAAGAGTCACTAAAGCTTCATGAAGAAAAAAAAGGCAAATGGGCCATGACAAGCAAAGTTCCTTTGGAGACCAAGGATGATCTTAGTCTTGCATATACTCCGGGGGTTGCACAACCTTGTTTGGAAATCCAAAGGGATCCTGAAGAAATCTACAAGTATACATCAAAGCAAAACACAGTGGCCATTGTTTCTGATGGATCTGCAGTTTTGGGACTGGGGAATATAGGGGCAAAAGCAGCGGTACCTGTTATGGAGGGAAAGGCAATTCTATTTAAAGGCTTTGCTGACATTGACGCAATTCCAATTTGTCTGGAAACCCAAGATACAGAAGAGATTCTAATGATCGTTAAAAACATGGCTGCGACTTTCGGAGGGATAAATCTTGAAGACATCTCTGCACCCAGATGTTTTGAAATAGAAAAAAGACTCCAAGACATGTTGGATATTCCCGTGTTTCATGATGACCAGCATGGTACAGCCATTGTGACTACAGCGGCACTTATTAACGCGGCAAAGTTAGTTAAAAAGCCTTTAAAAGAATTAAAAGTTGTAATAAGCGGGGCTGGGGCCGCAGGAGTAGCCGTTGCTAATATGCTAATTGCTATTGGACTTAATGATATATTGGTTTGTGACCGAAAGGGGATCCTGGGAGATAATGAAGGTTTAAATACAAGCAAAAGAGAACTTGGCCAAAAGACTAATCCCCAACACCTAAAAGGAACATTAAAAGACGCCCTCGTTGAAAGAGATGTTTTTATTGGTGTTTCAGGACCCAAGGTAATAGATGAAGTTGATGTTAAAACAATGGCCAAAGACCCTATTATTTTCGCCATGTCTAACCCTGAGCCAGAGATCACACCAGAAAAAGCCACCGCTGGAGGGGCCTTTATAGTAGGAACTGGAAGATCTGATCATCCCAATCAAATAAACAACGTGCTTGCCTTTCCTGGGCTTTTTAGAGGAGCTCTAGATGGAAGGGCCAATAGGATTACAGAAGAAATGAAAGTTGCCGCTGCCTATGCCCTTGCATCGTATATAAAAGACGAGGACCTGACTCCTGATTATATTTTACCAAGCCCTTTAGACAAGGGTGTAGTTCCCCTTATTAGTGAAGCTGTAAAAAGAGCTTGGGTAAAGGAGGTAAAATAAAATGACGGACTTTCGAATACAAAAAGACTCTCTTGGAGAAGTCATGATTCCTGAAGGTAAAGAGTGGGGTGCACAAACCCAACGAAGCTTAGAGAATTTTAAAATCGGCACAGAAAAGATACCCTTAGAGACTATATATGCATTGGTTTATATTAAAAAGGCAGCAGCTCTTCTGCATATTCGTGAGAAACTAATAGATCCATTAATTGGTGAAGCTATTGTTAAAGCCTGTGATGAGATATTAGGTGGAGATTGGGATGATCAATTCCCTTTGCTGGTATGGCAAACAGGTAGCGGAACCCAGACAAATATGAATGTTAACGAGGTTATAAGCCGAAGAGGTAATCAAATATTAGGGAGGGAAATAATTCATCCAAATGATCACGTAAACAAATCTCAAAGTTCAAATGATGTCTTCCCATCAGCAATGCACATATCTGCTCTTATGACAGCTAAGAGAGATCTCTTGCCTGTGGTTAGCGGATTTTGTAAGGCCATAAATGAGAAATCCCAAGACTATAAAGATGTCATAAAAATAGGTAGGACTCATTTACAAGATGCAACTCCAGTAACCCTGGGACAAGAGATGAGTGCTTGGGGAGAGATGATGAAACAGGGTTATTCGGCTTTAGAGGCTGCTATAGAACCATTAAAAGACCTAGCCCTAGGTGGGACTGCAGTGGGCACGGGGCTAAACGCTCCTGGAGGTTTTGGGGAAGATATGGCGGAAATTCTTAGTGAGATGTTGGAGATAGAATTTCGTTCTGCAGACAATAAATTTTATCAACTTACCAGCAAAGGGGCTTTAGTTAATAGCCATGGGGCCATAAAGGCCTTGGCTTGTGATCTAATGAAAATAGCTAATGATGTGCGATTTTTGGCAAGTGGGCCAAGATGCGGGATTGGAGAAATCTCTATACCCTCAAACGAGCCAGGTAGTTCTATTATGCCAGGGAAAGTAAATCCCACCCAGTGTGAGGCATTAATTATGGTGTGCACTCAAATAATAGGTAATGATGTTACCGTGGCCTTATCAGGGTCTCAGGGCAATTTTCAGCTAAATGTATCAATGCCAGTTATAATCTATAACTATTTGCAATCGGTAAGGTTGTTGACTGATGGTATAAAATCTTTTAACACAAAGTGTTTGCAAGGAATAAAACCTGTGAATCATAATATAGAAAAACATCTTGAGAACTCCTTGATGTTGGTAACAGCCTTAAATCAACATGTGGGATATGATAAGGGAGCAGAAATTGTAAAAAAAGCACACGAAGAAAACCTTACCCTTAGAGATGCGGCAATTCAATTAAAAGCCATATCTGAAGAAGACTTTGATAGGATAGTTGACCCTGGGAAGATGGTTAAGTAAGAGAGGTAACTAATGGATAAAATAAACAACAAAACTCTTGAAGAGTGGATTCAAGAAATCTACAAATCCCTTGAGACCAATAATTTCGCTACTTTAGGCAGAGAAAAAGAACCCTTGTGGGGAAAACCTTTAGTAGGTGTGGCCGACGGAGAAGATCCTTACTACCAGTTTTTGAAATCCCATATCGGACCCTTTCATTGGTCTCCCAGAGAAGTCTTCAATATAAAATATCCAAAGATATACCCCAAAAACCTTAGGGTTGTTTCAATGATTTTTCCTCAAACCCAAAGGTGCAAAGAAAGCCAAAGGAAGGAGACTTTGGGACCTTCCCGTGAATGGATTGTAAGTCGTGGTGAGTGGGAGCCAATGATGGAAGAGTTTAGCGGTAAACTTGTAAAAAGACTGGAAGGGGAGGGGATCAAAAGCGTGTCCATAGATTTAGTGAAAGAGTTTAAGGCCTTTCATGATCCAAAAGTTGGCTGGGCTTCCAATTGGTCCCATCGACATAGCGCCTATTTAGCGGGGCTGGGTACCTTTGGACTTTCCGATGGACTAATCACGGAAGTAGGTAAAGCTATGAGAATAACATCTCTGATAGTTGATTTGCCATTAGAAGTTTCTAAAATGCCTTATGACAACCATCAGCAATGGTGCCTTTATTATCACGATGGCTCTTGTAAGGCCTGTATAAAAAGGTGCCCGACAGATGCAATATCGGAAGAGGGACATGATAAAGATATTTGTGCTGATTATGAGGACTATTTTTTAGAACATTATTGGCCGGAAGATATTGAAAGGGGGGATTACAAGGTAGGATGTGGTCTATGCCAAGTAAAAATCTCTTGCGAAAGCAGGCGACCAAAAGGAACCGTAAAGAAAGATGTATAAAAAATTACCCCGTCTATTAGGCGAGTGTTCATAAGGATACTTTATGAACCGACTAAAAATGTGGGGTATAAGGCGGACAGTTTCGGCTGTCCGCCTTTTGCCATGCCTTAAATTGCGGCTGGCAGCTCATCATCAAACATCATTTCATCATCCATTCCGTAGAAAACTTCCATGGATGGAATATCAAATTCCTCTTTGACATCGTTCAGCATTCCAA
>CAYLIF010000054.1:0-4132 GCA_964383845.1 uncultured Oscillospiraceae bacterium
AACACCTTTGGGGTATCTGGTGACGAAGAAGAGGTTGCTGAAGTCTTACGATCCGAGATGGATGGCTTGTTTGACAATTATGAAGAGGATGCTTTAGGCAGCCAGTACTTCATAAAAGAAGGAAAAAACAAGGACAAGCGGGTTCTTATTTCTGCCCACATGGATGAAATCGGCTATATAATCAATTACATTGAAGAAAATGGCTTGGCAAGGTTTTTACCCGTTGGGTATCACGATGATCGTACAGCTGTTAACCAAGACATGGTTATTAAAACTGGAACTGGCAAAAAGGTATATGGTGTTACGGGTTCAAAACCAGCCCATATTATGACTGACGAGGACCATGAGAAGGTTATAAAAATTGAGGAACTCTATTTGGATTTGGGAACAGAAAGCCGTGAAGAAACCTTGGCTCTTGGAGTTCACCCTGGGGACTACGTAGGCTTCCATAGACAAGGATATATCCTTAATGAAGGAAAGTACTACACTGGAAAAGCCCTAGACGACCGGGCGGGTTGTGCTGTAATGGTAGAAGTTCTAAGAAGACTTAAAGGCAAAGATATTGAACCAACAGTTTGCATGGTAGGCTCAGTTATGGAAGAGGTAGGTATAAGGTCGGGTGGACCTATGGTAAACCGTTTTGACCCAGAACTGATGCTAGCCTTGGATGTTACCTTGACTGGTGGAACTCCAGGAGTTGAAGAGAGACAATGTTCTCAAGTAATGGGTGGCGGGCCAGGAATCAAGTTCTACGATTGGGACCCAATATTAGGAGCTACGGGCAACAATGTACCGAGGAAACTAACTCGAAGACTTATCGAAACAGCAGAAAGCCACGGGATTCCCTTTCAAAGGGAAGTTATGACTGGTGGCGGAACAGATGCATGGAGTGCATCAATGGCTGGAAAAGGGGTTCTTGCTGGTGGAATATGTATTCCACAAAGATACCTACATACTGCAGTTGGAACAGTTAATCTTGAGGACTTAGAGCACACAGTTCAATTGGTGGTAAAGTTCCTGGAGAACTATCAGACTCTATAAAATATACTATACTAAAATAATTTTACACAAAAACCCGGTTTTTTCGAGATATAATTAGGAAAAGGCGGGTTTTTCTATTAGAATCTGCAATCAACTATTCAACCATGAATAGTTGATTCAATCTAGAATCTGTCGAATTTTCTACCCAGAGTCCTTACTATGTGTTAATTAAATAACGAATAGGCATATTTAATAGAGATAACTATTCACGGATGAATAGAAAAAACTAAAATCTAATAAGGCTTAATAGCGAAAGCTTGCAAAGGGTGGCTTTTAATAGATGGCATGGTACTTGCGATACTATAATCAAGCAATTATTTTAACCAGTTATTTACTTTACAAGGAGGATCAGATGGGGAAAGTTATTAAGAAGGCAAGGCAAAATTCTAGCATTGACCTGCCAATAACCATCATAAGTGTAGGTGCAGTCTTCGTTTTTGTGGCATTCATGGCCCTAAAGCCAGAAGGTACTTTAGCAGTGGTTAACACTTTGTTCGATTACACGACGATTATTATGGGAGTACCAATTTTATGGTTTGTCTTCCTAGGGCTAGGGTTGTGTGTATTTTTAGCCGTTAGCAAATATGGCTCTGTAAAATTAGGTGATACCAAGCCTGAGTTTTCACTATTTAGTTATATTTCTATGATGATTTGTGCTTGTCTTGCGTCAACTGCAGTATTTTATTCATTTGTTGAATGGTCATACTATATAGCGGATCCAGCATTTGGAATGGAGCCCTTCTCTCAAGAAGCGGCGGAATTCTCAACATCATACGCTTTTTTTCACTGGGGTTTCAGTGTACAAGTAATATTCGTACTTACAGCTGTGGCTATGGCTTATGCAGTTTATGTTAGAAAAGTTCCAGTACTCAGAGTAAGTGCTATTTGCGAAGCTATGATGGGCAACTTTAAATACAAAAAAGCTGCAGGAAAAGTTATAGACGTATTAACTATTTTCAGTATTGTAGGTGGTCTAGGCGTTTCTCTTGGTTTGGGAGTACCCCTTATTTCTGCGGGGATAGCAAGAATCTTTGGCCTAGAATCTTCATTTACAATGAATGTTGTAATAGTACTAGCAATAGGTCTGATATTCTCCCTAAGCTCTTTTGTAGGTATTGAAAAGGGTATGAGAAAAATCAGTGACTATACTATCTACCTGGCTATAGCCTTCATCGCATTTATTTTTATCACTGGACCAACCAGTTTCATTTTAAAGCAAACTACTAACAGCCTTGGCCTTATGTTTACAAACTACATTAAAATGAGCTTATGGACTGACCCAATTGGAAACAGTGGTTTCCCTGAATACAACACGATTTTCCTATTTACTTTAGCACTAAATTACGCTGCGCTAATGGGCGTGTTTATAACTAAAATTTCAAAGGGCAGAACAATTCGTCAGCTTGTATTAACATGTTTGATTGGGATTAGTGTTGGTACTTGGGTTATGTTTGGAATTAACAGTGGATTCTCTTTAAACGCTGAGCTTACAGGGCAGTATAAGCTAACAGGTGCAGAAACTGGTCAAATCGGTATTTTCCACCTTCTAGATTTACTCCCTGGAGGAATAATAATACCTATTGTGTTTACGGTTTTAGCCATCGGGTTTCTATCAACATCTTTGGACTCAGCAGCGTTTTCGCTATCAGCAATAGCAAGTACTAGACTAGATGAAAAAGGCAACACAAATCCCTTTTTCAGATTGTTTTGGTGCTTTATCTTAGCCGCTGTACCACTAAGCATAATGTTCTCAAATGCCCCATTCAGCGCTTTGAAAACACTGTGCATATTCCTTTCTGTTCCATACCTGCTCATTATTATTGGTATGAATATCGGACTATTTAAATGGTTTAAGGAAGATTTCAAAAAAGTCGACTAATATATTTTAATAAATTTCTCGTCATTATATTGATGATGAGAAGGGATATCATAGAAAAGGAGATCAACTATGCCTAAATATGCGCCACCAAGTGCATCCGCAGCACCAAGATTTAGCGGAATCAGAACATTTATGAGGTTACCGAACGTAACAGATATGACAGATGTAGACTTTGCTATAATTGGAATACCATTCGACACAGGAGCTTCATATAAAACTGGAGCAAGATTTGGTCCTTCTCAAATCAGAGAGACTTCTACCCTTATGAGAAACTATAGCATGAACTTAGATGTTAACATTTTCGACCACTTGTCAGGAGTTGACTACGGAGATTTTCCTGTAACTCCAGGATATATACACGAAACTTACAAACAAATAGAAGACAATATGATCCCAATACTTGAAGCCGGAGTTATTCCTCTGTCAATGGGAGGAGACCACTCCATTACGCTGGCAGAGCTTAGGGCAGTCAACAAAGTTCATGGCCCTGTTGCCCTAGTACACTTTGACTCACATCTTGATACATGGGATAATTACTGGGGGATGAAGTACACCCACGGGACACCGTTTATTAGAGCCTGTGAAGAAGGATTAATTGACACGGAACATTCTATCCAAGTGGGCATCCGGGGATCACAATATGGGCCTGAAGATGTACAAGGATCTATTGATCTTGGATTCGAGGTATTGACAGCTAACGAAATGCATGAAATTGGGATGAAGGCAGTAGGAGAGAGAATCAGAAATAGAGTTAAAGACAGTAAAGCTTTCTTCACCTTCGACGTAGACTTTGTTGACCCTGCCTATGCACCAGGAACCGGTACAATTGAAGTTGGCGGATTTACTGGATATGAAACTATGTCACTGGTTAGAGAGATTAAAGACATTAACTTTGTAGGAGCAGACTTTGTAGAAGTTTTACCTACTATTGACCCTGCAGGAGTGACATCCTATCTAGTTGCAAATGTTATGCATGAATTTATCTCTGCTTTAGCCCTTCAAAGAAAAGACGGAAGAATATAAAGAGCTGGACGATAAATAACTAAGTCGAGGAATTAAAATCACGAATTAAGATTAATAACTATAATAATAAATTAACAATTCAAGTACCTATGGAGATTCATAAAAGTATATTAAGAGAAACTTATGGAAATTTAATTGAAGATACCTTATTCTCAATAAATAAAGAAAATTATGAATTAAACTTTATAA
>CAYLIF010000055.1:0-2706 GCA_964383845.1 uncultured Oscillospiraceae bacterium
ACGCTGTTTTTTTAGATGTTTAAGCATATACAAAAAAATCAATTGCTAGTTTTCCAGATAGTCTGAATTAAGAACATATCTTACTGGGTTTTTACTGGTCTTTTTTAATAGTTGGATTTCATATAGCTTGTTTAGTTTTTTTCTTAGAGTTTGGTTTGTATATCTCATGATGCTCAGATTTTTTAGCAGTTCTATGTCTATATAATCATGGGAAGAAGCAAATAAGTGTAACTCTATTGCGATGTTTATAAGTCCAACTAGATCTTCGTCTTTATTTATCCGAGGATCATTTTTTACTTTATCTATAGCCCCTTCTAATAAAACTATTTTTGTTTGCAGGTCATTCTTTAATATATTCTGGCCATTATTTAGAACTTCCAAAAAGCTGTCAACGAAGAAATTCAATTCCCCTTGCATTGAAATCTGATTAGTTGCATCAAATGCTTTCAAATATAAGGAAGGGCTATCATTGGCCCCCTGTGATAAAGACAGAGATGTGAGCCAAGTGTAATCCTCTTTGAGATATATGCTACTGATAAATCTTGCCGTTCTTCCATTGCCATCATAAAAGGGGTGGATATAACCAAAATAATAATGGAATATCGCATTTTTAACCAGCTCGTTGCATCTAGAGTCATTGTTTAAGAAGTTCAACAAATTGTTCATTACATATATAATGTGGTCTTCTGTCCCAGAAGAGGAAGTTATGCCGCGATGTATTTTTACTATGCTTGGCCTATAGATGTAGGTTTCACCTTTTCTGAAAAACTCGCCATCAGGCAAGTCTTTTTCATCAACTCCATCTACTGTAATTTCATCATAAATCTTTCTAATACCCTTTATATCTTTAGGCCTTGCCAGATTCCCACTTTGCAAATGAATGTATGAATTCACAACACCTAATAGCTTTAAATCTTCACTAGACCCTGATTTTTTTTCTAGTAGCTCTTTAGCAGTAAAAACCAGTTCTTCTTTGCTGGACCTTACTCCTTCAAGTAAATTCGTGCTATGAAGCTCTGAGGTTAACATGTCTATTAGAAACTTGTGTTGAGCCAGCTTTGGTAATTTGTCATATAGCTGCATTAAAATAACATCATCTTTTGAAATGCTGCTTATTAAGTCTATGGTCTTCATTGTGGGTATATAGTAGGCCTGAAATATTTTGTTTTGATTTAAGGGCTTGATTTCTAATCCCGGAAGAACAATAGAATCATAATTCAACCTTTGCTCTAACTTTGCTTCCCTATCTGCTAGGCCTTTTAAATTATAGAAAACTTTATTCATGTACTGCACATTACCACCACCTTTTAGTGTATTGTAGCATAATATTAGAGTCAAAACACTACTTTTTATGCTTTTTTCACTTTTTGATGATATTATATCCCTTAAAAGTCATTCAATTTATTTTAGAGTGTAGGTGGTCCCTGTAATATGACTAGGATGCTGTAATCAGATATCAAGAATAGTGGCTTAGAAGCTCAGTCTTTCAAAATATATGTTGCTATTGCCATTATTGGCTCTTTGAGCTACCATATTAACTATACTAAAAGCAATCAGCTAGGAGAAAGCTATGAAAACTTTATTCGACAAAACACGATTAGCCAAAATGCATCTTAAAAATAGGTTTTTCAGGTCTGCTACATGGGAAGCTATGGCAGACAGCAAAGGCCACTTAACCGACAAGCTATTTGATGTATATGAAAATCTGGCCAAGGGTGGCGTAGGAACAATAATAACTGGCTATGCCTTTGTTACAGAGGATGAACAGCCCAACCCTGGAATGATGGGTATTTACAATGATTCATTTATTGAAGAATACAGAGAATTTACAGACCGTATTCACAAGTACGATACCAACACAATATTACAAATCGCTTATGGTGGATCCCGAACCAATTATAATGTTGGGGAAAGAACCATATTAGGCCCTTCTGCAGTAACACAGTCACAATATGGTGTTACTCCTAGAGAAGCTAGTAAAGAAGAGATAAAAGGACTCATCAGAAGCTTTGCAGATGCTTCATTTAGAGCCAAGAGGGCTGGATTTGATGGAGTACAATTCCACGCAGCACATGGATACTTGTACAGCCAGTTCCTTAGCCCTCACTACAACAGGCGAACTGACGAATACGGCGGCTCTATTGAGAATAGAGCGCGCATTATTTTTGAAACCCTTGCTGCTGTTAGAGAATTTGTTGGCAGTGATTTTCCCGTTTTAGTTAAAATAAACTCTTCGGATTTCAGAGAAAACGGCTTTAGCTTTGAGGACTGCAAGTATGTATGCCGAAGATTAGAGGAGCTTGGGATTGATGGCATAGAAATCAGCGGAGTTATAGGGGCTAAACCTGAAGATAAAACTTTAAGCAAAGATATGCTGGAAACCTTACAGGTTGAGTCATACTATTGGAAGTACGCTGCTGAAATAGCCGAAGATGTAAAAGTCCCTATCATATTAGTAGGGGGTAATAGGTCACTTGAGTTAATGAATGAAATCCTGGAAAATACCAAGATTGAATATTTTTCGCTTTCTAGGCCCTTTATACGAGAGCCCGATTTAATAAATCGTTGGACTGGGGAAGATAAAAGAAGGGCAAAGTGCATTTCCTGTGATAAGTGTTTTAATCCTAAAGGTGTCTCTTGTATATTCAACAGGTCAGAATGACTATCTACCGATATTTTGAACAATCCTAATCGACACACTCTATT
>CAYLIF010000055.1:2806-4100 GCA_964383845.1 uncultured Oscillospiraceae bacterium
AAGCGATGCATCCATCAGTTTACCTCTTTCAATAAATCCTCGAATTCTTCTTCCTCTATTTCCAGATCTTCTTGAAGTTGAAGGTCATTCGCGTCTAAGCCAATATAGCTCAGTGCTTTTTCCAGGGTCTTTTTAGGTATCAATTTTTCACGGTAATTTGACGTTACCCATTCGAGATATTCTGCAGGAATTTTTTTTGCTTCGGTTGGTCTACATAGACCAGAGTTTCCACTGATGGCTTCTAATAGCTTGGTCGCAGTAAAGACAACCTTTTCATCCTTGAGTTCATTTAATTTCTCTTTGGAGATTAAGCATAAATTTCTTAGGCGAACTAGCACCATCTCATAACTTACGCTGAAATTTGTTTGTATCCTGGCAATGTCTAACCCATTATAATTATCGGGATCTTTTTTATTAAACTCAAACCTACTATGTTTCAACACCTTTTCATAGGGCATTAAAAGACATGCCGCAAAATAATTTGCTTCTATTTCATTTTCATCTCTGTCATTGAAGTCGTCATCTTTTATAATCGGGTTTTCTCTTTCGCACAAATGCAACTTGTGATGTCCGACCTCGTGGGCAACCGTAAAAATTTCTCGTGACAAAATCTGCGAAGAATTTGAAAATATAATCTTATCACCATCTTTTATTAACGAAAAACCTAAAAACTCATTCGAGCCAACGGGATACCTAATAACTCTATACCCTACTTTTTCTATAGTCTCAAAAATATCATGGAATCCGTAATCCATTAAGCCACATTCATCTCTTACGGAATCAGCAATTTTTTCAATTTCGATTCGCCTATTTCTATTCATCTCCATCATCCCGTCTTGTATTATTATATAATTTTCTATGAGCATAAAAAGTATCAATCATTGAAGTAATGTACTGAAATTTATCTTCTTGTACCATCTCTCCACTTGATCTAAATGCCGTTTTCGTTGTATAAGGTTGGCTAACTGAATTGATAATTTCCTCAACATCGACATTTATTATCTGTGCAATGGCAGTAATGCTTGAATATGAGATGTCAATTACACCTTTCTCAATCCTTGCATATTTTTGTCTTGTACAATCTAGTTTTTCTGCTACTTGCTCCTGAGTTAGCCCTCTTAACTCTCTTAAAGCACGAATCCTTGCTCCTAAAATAGAATTCACGATAATTCACCTCCTCTTAACCTAATACCATTTTACTACACTAGGGGCAAAAGTCAATAAATCTGTTATGTTTTTGTAACACAAATCTATATTGCATGCTATTATTGTATTCATTTTACTATTTTGTAAC
>CAYLIF010000056.1:0-3793 GCA_964383845.1 uncultured Oscillospiraceae bacterium
CCGCCTCCACTATTTCCATGATTTATAGCCGCAGATACTTGTATGTCTTGGGGTCTTATTGCAGATATAATCCCTTCAGTGACTGAATTGAAATAACCATAGGGACTTCCAATTACTACTATTGGGTCTCCTTGTTTTAGAGATTTAGAATCTCCAAGAACTGCTGCCCTTAACCCACCTTTATTAATTTTTATAATGGCAAGATCTAGATCTATATTATAATCTTGAACATAAACTGCTCCATTGTATTCACTACCGTCATTAAAAGTTACTATTAGGGAGCTAGCTCCTTCAATAACGTGGTAGTTAGTTACAATGGTACCATTAGAAGAGGTTATAACACCGCTACCTTGAGAGCTACCATCGTTGCCAGAGGCATTAATCATTACAATAGCATTTGCGTTGTCTGAGATTTGAATATTATTGTCTTGGTCAACTGGTGTAGTTGTGGATAATGAGGTAGGATCACTAAGAACAGTGGCAATAAAAGCATTCCCTACCTTGCTATTTATTTTATCTTCAGCCATTAGACTATTTATTAGTGGAACATCGCGTCCCTTCATAGGGAATTTCAAGGTATCGTAAGCGGTTTTAGCCACATGCTTTCTTAAAAAAGTTGAAGCAGATATCGTTGAATAGGTTGAATTATCTAATAGATTAATGCCTTTTGCAAAGGACAAAGCATTTGTATAACTAAAATCTCCAGCTGAATCTCTATAGCCTAGGCTTCTAAGCAAAAATGTGACAAAGGCTTTGGCCTCCATATTATTTGTGGATCCAAATTTAGTTCTACTAACTCCTTTGGTTAAATCATTAGCATATGCATAGGCCACATAACCACGTGCCCAATTGGGAACATCTGTAAAGGGTGCCTTTGTGGATTTCATTGCCAGAGCTTCGTCTTCAACACCAAGAAGCCTAATCAACATTACCAGACCTTCAACTCTAGTAGGAGCGCGGTCAAGCTCGTATCCAGAACCTGTGCCAACAAAGACTCCAAGAGGTGCCAGGCTGTTTGCATAATCTTCATAGGTTGATTGCGCGGGGCTTGTTGCTGCAAAGGCACTTGATGGTAGCAACATAAAGCACATTAATAAGGCAATTGATAGGGAAACTATTTTTTTCATTTTCATGATAGGATACCTCCTCTAGAAGTCTCAAATAACATCCATTACTTGCTCCGATATTTTGAATCTGATTATATTATCAGCCTACATCTTTTTCTGAAGCTTTAACAGAAAATCTCTATCAGCAGGACAAAAATCATATTGAGGGATTTCTTTGGGGGTAATCCACCTTATGTCATTATGTTCTAGCATCTGAATTTCCCCACTTATAATTTTTGCACTCATTAAAGTAAGATGAACATGGATGTCCCCATAATCATGGCTGGAATCTCCAAATTCTTCTCCTACCTCTAGTGTAACACCTAATTCTTCTTGGCATTCTCTGATTAATGCCTGCTCTTTGCTTTCTCCAGGCTCAACTTTACCTCCTACGAACTCCCAAAAAAGAGGCCGGGGCTTGTCGGCAGGCCTTTGGCAAATCATAAATTTATCTCTATCCCATATTAATGCTGCTACTACTTCTGTCATCATTCCACCACCAATTTATTTGTTTTTTTCAAGTACTTAGGAGGAATAGGTTCTTCTAATCTCAGTATTATACTCATGGGTCTGTTACCTTCATGGGAAACATAATCTGCCAAACCTAAAAAGGTATAAGCAGAAGTAATGGTCTGATCATTTCTGTTTTCTCTTACAAATAGTAATATATTAGAGCCTTTCTTCTTATGGTTAATGTACCTGATCCCCACTTCTGAAGTTTCAGAAGTCTTGTTTTGACTTTGCCAATGAAACAAAGTTTCACTTCTTGAATAATCTTCATACATTGTGGATTCCGAGTAATGTTTTTCGGTTTTATTTAAGGTCACAAAGAGCACATCTGTCGACTTATCAGGCAGCCATATAACCCCTTCTCTTACTGTAGAAGGTTTCCTGTAGCCCATTGCTGCCAATATTTGGTCTCTAGTATAGTTACAGTGAACATCCAAGGGACATTCAAAACCTAAATCAATTGGCTTGTCCACAAAGTCAATTCGGTCAAAATTATATTCCAGCAATTCACTAAGTTCACCTAAAAGCACAGGGCTATTAGAAATATCTTTGATGTCATTTTTTACTTTTTCCGATTTCAGATCTTTGGGAACTTCATCCCAAAGAGTACAGTAAAACATCCTGAACATTCTCTCTTCTTTTTCTGTGAAACTCTCAATGTCTATCTTCTTAATATCCCGTGTTATTTCTAATAGGAAAGTTATCCATCGTCTAGAATCTATGAAACTGAGTCGACTAAAAGCTCTTTTTGCTATTTCCTCAATAGGTTCGCTAAATTCTTTTTTAGGTACGGCCATTGCCAGCAGTCTTGAGAATGTTTCGTAACGATAAATATCTCTTGAATTTAAATTGTAATAGTGAAGGAAGTTAGAGAAAGTGAGCTCTTGTCCAGTATCTTCTTCAAAGTTTTTCATCTGGTTGATCAAGGCTGTTCTTGACCCAATATTATTTTTTATACTATCTAGAACATATTTTTGCGCAATTTTTTCTAATTGGATAAAACAGCCCTTTGGAACAGATGTAAATCCATTTTTGATTTCCTTTTGTATACTCTTGCTTGGATCAGAGAGTAAAGCCCTAAATTTGTTTTCAAATCGATATTTCTTATGAGCTTGGCCAATAAAATCTAACACTGTTAGACATTCTTTGTTTTCATAAAGACGCAAGCCTCTTCCCAGCTGCTGCAAAAATACAGTGAGAGAATCTGTGGGCCTTAGAAATAAAACGGTGTTTAATTGTGGTATATCTACTCCTTCATTAAATATATCCACAACGAAAACAAAGTTCACCTCTCCACTAACTAATTTAGCTTTTACATTTTTTCTTTCTTCTTCAGGAGAAGTCCCAACCAGATACATTGATGGTATTCCATGTTCATTAAAGTATTCTGCCATGAATTTGGCATGATCAACCGAAACACAAAACCCCAATCCTATAACCTCTCGTACATCTGTCACATATTTCTTTACTGATGTCGCTATCAGTTGAGCCCGTCTTTCTGCAGCTATCCGGTCTATGGTATAAAGATTTGATAGTTCTGTCTTATCATAGCCACCCTGAGACCATTTTAATTTACTAAGGTCAACGCTGTCAGAAACACCAAAATACTGGAAGGGACTTAATAGTCTTCTTTCTATAGCTTCGGGTAATCGTATTTCCGCTGCAACTCTATTATCAAAATCTGCGATTACACTTTCTCCATCCATACGTTCAGGCGTAGCTGTTAATCCTAAAAGGATTTTGGGTTTATAGTACGTTAATAACTTCTGATAGCTTTTGGCTGGTGAATGATGGACTTCATCCATAACTATATAATCGTAAAACTCTGCGGAAGTTTTTTCAAACCACTTTTGTGAATTAAATGTTTGAATTGACATGAACAAATGTGTGTACTCATCTGGCCTATGGTCTCCAACAAACAGTTCACCGAAATTTTGATCTCTTAGAACACCACGAAAACAAGCTAAGCTTTGTTGTAATATTTCCCTCCTATGAGCTATAAATAATAGTCGGCATGGCTCTTTTGAGTTGTTGTCTCGAAAACGCTTATAGTCAAATGCTGATATTACGGTTTTCCCTGTTCCCGTTGCCGCAACAACAAGGTTTTTCATATGTCCTTTTACGTTTCTCTCTGCGTCAAGCTTTTCAAGAATTTCTTTTTGAAAAGCATATGGTCT
>CAYLIF010000057.1:0-3647 GCA_964383845.1 uncultured Oscillospiraceae bacterium
TATTTTTAATCATGGCATGTTAATTGCAATACTATATATTGAAATTAGTTACACGATATTGAAATTAGTTACACGTTGATATAGGAGGAATAACAAATGAAAGTAGTGATTGTTGGTGCTGGTGGGCAAGGTGGATCTTGTGCTTCAATTTTAGCCAGACAAGAAGAGATTGAAGAAATAAAACTATTAGATATGGATTTATCAGTTGCGAAAATGGTTGCTGAAAATATAGGCGGCGATAAAGTTACAGTAGGCAAAGTTGATGCAACTAATCCAGAAGAAGTGGCTAATGCTGCCAAGGGTTTTGATGTAGTAGTTGATATGGTATTGCCTTGGATGGCACCTTTTGTTATGAAAGGAGCATTAAAAGCAAATGCTAACTATATTAATACTGCATTTGACAAGCCTTATTGGGATGAAATTTTGAACAAAACACCTGTAGAAGAGTTAACTCTATACAAAGAATTTAAAGATGCTAATTTAACCGCCTTGTTTGGTTGTGGGTTCGCACCTGGATGGACCAACGTTCTTGCTAGAAGATTTGCTAATCGAATGGATTCAGTTGATTCCATAAAAATGCGTATTGGTAAAGCGACAAAGATACCAGGGGAACACCCCTTTGATTGGGTAACAAGACCATGGAATCCTGGTTGGTCTCCTAAGCAAGCTCTCGTAGACTGTGCAAGTCCCACATATGCTCTAGAAGATGGAGAATTTGTAGAATATCCACCTTTCGGAGGCCTAGAAATGTGTGAATTTCCAGAGCCTGTAGGAACACTACCCATAACTCATCATTCCCACGAAGAAAACTATAGTATGCCTTTAACCTTCGAAGGAGTAAAAAATGTTGATTTTAAATACTATATGATGTACCAACCAGCAATACTTTGGGCTTTAGGTCTTTGTTCTGAAGAAGAAATAGAGGTAGATGGTTGTAAGGTTAAGCCAATAAACGTTGTTACTTCACAAATCCCAACGCCTGCTGCTAATATATTCTCTGCCGAAGATAAGGATCTTGAGTATGCGGATAAAACTGCCTTCATCGAACTAATCGTCGAAGTTAGTGGAATGAAAGACGGCAAAAAAGTTACATGGAAAGCTAACTGTCCTAAGATGAATGCCCCAGGACCAGAATTAAAAGCACTTTTCGGTACAGCTTTGGTATATGTTTCACTACCTTTAGCAATTGGTACATTGATGCTTGGAAACACAGAATTAGAAAAAGGCATTATTTTTGCGGACCAACTAGATCCAGAAGCATTTATCGATAGAATGATGGCAACAGGGTATCCATATGAGTGGAAAGAAACTTTAATCGAAGGCTAAATTTTTTGAAATAAATGAAAAAAGAGAGGAAGGAATGGTTCTTATGTCTAAATTGGTTTTAAAAAGTACGCGGATATATACAGGAAAAGAAGATGAAATTATTGATGGCTATGTGTTTATCGATGGAAGCGAGATAGAAGCCGTTTTAGAAGTAAAGGATGTGACAGCTCAAATGCTAGAAGGATTTGAGCTTCAGGATTATGGAGATTCCTTCCTTATGCCAGGTTTTTGCGATTATCATGTTCACCTTGTAAATACTGCCACTATTTTAAGGGATGGGGATTTAAGGTTTGCGAAATCTGAAGAAGAGGCTGCTGAAATGTTGTGGAAAATCAATAAGGATGCCCAAGATAAAAGATTTATTATGGGAGGTGCTTGGGATGAGATTTTGTGGGAGAGAAAAGGTGCCCCAAGCAAAGAAAGCCTCGACAAGTATTTTCCGGATACACCTGTATTCCTAGTTAATAAAGAGTGCCATGGCGCTTGGGTGAACAGTAAAACTCTGGACCTTTTCGGAGTAGATAAGGATACTCCCGACCCACCCAAAGGCGTATATTTCCGTGATCAGGAAGGCAACCCAACAGGCTATCTTCATGAAGGAGCTCTCTATGAAATTCAAGATAAAATATTTGATATGATGACTGATAGCGAAATTTCAGAATATGCAAAATCCTTTATTAGAGAAGCCAACAAATACGGAATAACCAGCCTTGGTGATGTAATAGGAGTTTCTGGAGTTAATTACAAAGCTTATGAACATCTCCTAGATACCAAGCAGTTAAATGCAAGAATTTTCTTTTCTTTGGAATTTGCAAAGAGCTCTCAAGAAATAGCGGGAGTAATGAAAGACTACCATGATGATATGCTTAAATGTAACGGAGTTAAAGCTTTTATTGACGGAACACCACAAGGCCATACCGGTTACATGTTAGAAGAGTATTCAGACAAAAAAGGAGAAGTGAGTTTTCCTCTAATAAAGAAAGATGAACTTTTTGAAAAAATCAAAGATTTCGATAAGAATGGCATTCAAGTAAGGATACATGCCTGCGGGGATGCTGGTGTCAGATGTTGCCTAGATGCTTTTGAAAATGCATTGGAAAAGAATGGACAACTAAATAATAGACATTGTGTAGAACATATAGAAGTAATCTTCCCCACAGATATCAAACGTTTTGCAGAGTTAGGGGTAGTTGCCTCTGTTCAACCAGAACATATGCCAAAGTATGTTTTTGAGGATCACCCATTTCATAACATACTTGGGGAAAAGAGAATGGCATATGCCTACCCTATTGGCACAATACTAAATGCTGGAGCCCACATGGCCTTTGGCACAGATAGCCCAGTAGCTCCATTAAATCCAACAAGGGGAATTTATAGGGCTGTAAATAGACTTACCAATGAAGGAACCCCTAAGGGGGGATGGAATCCTTGGGAAAAAATATCCGTATTCCAGGCAATTAATGCATATACCTCTGGTGGCCCATACGCTGCAAAAATGGACCACAAAATCGGAACCTTAGAGTCTGGAAAGAAAGCGGACATTGCCGTACTAGAAAAAGACATAGTTGAAAATCAAAATAACCTAGAAGTAATGCTAGACGTAGAAGCTTTAATGACTATGGTGGATGGACGTATTGTTCATAGAAAGGAGTGAAAGCCTTAATAGGTCCTGAAAATTGTTAATTTTAAAGACGGATATAATTTATTCTGTTAGAGAGGAGGGGGGACGTGATAGAAAATTTAAACAAAGAAGTTTCCAGCAGCGGTAAATATGATGTGAAAGAAGAAAGCAATATAAGGTTTAATGATATCAATGTGGATAATAGTATGATTGCTTTAAAAGAAGGATTAATGACTAAAACTTTTTTTAGCGACGAAGAATCTATACAGAAAAAAATGGAAATGTTAAACACTAAGCTATTTGGAATATTTTCACCAGTCCATTATTCGTTATCAAAGAAAAGAAAAGTCTTTATCCCATTTGATCTTTTGGTCTTTCATTATCGCATTGAAAAAGGCAATAATCTTAGTAATAGTAGCTTGCGTGTTAGAGAAGGGGAAATTGGTGTAATTTATGACCTCAACGAGGAACATGCATTCCATTATGATTTGTTTGATAAGCTGGAGTTAAGGAATAAAAGTTTCGAGAATTTGGATGGTGTGTTTTTGCCATCGAAATGTTCAGAAGAGGAAGTAGTGACAAGATGTAAAGACATTGTGCAATATAAAATGCTAGCAAGGGCCTATAAAGGCTTAGGTATTTTAACTCTTGCCAAGAGAGAAAAGTTTTATCGAGAGGCTTGGGAACTTACTACAGTGTG
>CAYLIF010000058.1:0-3223 GCA_964383845.1 uncultured Oscillospiraceae bacterium
GGAATGATTCGAACATGAAAATGCGTCGAGAGTTCATCGCATCGCTTATTTGCGATGTATGATGGTCACTCTAATTTTCTAGCCCTAAGGCTTTCCTTCTTTCTCTTCCTGTGCTTCTTGATCCAGGCACTTCTGATCAAGGAAGCTTTGATAGTGATCACATATGCTGTCGGTATCCCCAAAAGCAATCTGCTTTCCATGGTCCAACCATAGAACCTGGCTGCACATTCTGCGCACCTGATCTAGTGCATGAGATACCAGAATAGTGGTAGCGCCGCCTTGGATAATCTCCAACATTTTACCCTCACTCTTTTTTTGAAAAGCACCATCTCCAACTGCAAGTACTTCATCTAAGATCAGTACATCTGGTCGTACTTGACTGGAAATTGAAAATGCAAGGCGCGCCATCATCCCCGTAGAAAGCTGGCGAAATGGAGTGTCTTGAAAATCTGCTAACTCAGCGAAAGAAATTATTTCATCGTAAGCATTATTCATAAAACGCCTAGAATGACCGAGCATAGCACCTCTCAAATATGTGTTCTCTCTTACAGTCAGATCTCCTTCAAAACCACCAGCCAACTCAAGAAGAGCCGCAACTGATCCATTAACCCTCATGGTACCTTGGGTAGGTGGCATAATACCAGATATAACTTTCAAAAGTGTGGACTTACCAGCTCCGTTACTGCCGATAATTCCCATCATCTCTCCAGCCTTCAAAGAAAAACTCACTTCCTTTACGGCTGTGAAATGTTGTGGGTTCACGGTCCTATACATTCGTCTAACCAAATATTCCTTGATCCCAATGTCTCTTGCAGCACCTACCCGATATGAAACCGTTACGTTTTTTGCTTCTATGATCATTCTCAAACAACCTCCCTAATAGTAATAGATAAATCGGTCTTGAAAACGGCGAAACACAAAAGTGCCAACTAACAGCATCAGTAGTGGATAAAGCAGGGCAAGCAAATGTATTAGAGGTGACGGAATTATGCCATCAATAACTATCTCTCTGAAGTAGGTAATATAAACATAGACTGGATTCATATAGAAAATCCATTGTATCTTTTCTGGGAAAGAACTTATACTATAAAAAATCGCAGAGAAATATAGTAGCAGTTGTGTGAATATACCATAAAGGTACATAGCATCTCTAAAAAATACGTATATGCTTGCCAATATCATGCTGGCACCGATATTAAAGGCAAGTAGGCATAATGTGGGATAAAGTAGCAGCAGATAGGACAAGGACAAACAATGTCCATTCAACATGGCTATTATGATAAAAATACAAAAATTTATTCCAAAAGAAATCAACACCTTAATATTTTGAGAAAGCAAGAAAATATATTTCGGAATGTTTATCTTAGATAGTACTACTGAATTTCCTAGTACAGAGCCCATCCCTCCTCGTGTACCTTCGGAAAAGAAGGAGAAAACAATTTGCCCAGCAAAAAGATACGTCATGTAGGAGGGTAGTTTATCAGCAAAAAAATTGCCAAATATAAAATACATTACAAAAAGAGAGCTTAATGGAGCCAGTATGCTCCAAAGCACCCCTCTTAAGACGGTATTCTTCTCCCTGATATACTCCAGCCTTCAATCCTGCAACCTCAAGGCGAACCCTACGGCGAGGGTAATTACCTATGGCATTGCATTGAACAATATCTGCATTGGTTTCTCTAGCTTTTTGGCAGAGGATTTCATACATATCTTTCTCAACCCAATCATCTCCATCAACGGTTGCAATGTAACTTCCACGAGCATGGGAAATTCCTGTTTTTCGGGCATGAACAATTCCTCGGTTCGGTTGATGAATCACACGAATCCTAGAGTCCCTGGCTGAAAAAGTATCGCAAATTGAAGCCGTCCTGTCCGTTGATCCATCATCGATTAATAAAAGCTCAAAATCAGTAAAGCTTTGACTAATAATACTAGTTAGACATTGTTCCAAATATGACTCCACCTGATAGGCCAAAACTATAATGCTCAAAAACGGCGCCTCACACACTTTTCCCTCATTATCTTCCAGAAACTCCTCCTTCATAATCATTCCAGGATTCCTGCTTCTTTTAACTTGGCAAGGAACTGCTCCACATCATCTTCTGCAGTTTGGATATCTACTTCGTACTTATCTAGCAAGTAGTCCATTAATGACTGTTTGTCGCTACCAGCTGCAAGATGCTTCCAAAGCTCCGTAGCACTATTATTAAGACGAATCATGCCATTAAAGGTTTCTGTGGCCTTTCCAACAGCGATAACCACGCTTTGCCCTGATAATTCCCTCATTTCAAAGCCTTCTTTTATCTTTAATTCCATTATTCTCGGTCTCCTTTCATAGCACCATAGCAAATCTCGGCAGCTGCCAAGTCAGGCAGAAACTCCATTCTCCACATTGGGATTTGCTCTAACAGACTTTCCATCAAACCTAGCAACCGGTCCATTCCTTTTAAATCCGAGGGTCGTAGCATTTGGTTTAAAAGTCTAGGGATGGCCGATGCTTTGTCTATGCGAAAAATTCCATTGTAATCTGACTGCTCTAAAAAGCATATTCCTGCTATAGGCACCTGGCGATTACAACCTAGGCGGTGCTTTCCATTCCAGGGAGTTCCACATACAAACCAAACATTGTCTATCAACCGCAACAAAGGTTTATCATCATTGATGACCATTGCGGAGCTACCTAGCATCTCTATCCACTGCTGAGAATGAGTAGATTTCCCTGTTCCACTAGGTCCGGCAAACAGGTAGCCCTTACCTTTCACTTCCACTGCAGAGCTGTGAAACAAGATACAGTCATAGTCTAAGGCTTCTAAGCATAGTTTTCGATAGATGGCAAGACCAAAAACTTCCCATTCTGGACATCCAGAAGCAGAAGCCACTTCCATCTCTGCGGCAAATTCTTCCTGACTAACATCAATTTTAAAATGGGCCGGCTCTTGACATTGATAGGGTGCACACAATGAAGCAAGTCTTTTGTCAGGAATTTTGATTTCCACAGAAAGTCCAGCAATTTTTATTTTCATCATATCCATTCGGAAATGTCCCTTCCACTGGGGCTCCAAGGCAAAGAGTGTTTTCGTCCTGCAATATCACAGTGACTACAAAAAGGTACTGGTTGGGCCAGAAAATCCAGAATTTCTTTTTTGCTTTTTGCAGCGTATATGTCAATAGAATCTTCATCCCTTACAGGTATCTCTTGATTGAAATATTCATTGAAATATCG
>CAYLIF010000059.1:0-2697 GCA_964383845.1 uncultured Oscillospiraceae bacterium
TAGAATCTTCATCCCTTACAGGTATCTCTTGATTGAAATATTCATTGAAATATCGTATATGGGAGATTATCGAACAAGGATATAATCGGCCATGTTGCAAAAAAATACACTCATTGGCTAGGTAACAGTTTATAAAGCTGTGATTTGGATTGTGGCCACCAAGGAGGCTAAGTTTCAGCTTGTTGAAGCTTACAGTTTCCTCACCAGACTTGTTGAAAAACTGAAACTTTACACCATGCAAGGCTGCTAGTGCTGGCAGGTCATCATAAGCAAAGGAAGTGGGATATCTGGTAACTGAAATTATTACGTTACTATTTCGGCAAGCTTTCCAGAAATCATCCTTCAACTTAGGAAGCAGTAGACCGTTAGTCACTATCTCAATACGTCCAATAGGAAAATATCTTCTTGCTAACAGGGCAAATTCTCCAATCTTGGGATGCAAAAGAGGTTCCCCACCTATAAGGTGAATGTATTCCACTTCTCCATCAAATAGCTGAGAAAGGCGAGCAAAATCATCTTCTGTTTCTTTAATATCAGCAAATTCCTCTGAGCACAGTGGAGAAAAATGGGCGCAGCCTGCGCAAGACATATTACAATGTCCCGCAATGACGAGCAGACGATGGAAGGAATTTTTTTAAAAACCGTTTCAGCATATTTTTTTCTCCTCTAATCTTGACCTGGCTTGGATGCTGCCATTCTACAAACTTCTCCATTAATACTCCGTAGTAAGGAGTCCTTGCTGCCGTTGGCCAAAACCATGCCAAGGAGTATTCAGTGACTCGGTGCCATGGTTTGTTTCGTGGACCTGCAAAGTGGAAGATATATGGATCTTGGTGAGCATTCATGGCCTCTACTCTAAGTTTAGGAGTCAAAAAATTTTCATACTCGCTATTACCCACCGCTCCCCATTTTGCAGAAAGAAAAAGTATTTCTCCAAAACAAATAATGTTCAATACGTCTTGGTCATGAAAATGCCAAGGTTGTGAAGCAGCGTAATCTAAAATTTGTTTTTTACTGAACCTTTTTCTGAAAGCTTCCAGGTTCATCACTAAAACCCCACTGATAAAATAATCATCTGGATTTGGAAAACATAATTCATTGTCAAAATAGTTCTTGAGCCCAAATCTTCCTGAATAATAAATTCCAATCCCAATAAAATCTCTCGAAGCGGCAAGAAGTACATCACTTACATCTGTGTCATAAAGCTCATATATATCAGTAAGGGCCACCATATCACAATCTAGATAAACGGCTTTTTCTGTCTGGGGTAGTAGCCAAGGAATAAGTAATCTGAAGTATGCTTCACGAGTATTCCCACGATTTTCCGTAAAAAAGGAATATCCAGTTAGCTCCTCAGTTACATCCATAAAGTCCAACCTTACATTTTTACAGTCTTTTGTCATTTCTTTTAAAGTAAGTATGTTTTTTGTATCTAGCTGGCTATGCAGGACCACTAATCTATACATTCTTTCTGAATTGGCATGATCCAGAATCGATCGGATTAATACTCCTAAGCAGGGGACAAATCCACGATCTGTTGAAAAAACAAATGTTGACTCATGGGTCGAAGAAGATATGTTTCTCAAATTGAATCCTCCATCTTTTTTTCAGTACCAGATTTAGGCGCAAAAAGGCTTTTTATTCGCATACGTAAAATTCGATTTTTCCATTCCAAACAACTGCCTATAAGTCTTTCCTTCCAAAGAAGTTTCTTCACTTCTGAGTAATCCAACAATGCTGGGTTTTCGTAAGCTCCAAGGGAAATGAGGTAAAGAAAAAGGCTATCTGCCTGTGACAAACTCTTCGGTCTCAAATGTTCTAGAGATTTACGAAGCTGACGGTAAAACAAAAGTGTTGCGTTATAATCTCCAAAGCCTTCCCTCCCCATAACAGAATTTCCGTGAACCCGGTAGTGATAAAGGGGTTGTTTGATGCATGCTAAACTTTTCATTTGCAGCAAGCAAGTATATACACAGAGGGCATCCTCACCCCTAGCCATACCCTTGTCCATTTTTTCAAAAACCTGACCAACAAGCTCTCTAGGTAGAATCATATTCCAAAGAGTAGGCGTCCTATCAAAAGCACTGCGTTCTTTATTACACAACATCTCCGCCAGTATCAAATTCTCATAACTAAGTCCGTAGTAAACCCCGTCTCCCGGAAATATAGAGGGACATTCAACAACTCCCCCCCTGTGACGGAAGTAGCCGCAAACTACTGCTTCCCCATTATCGGCGGCAGTAATCATCTCTTGGTACATATCCGGCTCTAACCAATCGTCAGCATCTAAAAATCCTACCATCTCGCCCACAGCATTTTGTACACCGCTTCTCCTTGCAGAAACAACACCTCTATTATAGCTATGCCTAAAGTAAGAAAATCGCTTGTCTCGGGCGGCATATTCTTTGCAAATTTCTGAACTGGCGTCTGTGGAACCATCATCAATCAAAATTGCCTCCCAGTTAGAAAAGGTCTGGGAACGCAAACTATCTAAGCATTGACATAACCAGGGAGCAGCATTATAAACTGGTATCACAATACTAAGAGGAACTTTCATACTTATCTTCTCCTTGATTTACTGCCGACAGATAGAGGTCCATTACCCGTGGAAGTACTCCCTCAATGGAATATGGAGCAAGCTGTTTTCTTGCTTCATTTCCTATTTTACGTGCCAGCTCTGGATTATTTATAAGAAGC
>CAYLIF010000060.1:0-2645 GCA_964383845.1 uncultured Oscillospiraceae bacterium
GGTGTTTTTCATCACTATAGATTTTCATGAATTCGTAAAAGCCATAAATACCACCTACATCTTCAGGGGGTGCTGTTTCAGCGCCATCAAGTAGACGTGGATATCCAAAGTGATAATCCTCAACAATTTCTTCAAGCTTTATAGTAAACCACCAATCATCTCCAAAGTCATAGTTATATCTGATTTCTTTGTGGCATTCTAGATAGTCATCTATTTTCAAGCCGCTAGGTTTGCGAACCTCAATCTTTAATCGTTCCTGGTGAGCCTTTTCAAAATGTAACATTTCAGTAGGCATTGTTTTCAAACGCTCTTCATAATACTCCTTGTTCTTTAAATAATGTTTATGTTGAAGATAGGCTTCTTCATCGTCGGTTACGATCATGTTTTCCTTGGAAAGATCGAATTCATAGAGGTGATAGCCTTCACTTGGGTAACCACTCTTGAAATTGGTTGAATTCTGAATGACATCATGGAGCCTTCTATAGGTTGCACCTGCTGGCATAATAACTCTTCTCCAAATTAGTGGATTTGATTCTTCCAATTCAATTTTTATTATATAGGATTTCATTTGTCCCTCCTTGTTTTTCTATGTCTCCTAACATTAATCCGCTATTCCCTAAACTCTCAGATGCTGATCAGCCCCTTTATGAATCTAATCAGCATTTTCGTTTTATTTTAATTGTGCTAGAAATCTTTGGTTCTTTCTATGTAGTACACGGGATAATTGTTAAAGCTGGTACACTTTTTGATTAGCAGGCTTGGCCTACTCCTCCTCACCACGATGCTCCACTGCCATCTCGTCGACCCAATCTTCTTCAACATAAACCATTCCATTTCGACCTTCTACCTTACGATTAACCCCAGCCTTATAAAGCTTACAATTCAAAGGACCATAACAGAAAGTCTCATACCTGTACTTCTTCCGACCTTTAGGGTTCCAATTATCTACTATAATCTCAACAGCCATCCTGGCTCCCCACATACAACTGCTACAAAAAGTTTCATATGTCCTGGCCGCAAGTCTTCGGTGTCCTCTTGCTCTGTATACTTCTAGCTCTGGAGGCACCTGTTCCCAAGGCGCTGATTCGCTGGCTATGCTGACACTTTGCTTGATGAGTTTAAGTTTTGATACCTTATAATAATCAACAGGCTTAAGGACTGGATCAGAAACAGGTAAACACTCTCCAGAGACTACATCATTCACTTTGAATTGATGTTTAGCATGTGCTGCCTTGCCGATGCCAACAGAAAAGATTGTCTTCTCAAAGCTATCCTGCTCTTTGTTGTCGATTTCACCTTCTAATCTAATAGCAAAACCAAGGTATGAATGGGAGGACTCATCAAAGGATCTATTAAGACGAATGCGAGGCTGGATTGATATAATTTTACCTGTGAAGTTCAATTTATCCATTACTTGTGAGCTACCTTTCTTTTGGCATCGACAACATTGTTCTCAAGAATGAACCCCATACATTTCATCGTAATCCGTAAAGTACTTCATCTCTATATTCACGCTGTCCAAGAAAAACTTCAATCTGCTGTCTTCTACCGTTTCGGGATTTTCCGTTGTCAAAAAATATCCCTTTAAACCCTTGCCTCTCTTCCTGGAATATGAGGCCCTTCGTATTAAAACATGCCTTAAGAATATTTCTGCTTCAGACAAAGCTAGGCCTATTATTATAAGGTTCTTTTCCATTATTTCATTAATCCAAGTTCTATCGCTCTTGTACTGGTTACTCTTAGATGTTGGGTCAAATCTTCTATAATAATTAATACAGCCGGCGTAATCGCAGACAGAAAGTTTTATTGACCTTATATATTCCGTGTCTCCATTGACATGCCAAATTTTGATGCTGTTGGGATTATTCTCATCAGAGTAGTATCTTTGCCATGGATAGTAGTTTGTGAACCCCTTGGCTAACTTTCTATATGAGCCTTTATTAAAGTTGCCAGTCTTTTCTATTGAATGATCAAAGTTAGTTGTTAGAATATTAATTCCTTTATCCATACAGGTATTTACTAAGTCATGATGTGCACTGCTGGGTTCAATGTTTTTAACTTTTTCTATGAAATCGCTTACCATTCCATCCTGGTTATCTCTATTAATATTTACAATTTCAAAATACTCGGTTAAAGGATATCCTTTAGGTACATTACCACGTCCTTTATCTTTCTCGAGACTTTTTAAAATAGACTCCCAACTTATGGAGCTGCTATTACCAGGCCAATTTATTCCATTCCCAACCAGAATCGCGGAATTTGAATCTAGCAAATCCTTGTAGTTCATGATAAGACCCCACTCTATCTACCCTTTTATTAAATTCTATTTTCTCCTAAGTTTAGAATCGGAAAGACTATATATTGCATACCTAACTTTTAACAATATATTTCCAAGCATCCTTTACCATACAATCTAGATCATATTCAGGATAGTAGCCTAATTCATCCTTGCTCTTAGTAATTGAAGCATAGGAAACAGCGGCATCTCCTGGACGCCTTTTTTCTACTTCGAATTGAACTATGATTTCATTTGCCCGTTCAAATGATCTAATCAACTCCAAAACGGATGCTCCTTGTCCAGTTCCAATATTATAGGCATTGACCCCAGACCTAAGGCTTTCAATAGCCAAGACATGCCCTTTTGC
>CAYLIF010000061.1:0-2535 GCA_964383845.1 uncultured Oscillospiraceae bacterium
AAAGTCAACTCAAGATTTTCATTTAAATTAAATTTAACAGGTTTTTTATGTATCCACATTAGATTGAAACTTCCATCTTCACTAAAATCCCAGACATACCTACACAAACCGGACCAGTCTATGATTTCACCAAAATCAAAATTTAAGGCAGAAAATTTAATCTCATCTTCAGAGTTAACTGCTAAACCCCAGAAGGCATAATCTGCATATATACTTTGTTGAGTATATGATAAAACACGACAATTTTCTTTCCCAGTAATACATTGATATAACAAGACTTTTGCACCAGAAAATAATGTGCCACAAATATATGGGATTCTCCCTTTATGCGGAGTACCTGGCATAGGGTTTCTATCGCTCGCAGGAATGATTATTTCAAGAACAATTACTCGCTTTTCATAGTCCACGTGCAGCTCTCCCTGATACAATTGCTCCTTTTCAAATAATCTCCATGTCCCACTATATTTCTTTATCTCTGACATATGACTCAACCTCCATAAGCTTATAAACTTACGAAAAAATTACTTGTATTTCTTACATGATAAATTCTCTCATTTAAAGCTTTTCCTACTGATAGTTGTATTCTCTTATAATTCCTACTAATGCCCTAAAATTTTATGCTTACATTCTTAACCCTTAAATTTAAGTTGGTCAAAAGTTGGTCATAGTAGGGAATCAAGGGCCACAAACTCTGTTATATCAATGCCTTATGGCAATGTTGTTACTACTCCCATTCAATGGTCCCTGGAGGCTTCGGCGTAATGTCGTAAACTACTCGATTTGCACCTTCTACCTCGCTGGTTATCCTCATAGCGACTTTGTTGAGAAGAGAAAAAGATAAGTCTGCAACATCAGCAGACATTGCATCACTTGACTGTACTGCTCTTAGGCAGATAACACTTTCAAATGTACGAGCTCCGTCTTTCACACCCGTTGAACGGGCCGCTGGATCAAGGGCGAAGTACTGCCATATTTCACGTTCTAGACCAGCTAACGCAATCTCATCTCTAAATATTTCATCTGCTTCTCTAACCATGTCCAATCTCGCTTTGGTTATGGCTCCCATTACTCGTACAGCAAGTCCTGGCCCTGGAAATGGTTGGCGCCAAACTTGTTCCCTGGGTAAGCCCAAGGCTTCTCCTACCATTCTAACCTCGTCTTTGAAAAGCCATTTAACAGGCTCAACTAATTCGAACTTCATGTCTTCAGGCAAGCCTCCAACATTATGGTGAGATTTAACTACCCCTTTTGTTGATTCGCTTTCTATGATATCCGGATATATAGTTCCTTGAACCAAGAATGGAATGTCTCCTAGTTTCTTGGCTTCTTCCTCGAAGACTCGAATGAATTCTTCGCCAATTATTTTTCTTTTAGTTTCAGGATCAGAAACGTCAGTTAGTTTGGAAAGAAATCTCTCTTCTGCCTCTACAGTGATTAAATTCATTCCAAACTGCTTGGCAAAGATTTCTTGTACTAATTCTGGTTCTCCTTTTCTCATTAACCCATGGTCAACAAAAACACAAACCAAGCGATCTCCCACAGCTTTATGTACTATGGCCGCACAAACTGCACTGTCTACCCCGCCAGAAAGAGCGCATAAAATTCTTTTATCCCCTACTTGCTTCTTAATCTCTTCAACTGCGTCTAGAATAAAAGCATCTACAGACCAGTCTTTTATAAAACCGCATTCATCTATAAAAGCCATGATTTTATCTTCTGCAAGAATGTTGGCTCCATAAAGAACAGGAATTCCCATGGTCTTTAAATAGTCTTTTTCATCTGGAGATAATTCTCTTTCTTCTTCTCCTATAACACAAGCAGCTTTTGCTTTAGTATTTTCTTTGGAAATATCTAGTGGCTTCACCTCGCAGTACACTCCCCCTAGTCTTGCAATTTTTGCTACAGACTGATTATTGTGTGCCCCTATATCAAATATGATAAGCAATTCTTTGTTCATAATACCCCCCTTTGTCCTTTAAACGATGTAAAGATTGTATCACTTAGTTATTTTAATGTAAATGCATCAAAAATATATCAGAGGGCTGAATCAGCAAAAATTGCGAACATATGTATTGAACACTTGTTCTTTTTGGTGTATAATTCCCTTAATAATATGGAGGTCTATCATGAATGAATCCACAATGGAAAAGCTCCGACTTTTAGCAGAAGGTGCGAAGTACGATGTATCATGCTCAAGTAGCGGCAGTCAAAGAAGCAATCAAGGGGGACTTGGTAGCGCAAGTAATGCTGGAATTTGCCACAGCTGGTCCAAAGATGGCCGATGTGTTTCCCTACTCAAAATACTCTTTTCCAATAGATGTGTCTTCGATTGTGCCTACTGCGTAAACCGAAGGACTTCCGATATTGAAAGAACATCCTTTGAGTCACGAGAACTGGCTGATTTGGTGATATCCTTTTACAGAAGAAACTACATTGAAGGACTATTTATTAGCTCAGCAGTTGAAGAGTCTCCTGATTTTACCAGTGAAAGGATGTTAACCTGCCTGAAAATCCTTCGCCAAGAATATGGTTTCG
>CAYLIF010000062.1:0-2533 GCA_964383845.1 uncultured Oscillospiraceae bacterium
ATAGAAGTGTATGGGAACAAAGACTTGCAGATTTTGAAGGCTGCGAAGGTGTAACCGTTAAGGACTGGTGCAAAAAGAATGGATTTTCAGATTCTGGATTTCGATATTGGAGAAACAAAATAAAGAACGAGAAAATGGAAGCCGATGTTCCTACATTTATGCCAATAAAAGTGACGCAGGAAACCACAAATGTTTCAGGATCTAGTATGGCTACTCTTCAGATTGGAGATGTCATAGTTAATGTTCCTGTATACTTTGATGAGGCAGCTTTAAGAAAACTTTTAACTGTAGTGAAATCAATATGTTAGACGTTAGGCATATTGACAAAGTGTATATAGCTTGCCATAAAGCTGATATGAGAAAATCAATTAATGGTCTTGCGGTAATCGTCCAAGAATCATTTAAGCTCGATCCATTTGAAAATGCTATTTTCCTATTCTACAACGGTGACAAAACACGGGCAAAGCTTTTGAAATGGGATCATAATGGGTTTGTCCTTTATTACAAACGCCTTGAGAAAGGAAGATTCCCTATACCAAGATATGATATACAAGGAGCGGCTATAATTACTGGACCGGAGCTTAGGTGTTTGCTGGATGGAATATCCTTGGAACAATTTGCAAAAACAAAGGGTATTGTCAAACATAAAAGAGAAGTTAAAGAAAGAAAATTACTATAGAAAACACAGGGCATTAATGTTGAAATATCAACGTTATGGCCTTTGTTTTTATTGCTTTTTACTGTGAATAATGGTATAATTTAGGCATGGAAACAAGAGGAAATGTGGTCAAGGTGGACCTAACTAAATATGATAGAAACACCCTTGAAGATGAGTTTGTAAAGGTTTCTTCCAAGGTTAATGAGCTTGAAGCTAAGCTAAAATGGTATGAGGGGCAGATGCGTCTTGCCAATCAGAAAAAGTATGGAGCTTCTAGCGAAAAAACCGATACAGATTCGGGCCAAATATATATGTTTAACGAAGCTGAATTAGAGGCCTCTGATGTAGAGCCTGAGCCCGAACTTAAAAAGATTCATAAACGTGGTGTTAGAAAAAAAGGCAACAAAGAATATCTAACAGAAGACCTACCAGTTGAAGTTATAGAATACAAGCTATCAGCAGAAGAGCAAACATGTCCTGAATGCCAAGGCCCTATGCATGAGATGTCAAAGGAAATTCGAAAAGAGCTGAAAGTCATTCCAGCACAGGTCATGGTTACCCAGCATATCCGATATGTTTATGCTTGCAGGCAATGCGAAAAGGAAGGCATAACAGTTCCAATTATTACGGCGCCTATGCCAAAACCCGTAATACCAAATAGCCTTGCCTCTCCTTCCTTAATATCATTTATTATGACTAGAAAATATGAGCAAGCATTACCACTCTACAGGCAGGAGCAGCAGTTCCATTATTATGGGCTTGAAATCAAACGGCAAAATCTTGCTAATTGGATGATATATAGTTCAGAGCACCATCTGACACATTTATATGAAAGAATGCATGAATTGTTAATCGCAAAGGAAGTAATCCATGCAGATGAAACAACAATTCAAGTATTAAATGAAGATGGTAAAACTCCAGAGAGTAAAAGCTATATGTGGATGTATCGAACAACAAAGGGAGATGATCCTATTGTGCTTTATGAATATCAACCAGGAAGGAGCGCCAGATATCCCGTGAGTTTCCTGAAAGGATTTAGAGGCTATGTTCATGTAGACGGATATGAAGCCTATGGAAAACTCTTAAGAGGGCCTGACGGGGAAGATACGGGGGTCAGGTTGGTAGGCTGCCTAGCGCATAGCCGGCGAAAGTGGGATGAGGCGCTTAAGTCACTGCCAAAAGGGGTTGATTCCAGTACCCTTGCTGCGAAGAAAGGCCTTAGCTATTGCAATAAACTTTTTGATCTTGAAAGAAAATTTGAGAATTATACTCCTGAGAAGAGATATCTAGCAAGAATTAAGTACAGCAAACCATTGTTGGACGATTATTTTGAATGGGCATTAAAGGAAAATGCTGTTGCACTTCCAAAAGGGCCATTGGGAAAAGCTCTTACTTACAACATAAATCAAAGGGCTAAGTTAGAAGGCTTCTTACTTGACGGCAGGCTTGAACTCAGCAATAATCGCGCTGAAAGAGCAATAAAGCCTTTTGTAATTGGCAGAAAGAATTGGACCTTCGCTAATTGCGTTAAGGGAGCCCAATCTAGCGCTGTTATTTACAGCATAATTGAAACGGCAAAAGCCAGCAAGCTTCATACTTTTAATTATATTACTTATTTACTAGAGCAACTGCCAAACATAGACGTAACAGATAATGCAGAACTAGATAAGCTTTTACCCTGGATGGGTCAGCTTCCTGAAAGTTGCTACTGTAAGAAGAAGTAAATACAATATAATTTTAAAACCTCAGTGCTATAGGAGTTCCCTGCAGCGCTGAGGTTTTTTATTTGTTCTTTTATGTGTGCGCTAATAGACGCTTACAATACTGACACTGTAAAACCCCTTGATTTCAAGAGGTTTTGTTGTTTTTTAGAGT
>CAYLIF010000063.1:0-2104 GCA_964383845.1 uncultured Oscillospiraceae bacterium
AACCACTATACACTTAAACAAATCTCCATCTATCTTTATTTCAAACCACCCATTTTGAAGCTTCATTAAATCTTTGGTAATGCTTAAGCCAAGACCACTGCCTTCAGAGTTTCTAGATTCATCCCCTTGAGTAAATCTTTCCATTAATTCTGAAGGATCCATATTTAGAGACTCCTTGGAAACATTCTTCATTTCCAGCTGAACGATATCAGAATTATGCCCCTCTTTTCCATTACCCTCTTTTATATCAAGATACACTCGGGTATTAGGCATTGCGTACTTCAAAGCATTCCCTAGAATGTTTTCCATTACTCTCCACATTAAAGATCCATCTGCCCATACAAAATAGTTTTCCTCTTTGTTGTTTAGGATAAATTCTAAGTCACTATCTTGTATCCGTTGATTCATTTCCCCTAGGCTTTGATTAACCAATGAAACCAACTCAACCTTTTCAAGCTTAACAGGCATAGATCCGCTTGCCGCCTTAGCCGCCTCAAATAAGTTGTCAGTAAGAACACATAGTCTATTTGTTTTGTTCTCCAACACATCTAAGTATTCTGGCGCATTTTCACTATCCAACCCTTCGGTCTTTAGTAGGTCGATATAGGTTACCAAAGAGGTTAAAGGCGTCTTTAAATCGTGAGAAACATTAGATATAAGCTCAGTTTTCATTCTTTGATTCTTTATTTCATTTTGAACCGCCATATGCGAACCTTCTGATATCTGATTAATACCTCTTGCTATTTCTTCTAGCTCTCCATTTTTACTCTCATCAATTGGGATCTTATAGGCTAGATTACCATTTCGCACTTCTTCTAGGCCCTCTTTTATGGCGTCAACTTTTCGCACAAATCTTGGAGCAAATACCAAAACCACAGCCAGAACCACAGGAGCTAAAAATACGGTGGCGGATAATAAAACAATAACCACAGCTCCAAGAACAACCTTTCTCATAGTACTTCCACTTTCAAAAAACACTCTGTACAAATAACTAAAAAATATAACAATACAGGAATCTTTGAAAAATGTTCCGCCTTTAATTTTCTTAACAAGAGATAGTATTAAAACTAGCCCTAAGTACGCTCCTGCAAGACCTACAATAATTCCTAATGCTCCCTGCCAAATCTGACCATTTAAAATTGAATAGGTAAAGTTACGCGCACCGTGGCTTGACCCTAGCCTGAATCCCTGGTTCAAAAAACGAAGGAGATAAAATGTGGACTGTAAGAATACGCTTCCTGCAAATACAACTATTAGACCAACAAGACCTAGCTGGACCTCTGTATACCATCTATCAATACCTTTAATCTGGATTACGCCATCTTCCTCATGATTACGGGCTTTTTTAATGAGGTAAATCAAAGATGCAAGAGCTAATATTCCTCCTACCGCGACAAACAATGCAAAAACTATTAACTCACCTCTTGCCCAGCTTAAATTGCCTGGATAACTATTCCAAAACATTAGCCCAAAAGGATCATAGGAAAACAAATGACCCCTTTCGCTTATAACTACATCCCATCCCATAACACCTGTAAGGAAAGCTATAAATCCTAGTCCACAAACAATACACATAAATACATAAAACCCTTTACTGCCTTTTTTCAATTTTGTATCCAATTCCCCACACCACCTTCAAATATTTAGGATCTTTAGGATTAATCTCAATTTTTTCTCTTATGCGACGAATGTGAACTGCTACTGTGTTCTCAACATTATATGCATCCTCTTTCCAAACAGCTTCATATATCTGCTCCATGGAAAAAACAACACCAGCATTTTCTGTTAAAAACTTTAAAATTCCGTACTCTATTGGCGTTACCGCCACATGTTCACCATCTAAGGTTACTCTTTTTTGCTCATCATCAATGATTAAACCACCAGTTTTACATACACCTTTTTTCTTTTCAAGGCTTCCAAGATCAACGTATCTTCTAAGTTGACTCTTCACTCGCGCTACTAGTTCCAAGGGATTAAAGGGTTTCGTAATATAATCATCAGCCCCTAAATTTAAACCCGTAATCTTATCGTAATCTTCACCCTTAGCAGAAATCATTATGATAGGAATATTCTTAGCCTCTCGGATTTTCATGGTAGCTCTTTG
>CAYLIF010000064.1:0-1974 GCA_964383845.1 uncultured Oscillospiraceae bacterium
TAGTGCAGACGTGGAAATCAATCGAAACATGAGAAAAAGTTATACTGGCCTAGAAGAGGAAATCGAAAGCAAAAAGGCTCCTTGGATAATTGCCGAAGACCATCCTTTCGTTCAAGCAAGTGCCCTAGCCCTAGAAAAATCAGGAATCAAGCCAGAGTATATATACTGGCCTTTTAGTACAGATATTCCTCCAGTGGGGACGGGCTTAAAAAAACCTGCCATAGGGTTTTCTGCTGGGCAAGAAATTTGTATTCATACTTCTTGGGAAAGAATCAGAGTCAAGGAGCTTAAGCAAAGCCTATTGGCAAACGTTTTGATGTACGAAGAAATATCAAAACTATCAAAGGAATCGTTTGAATCAAGTGATGTAACATTGGGGGTGTAGATTATGAAAGTAATTGCAGACTTAGTCTTGCTAAATGGCAGTGTAATAACTGCAGATGCTGACAACAACTTAGCCGAAGCAGTTGCCGTTAAAGGCAATACCATTGTTTACTGTGGCAACAAAAAAGGAGTACTTGAATTTGTGGGAGACAAAACTCACCAGATTGACCTTCAAGGAAACACACTTATGCCTGGTTTTATAGATAGCCACATTCATTTTGGTCTTCTGGGATTAAAACAAGGACCGATTATTGACATTACCGTTGAAAAGGCCGATTCTATTAAAGTTATACAGTCTATTATTAAAGAGTCCGTGAAGACAAAAAAGCCTGGCCAGTGGATAGTTCTTTCAGGTTACGATCACAACAAGTTGGCTGAAAAAAGACACCCTAGCAAGGAGGATCTAGACGAGGTTGCACCAAATAACCCAGTAAGGTGTACAAGATGCTGTGCCCACATGGGTATCTATAACTCTATGGCCCTGGAATTGGGCGGGATCAAGGACGCCTCGGGATTTAGTGAGGGTGAAGTTGTGGAAGAAAATGGTCACTTAACGGGTTTGCTTAAGGAAAATGCTCATATGTACATGGGCGGCCTTGCAGAATTCTCGGATCAGGAGCTAAAAGATAGCCTTAAAGCCGCAGAGCGTATTATGCACGAGAACGGAATTACATCTCTTTGCGATGCTGGATCCGATGGTTTGCGGGCCTTAAATTTCATGTATGAAGGCATTAAATCAAAAGAACTTAAAATTAGAATTAAAGCAATGATATTCGATTTAGCAGGTAAACAAGGAAACATTGATGCTATAAATTGGTACTTGTCGGAGGGTAAAAACCTTTACGAAAATACAAACAGCTTTGGGGTATGCTCAATTAAGATAATGATTGACGGAAGCAGCAGCGGTCCTTCCTCTGCAACTCGAAAGCCTTATTCTCATGATCCTCATTTAAAGGGAATCCTAACCTGGAACCAAGAAGAAATTGATGATGTTGTTGAAAAGGTTCACAATGCTGGTATGTCTATGACTGCTCACGCAGTGGGAGACCTGGCAGTAGAAATGATAGTAAATTCTATAGAAAAAAGCCAAAAGGTCAACCCTCGTGTTGATGCAAGACACAGAATAGAGCATTGCGGGCTTGTGGATGAAGAACTCCTAGTGCGTATAAAAGACTTGGGAATAATTCCAATAGCTAACCCAGGGTTTATAGAACGAAACGGAAAAGACTATAATGTATACTATGGAGATAGAGTGAATTACATGTTCCCGCTCAAATCTTTCTTAGACATGAATATTCCTTGTGCAATAGGTTCAGACGCACCAGTAGTCTCTGAAAACCCTATGAAAGGTTTATATGGGGCTCTAAATAGATGTGATGGAGTAACAGGAGAACCTGTTGGCGAAAACCAGAAGATCGATTTACTTGAAGCAATAAAAATGTACACATATAACGGAGCTTATGCAACATTTGATGAGAATATCAAAGGAAGTATTGAGGTTGGGAAACTCGCAGACTTAGTGGTGCTCTCAAATAACTTGCTAGATGAATCCCTTGGGGATATAAGAAATGTAAATGTAGTAATAACTAT
>CAYLIF010000065.1:0-1869 GCA_964383845.1 uncultured Oscillospiraceae bacterium
ACCAGTGAAAGGATGTTAACCTGCCTGAAAATCCTTCGCCAAGAATATGGTTTCGGTGGATATATTCACACCAAGGTTATTCCTGGAACTTCAGAAGAATTGGTTCATCAAATCGGTCTTTACTCTGATAGATTAAGCATCAATATTGAAGTCCCTTCACCTCAGGGTCTACAACTCTTGGCACCTCAAAAAAAACCTCAAGATATTTTTAGACCTATGCGACAAATTACAGACACTATCCTTGATCAAAAGTCTTTAAGGGCCCCAGGATCTAAGGCCCAAAGCACCAAAGATCAGGATCTAGCTATTACCCCCTATAACTCCAATGGCCTACCTGCCCTAAGAACAAATCATCGGTTTGCTCCAGCAGGGCAGACAACTCAAATGATGGTTGGTGCCTCAGGAGAAACTGACCGTCAAATACTATTAACCTCGGAAAAACTATACCAAACATTTCAGATGAAAAGAGTTTACTTCAGTGCATACATTCCCATAGTGGATTCACCTCTTTTGCCATCCCTTTTAAGTAAGCCCCCTTTGCTTAGAGAGCATAGATTGTATCAGGCAGATTGGTTGCTTCGCTTCTATGGCTTCACTGCAGATGAGCTCTTTAATGATGAGCATCCTGATTTAGACCCTGATCTAGACCCCAAGATAATATGGGCACTTAGAAATATTGAGAACTTCCCTATAGAAGTAAACAAGGCCTCTCTTGACGATCTCCTTAGAATACCTGGCATCGGTAGAGTCTCAGCCCTAAGAATACTAAGGCAAAGACGAGTCTGTAGGGTACAGTACGAAGATTTAAAAAAGATGGGTGTAGTAATAAAAAGAGCCAAGTTTTTCCTTACCTGTAATGGAAAATATTATGGAGGTAAAGACGTTATTCCTGAACATATTCGAGCTGAGGAAATGAAGAGTGCAAAAGGCCTGCTTCGTGACGATCTTATTCAAGCACGTCTAAAACCGGAGCCAGATCCACAAATTTCTTTATTCGAAACCAAGCATGTTTCTATAACTAGCCCTACAGGCTTTATGGAATTAGGAGGTTAATTAATGATAGCTTATCTTTATGATGGCACCTTTGAAGGGCTTTTAACAGCTATATATAAGCATTACTACCAAGATAAGGCAAAAGGCATTTATCCTTTGGATTTTTACCAGGTAGATCTTACTGTTCCATACCAGATCTCACAAACGGATGAAGAACATGCGGATAAGGTCTACCAGGCTATTCAAAAGAAAATATCCTACGAGGACTTGAGAAGAGTATACTATGGATACTTATCTAACGACCAAGAGAAGGAAATGAAAATTTTAAGATATATAGAGCTTGGGTTCAAGACTGGTTCAAAGATAAGCTTGCTTCACGGTAACCCAGTTGTATTTGACTTACAGTCTATAGAAAAAAAAGTTACTCATGAAGTGCATCGTCTTAAAGGGCTCATCAGGTTCACTCTTTTAGAGCAAAATGTCCTTTATTCCCCAATTGCTCCAGACCATGACGTTGTCGCACTTTTGGCTGCTCATTTTTGTGATCGTTTTCTCCAGGAGAATTTTGTTATACACGATACTCGAAGAAAAAAAGCCCTTCTCTACAACCAAGGTAAATCCATTATTGCTCCTTTTGAATATGACAAATTACCTTCCTTAGCCCGGGAAGAAGTCCTGGTTCGTAGCCAATGGCGAAAGTATTTTGAAACCATAGCAATAAAAGAACGTACCAACAAGAAGTGCCAACGCAATTTCATGCCGATACGTTATTGGGAAAATCTTACAGAGATATTTTAGCCTTCTTCTTTATACTTTTTTAAAACCACTATACACTTAAACAAATCTCCATCTATCTTTATTTCAAACCACCCATTT
>CAYLIF010000066.1:0-1734 GCA_964383845.1 uncultured Oscillospiraceae bacterium
GTTTATCGTAAGGCTATCTTGTGTAACCTCACATTCTAAGGCTAATATATTAACACCGGCTTCATAGGCCACTTGTAAAACGTCGGCAAACTCAGGGTGCATTTTTCTGTTAGGTGAAAAAGAATGTGTCCCCGCCATTTGAACTACAAAAACTATATATGCATCATAGCCAGCTTCCACAGCCTTTATAAGTTCATTTATATGCTTTATGCCTCTTTCTGTGGGAGCATCGGGAAACATGGTTTTACCATCTACTTCAAGTGTCGCCCCTTTGACTTCAACATATATTCCTCTATCCTTTGTTTGGATATAAAAGTCTAATCTAGAATCCCCATAGCTAACCTCTCTTTTAATATTTATAATTTTAGGGACAAAGGATCCAGCTTTAAGATATTCTTCAAAAACTGTATTCGGAGCTTGGCTATCAATGTTAACTAAAAGAGGGTTTCCTCCAATTAGCCCAAGGGCATTCTCCTTATATACAGAAACCAGGTCAAAAGCTGTTTTACGATTAGGGTTCAACGCCTTGGACAAAAATACCCGACTTCCGGGTATTAGCAACTCTCTACATCTTCCTGTATTCTTAACGTGAACGGTTTCTATGGCATCATCAATCTTAACTCGGGCGACAAAGCGATTGGGTCTTTCCATAAAAGTACCTTCAACTACTTGATTATATTTCATCCTGTTAAAACACTCCTGTCTGTTCCAGCAATATTTTAAGTCCTATAAGTATTAATACACCACCACCTAATATTTCGGCTTTACTACCAAATGCACTTCCACATCTACTGCCAAACAATACTCCTCCTAAGGATAGTACAAATGTGATAACCCCTATAATAAGAGCAGCGGTTATAATTGCAACATCTAAAAAAGCAAAAGTTACTCCAACTGCAAGGGCATCTATGCTAGTCGCTATGGCCAGTAACAATAATTCCTGCAATTTTATAGGGCCATATGAACAAGTGCCACCACCTTTAACAGAATTATATATCATCCTCCCACCAATAATGGCAAGAATTAGAAAGGCGATCCAATGATCTACGGCTGCGATTGTATTGGCAAACTGTTTACCCATAGCCCAACCTAAAAAAGCCATAATCCCTTGGAAAAAGCCAAAGAAAAGCCCAATAATTAAGGCCCCCTTAACTTTAGAGCCACCAATAGAAAGACCCTTGCAAATAGAAACCGCCAAGGCATCCATAGACAATCCAATACCTATGATAAATAATTCGAATAAAGTCATACTATATTTCCATTTCACGTTTCAAAGTTTTTAAAAATCCATTGCCCGTATATAAGCTTCTTGAAAGTCTTCTCTAAGGGCCAACTCAATATGCTTAACCTTGCAAGGTATCCTCTCAGCTAGGTGTTTTTCCCTTTTGCTCAAGAGAACCATAGATGCCCCTGTGCCTGCTGAGTTTCCAAGGATATGTATTTTGTCCGAATCCAGTTCTGGAATCAGTCCGATTTCTATGGCATCTTCTTTGTTTATAGTACTTCCAAATGCCCCACCGATATGAATATGGTCTAAATCCGATTCTTCAAGATCCCATTCCCCAAGTAAGGTTTGAAGACCTCCCCTTATGGCTGCTTTCGCTAACTGCACTTCTCGTATGTCTCCCTGGGTAATTCTGATTGACTTTCCTTGTCTTTCTGATTTCACCAAATCAAACATTCTTTCTTTTCCTTCTTGTGTCAGCATGTCACCTATTTGGAAATCAGGATTAT
>CAYLIF010000067.1:0-1671 GCA_964383845.1 uncultured Oscillospiraceae bacterium
TGGGCTTAGAATTACTATTGCAATCAGAGATAAAATGAAATCCAATGGTCGTTTGAGAAATCTTCTGTATATGCTTTTATTCGCTTTAGCTTCAGTCATATTAGTCACTCTATTCCCGTAATTATTTTATGATTCCACAAGGTCCTTCAAAATTCTTATCTTTCTCTTGTAATCACATGGATTAAGAATCAGAATTATCGCTTTCCAGATACTTCTTTATCTGCTCATCAAAATCTGACTGTATTGGTTGATGCTTGTTGTATTCGGAGTGTCTCTATTCATCTACCATAACCCCTTTATTAGGCTGCAGACACGCCCAAGGTCCTGATCTGTCATCTTAGTATCACTTGGCAAACAAATGCCTCTCTCGAAGAGTTTTTCGCTTACTTGACCACCAATATAATCATACTTTTCAAAGAATGGTTGCATGTGCATCGGCTTCCAGACGGGTCTTGATTCTATGTTGTCTTTTTCAAGTGCCATCATAATATCAAGTGGTTTGACTTTACCATTTAACAGAATAACACTTAGCCAGTAATTTGGCTCATTCCAATCGTTAATTGGCATGAAATCTATACCATCAAGTGATTGCAGTTCTTTCTTGTAGTATTCAAAGATATACTTCTTCTTCGCTACTCTTTGATCTAAAACCTTAAGCTGCCCTCTCCCAATACCAGCCAGTACATTGCTCATGCGATAATTATAGCCTAATTCACTATGCTGATAGTGCCTTGCTGGGTCTCTTGCTTGGGTAGCCCAGTATTTCACTTTATCAATCTTCTCTTCATCGTCAGAGACAAGCATTCCTCCACCTGAAGTAGTTATTATTTTATTGCCATTAAAGCTGAATACCCCCAGTTTGCCAAAGGTTCCAGTGTGCTTTCCTTTATAATATGTTCCTAATGACTCTGCAGCATCCTCAATAATTGGAACCCCATACTTGTTGCATATTTCCATTACCCTGTCCATATCGGTGGATAAGCCATATAAGTGAACGACTAAAACAGCTTTAACCCTACTCCTGTATTTATTTAGAGCAGTTTCTAAGGCTTCCGGGTCAATGTTCCACGTTTTATAATCACTATCTATGAAAACAGGAATTGCGTTTTGGTAGATAATTGGGTTAGCTGTTGCTGAGAAGGTTAATGATTGGCAAAGTACAATATCCCCATCAGCTACTCCTAAAGATTTTAGGGCCAAATGAATAGCTGCAGTACCAGAAGAAACCGCAGCAGCATAGCTAGCTCCAACCTTGTGTGCCAGCTCCTTTTCGAATTCGTTGACATTCATTCCAGCTGGAGAGATCCAGTTGGAGTCAAATGCTTCTTGTATATATTCCATCTCATAGCTTTCATCACTCATATGAGGTGAAGCAAGCCATAATTTTTTATTACTGTTTTCTGCCATATTTGTTGCCCTTCAGAGACATTGTTTTATATTCCGCTTTTCTATATGTAAAAGTCAGTACTAAAGAAATTAACTAACAGGTCACGCAGCTCAGGTATCTCAAGCCAACTTGCGAGTTTTTATTCATCACCGCATTATACCAAGAATTTTCGCCTCCGTCTATTGCAAGTGCCCAAAAAAATAGCACATCCTACTGTTGCTGATAATTTCAAATCTGGTCTCGCTTCCTTCCCATCCTAGGTCCAACAAAGGTCACTAATCTAG